>DBTY01000057.1 GCA_002307295.1 Ignavibacteriales bacterium UBA1304
TAGCTGAGATAGCTTCCGATACGTCGTTCAATGCATGACTTAGCGATTCCGCTACGCCGTTTATACTGTTCTTTATCAGCTGATGATCGCCCTTATAGTCGCTGGTAATGCGAACTGTCATATCGCCAGAAGACATTTTCTCAAGAGCTATTACCCCTTCTTTTATTGGAGTTAATATTTCGTCAAGCGTATCGTTTACGCCTTTTATTATTTTCCCATAATCTCCAAGGTGTTTACTCGCGTCGGCTCTTTGGGTTAGCCTGCCTTCAACTGCATTTCCTGATAACATGGTCATATCTGCTATCAAAGCATGTATTGATTCAAAACAAGTATTCAGGTTCTTTTTTACTTCGTTATATTCGCCTTTATACTCGTCAGTTATTTGTTCCGGTATATTGCCTTTAGATATTTTATTTATATTACCGGCCATAAAATGAATTGGGCTAACAAGAGCTTCTATTATTTCATTTATTCTGCCAATTAGCCTTTGCCATGTTCCAGAAAATATTTTTTCATTCCCACGATCTGTAAGATTTCCAATTCTCATATTATTGGCAACTCTATCCATGCCTACAAAAATAGTAGCTATAGTTTTAATAAGATCATTTAGATTATTTTTGATCCCGTTAAAATCGCCTTTAAATTCTTCGGTAATAGGCTCGGCCATTTCGCCGTTTTTAATTTTTTCAATATAATTAGCGGCAGAGTTTAGCGGTATTGTAAAAGCGTCAAGGGTATCGTTTACGCCTTCAACAATTTTTCTAAAATCTCCCTGGTGTTTTGTAGCGTCGGCTCGTTTGCTTAACTTGCCTTCAATAGCTCCTTCCGATAAGTCTTTCATATCGTCAATTAGAGCATTTACAGCAGAGAAACAAACATTAAGATTATTTTTAATTTCATTATAATCTCCTTTATATTCTTCTGTAATTTTTTCTGGTATTTCTCCTTTTGCAATAGCAGTGATATTCTTACCCATAAATCTGATATTTGTAATAAGCGTTTCCATTATTAAATTAATATCCTCTATGAGCACGCGCCAGGAACCGACTACCATTTCAGGTCTTCCTTTCTCGGTTAAGTTTCCATTAAGAACACTATTGCATATTCTGTGGATGCCTGTTGTAATAAGATTTGTAGAATGGATTAAATCGTTAATGCTTGTTTTAATTTCATTAAAATCTCCCTTCAAATCTTTCTCAATTTTTTCAGGAATAACGCCTTTGCTTATATCGTTCATATAAGACGAAGCTAACTTTAGAGGTTCTGTCACTGCGTCAAGAGTGCCGTTTACTCCTTGTACTATCTTTCTGAAATCTCCCTGATGTTTTGTTATATCGGCTCTTGTATTTAATTTGCCTTCAACAGCTCCGGCAGAAAGCGAATATACGTCGGTTATGACAAGTTGTATTGCGTCAATACAGATATTTAAATTATTTTTTATTTCGTTAAAGTCGCCGTTATATTGTTCTGTTATTTTTGCAGGAATATCGCCCTTACTAATACGATCCATATATTCTGCGGCCATATTTAACGGGCCTATAACTGCGTCTAACGTTCCGTTAAAGCCTGCAATTATTTCTTTATAACCTCCATTAAATTTTTCGGCATTCCCTCTTATAGAAAGTTTTCCCTCTATTGCTCCGCTTACAAGACTTTTAGTTTCTGCCAACAGTTCTCGTAACGCTTTAGTAATACCATTTAGCGCTGGAGCCAATCTATCATCTTTATCATACATTGGAACTTCAATAGAAACTTCGCCCTGGGCTATACAGTTCATCGCTCCGGCAAACTGATCTAATTGATCTGCAAAAGCGTCTAAAGTTTTTGCCATTATACCAATCTCGTCTTCACATTCAATATTTGATCTTGCCTGCACATGTCCTTTTTTTAATTCCTGCGCCATTATCAGTATTTTTGCTACTGACTTTTTAATTAGATTCGCTACAAATAGTCCCAATCCAAGCGATACAATAAACCCAATAATTGCTAGTATAATTAACTTTGTTGTTGCTGCGTTGGATTGATCTTCATTATTCTGGCTAAGATTTTTAGCATAATCAGTTTTATACTGTATTATATCTTGCAATGCAGCTCTCTGATTTCCCGAAACCACTGTAAAATCCCCCTGGAAAAAATTCGCGGCCTCTTTCAAATCTCCGGCTTTAAGATACCCGTTAAATTTTTGTATTATGGGTTTAAATGCTTTTCTTGCATTTATAAATTTATTATATAATTCTTTTTCTTCAGGAGTAGAAATTCTTGATTCGTAATCTTTTAGATATTCATTAATTCCTTTTGTCAGTTCATTTCGCGCATCAATATTTGCGGCTTTCAATTTTTCATCAGTGATCATAACAGGATCTCTTGTAAGAGCCATTGCAAGCTCAAACTTTGAACTCACAATCCCAAGATCCTGGATTGCAATTACGCAGTTGTTATACATGTATTTGTCCTGCTTAGAAATCTCGCCCAATTTCATTATTGCAAGCCAAACCATCAAAACGCTTATAAAAGACACAATTAGAAACGACAAAACAAGTTTTTTGCTAATTTTTAGATTATAAAACCAGTTCATAACAATACCTATAATTTATTTTTATTAAGTTAAAATGAATACATGCAGGATAGGCTAAATCTGTAATTAGCCACTCTGTATTTTTCAGTTATATTCGATTTATCTTTTGTATTTATATTGCCATAGATAGCGTCTGTATAGTCAAGCTCTGTTGTTACTTTTACTTTTGAAAAATAAAAACTGACGTTTGGCGCTATTCTAAATGCTTCGTCCATATTTGTTAAAAATGCATAATACTTGCCATTTGTATTATCATCTGTTCCAAGTATTTTTTCATAGCCTACAAATAAGTTATATGCAATAGTTTTTCCATAACACAATTCAACCCAGCCTGAAGCCGTGTTCATATTTGTATATTGAGTCGTATCGCTCGCCTTTGTCGCATATCCGCCTCCCATTGTTAAATTATCAAGATTCTGACCATATACGCCCTGGAATTTAACTGCAAAGTCTTTTGCAAGATTAACTTTGCCAAATACAGTCCCGGCAAAACTGTTAATTCTTTCATTTGTTTTTGTTCCGTCCTGAGCCTTCAGGCGTGGCATAAGCGATTTGTAGTCTGCATTTGCTCCTAGTACTAATCCGTCATATTTGCCGACCAGTTGCAAATCAAGCATTGGTAAAACGCCATTTTTCAAAAATGCATTGCTCTTTATGGAATTGTTCTGCGCATCCGGACCGTTGCTCTGAAAATCTCTTTCGGTCATGGCCGTAAAGGCTAGACTTAAGTTCTTATTTAGATTTTGAGTAACTCTTATTTGCGGATTTCTTGAGTATGGTATAAATGGAGCCGCAAAACTAAATGATGGAATTATATCTGTAGAAAACATTGGATGCCAATACTGCCCGAATAATATGCAGGTATTTTCCCAGTCAAATTTTACATAACTGTGACGCAGTCTAAAACCGTTGATATCATTATCTGACATACCAAAAAACTCTCCTTCAAAGTAAC
>DBTY01000025.1 GCA_002307295.1 Ignavibacteriales bacterium UBA1304
GTTTGCGCGTTTAGATTTAGGCAAATTCCCAACATAGCTACAAGAAGGTATGACATCTTTTTCATGCTTTCTCCATTTTAATTGTTTGTAAAAGTGATTGAACGTTTATTTGTAAGCCCCTGAATGAATTGATTTTTTCGATATGACAGAATTGTTTTTTTATTCGTAATAACTTATTGAAATTGTTATCGCTACAAAAATTATTCTGCGTATTACAACACATACGTCTACTTACAGATCTATTCGTCCGCTGATACGTTTTTGTTTTATCAGCCAATAGCTCTGAATAAATAGAGTCATATTTCTTTTCTGAAATCAGGATTTGGGTATAGAATCGCATAATCCTTTGCTTCCGTTTAGCATTTTTATATATGAATATTTTATTTAGGGACACACAATTTTTAGGTTCAAAACGCCCATCTTTTCAGTCAACAGATCATACCCGCCCAAGGTATAATGCTTTGTAAGTGTATTATCGTAATTTTTTTTAATTAGTTTATTTTTCAATAATCGACAAGAAAATTAATCAATATGATTATTCTATATAACCGGAATTTGAGGATAAAGAATGAGTCTCAAAGCCATTATTTTAATAAAAAAAAGCCTGACAGATTTATTCCCCCGCCAGGCTCTTTACAAATAGGCTTTCTGTAGCTATCTATGCTTCACAATGGCAGTTTTTTTAACTGAACCGCGGTCATTTATTTTGAATTGATCGACTAATTTTTCTAAGTTAAGAGTTAACCTGTTCAGGTCTTCAGCGGCTTGAGCAATCTGGTTAGTACCGGAAGCGCTTTCCTGCGTAACGCTGCTAATAGCCTCTATGCTCTTGCTTATTTCGCTTGCAGCTGACGATTGTTCTTCGCTTGCGGCGGCCACCTGCGAAACATTATCTACAACTCTTTCGGCGCTAGCAATTATTTCCTTAAGAGAGTCGCCCGCTTCATTAGTAAGTATTATACCGGCATTAACCTCTTTAGCGCCTTCATCCATAGCAAGAACCGCATCAGCCGTATCCTTCTGGATTTTTTTAATTGTATCCGCTATTTCCTTAGTAGCCTTTGTAGTTCTTTCGGCAAGTTTACGCACTTCATCGGCAACAACGGCAAAGCCTCTTCCCTGTTCGCCCGCTCTGGCGGCTTCAATAGCCGCATTTAAAGCAAGCAGGTTTGTCTGGTTTGCTATATCGTCAATAACTTGCGCAATTTCTCCAATTTGGTCGCTGCTTTCGCCAAGAGCCTGAACTTTTTCAGAAGACTTCTTTACAACTTTGGCAATTCTGTTCATGCCTTCAATAGTGTTGCTAACAACTTTACCGCCTTCTTTAGCCTTTTGCCCGGCGTCTTTTGCGTTAGTCGCTGCGTTTGTTGCATTTTTAGTATTATCAAGAATCGTTTTAGTCATTTGTTCAATAGCTCCGGCTACTTCTGCGGCCTGTTGAGTCTGCTCGCTTGCGCCAGCGGCCATTTCTTCTGTGCTTGAACTTATCTGGTTGCTTGCGCTTGCAGTAGCGGATACGGCCTCTGAAACGTCATTCAAGGCTTTGTTCAAGGATTCAGCCACGGCGTTTATGCTATTTTTAATGAGCTGATGATCGCCCTTATAATCGCTGGTTATCCTAATCGTCATATCGCCTAAAGACATTTTTTCAAGAGCCTTTACTCCTTCGTTTATTGGAATAACAATTGAGTCTAACGTATCGTTTACCCCTTTGATTATTTTCCCATAATCGCCAAGATGTTTTGACGCGTCGGCTCTTTGGCTGAGTCTGCCTTCAACGGCATTATCTGAAAGCATAATCATATCTGTAATTAGCGCATTAATTGACGCAAAACATGTGTTTAAGTTAATTTTTACGTCGTTAAACTCGCCATGATATTCATCTGTAATTTGTTCTGGTATTTCGCCTTTAGATATGTTGTTTATATTACCGGCCATAAAATGGATTGGACCGACTAAGGCTTCAATGATTTCATTAATTCTGCCAATCAGCCTTTCCCACGTCCCCAAAAATAGTTTTTGGTTCCCGCGATCTGTGAGAACTCCGTTTCGCATATTGTTGGCAATCCTATCCATGCCTCTGAAAATAGTAGCTACAGTTTTAATAAGATCATTTAGATTATTCTTAATCCCGTTGAAATCGCCTTTAAACTCTTCAGTTATAGGCTCTGACATTTCGCCGTTCTTAATTTTTTCTATATAATCTGCCGCGGCATTCAACGGAGTAATTACAGCGTCAAGAGTATTGTTAACTCCTTCAACTATTTTTCTGAAATCTCCTTGATGCTTTGAAGCGTCTGCGCGCGTTTTCAAGTCTCCTTCAATTGCAGTAGCCGAAAGAGCGTTCATATCGTTTACAAGAGCTCTTATTGTGTCTGTGCATATATTAAGATCGTGCTTTATACTGTCGTAGTCCCCTTTATATTTTTCATTTATTCTTTCAGGTATTTCTCCTTTCGAAATATCAGTTATGTTTTTTCCCATAAATCTGATATATTTTATCAGAGTATCCATAATAGAATTTATATCTTCAATCAATATACTCCAGGAGCCTACAACCATTTGCGATTTGCCTCTGTCATTAAAGTTGCCATCAAGTATGCTAAGGCTTATTCGATGGATTCCAGTAGTGATAAGATTTGTTGAGTGTATTAAATCGTTAATACTTGTCTTTATTTCGTTGAAATCGCCCTTCAGGTCTTTTTCAATTTTCGCTGGAATTACGCCTTTGCTTATATTATTCATATAAGTAGAAGCCAACTTCAGAGGTTCTGTCACTGCATCAAGAGTGCCGTTAACGCCTTCAACAATTCTCCTGAAATCTCCCTGATGTTTTGTTATATCCGCTCTTGCATCTAACCTGCCTTCAACGGCGCCGGCAGAAAGTGAATAAACGTCCGTTATTACAAGTTTAATGGAATCGATACATACGTTTAGGTTGTTTTTTATTTCGTTAAAGTCGCCGTAATATTGTTCAGTTATTTTTGGAGGAATATCGCCTTTGCTAATTCTATCCATATATTCAGCCGCCATATTCAACGGAAGGATTACTGCGTCTAAAGTGCTGTTTATACCCGCAACGATGTCTTTATATCCGCCTTTAAAAAGCCCGGCATTACCGCGAATAGAAAGGTTGCCGTCTTTTGCTGATTCCGAAAGCTGCGAAACCTCTTTTACAAGATTTTTGAATGTATCAGATACATTGATAAGACTTATTGACAATATATCTTTTTCAGATTTTGGAACAATTTTAGCGTCCATGTTGCCATCGGCAATTTTTTGGCTCATTTCGCTTTGTTCTTTAATATTGCCAACCATAACCTCAAATGAACCGGCAAGACTGCCAATTTCATCTTCGGTGTCAGAATCTATGCTTATGTCAGTATCGCCAAGCGCTATTTTTTTAGCAGCGTCATTAAGCGTTTTTATTGGACGGCTTATCTTGAGCGAAACGTAGTATCCGAACCCTATAGCTAATAATATTGCCGCAATTATTGCAATAAAAAAATAGTTTTTAATAGCAGCCATTTCTATTTCAACGTCTTCAAGATATATGCCGGTGCCGATAATCCAGCCCCATTGCTTGTATGCTCTTACATAGGATACTTTGGGTTGAGGGTCTTTAAAGCCGGGTTTTAATTGATTATAGACGAGAAAGCCGCCGGTGTCTTTTTGGCAAATTTGCACTATTTGAAGATAAATAGAATTGCCGTCAGCGTCTTTAATAACGCTTGCATCCTGCCCGGCCATTTTAGGCCGAAGCGGATGCATAATAATCTTAGGAGCAAAATCATTTATCCAGAAATACTCTTTACCATTGCCATATCTGAGCTTTGAAATTCTTTTCATCGCTCTATTTTGCCCTTCTATAAGGTCAAACTCCCCTTTATTAATCCTATCCTGATATTCAGTGACTAACGAATAGGCTATTTCAACTGCATTTTTGGTCTGTATTTTCTTTTCATCGATTAATAATTCTTTAACGTTCGGAAGAACATATAAGAGTAGAATAAGCGTCACAGGAATTATAGAGAATATTGAAATGCTTAATATTTTCGCAAAAATGCTCCAATTCTTAAACGATTTCGATTTCATTTTTTCCTTTTTATTGCATATTAGAAATTAATTATTGAGTGAAAGAACAATTTTGTATCGTTATCGGTCTTTGTTGCGCTTAACTTAGAAGGATTACGTTTAATTGCCTGCGTAGCCTGATAATCTAGCACAAGAGTTACTTTTTCGTGCAGTTTGTAAGATACGCCAGCGATTGCAAGATTATTTCTTGTTTCGTCATTATCTTTATTAGGATCATTTGCGTAATAAGAATCATATCTCCAAAGCAAAGCTAATTTATTGTGTAGTTCTGCAATTGGCACTTTAATTTCGCCAAATACCGATAAACCGTTACCTGTAGCTACTTTATCAAGGTTAGTAATGTCTGCGTCTTTTCTTACGTCATATTCTGCATTAGCCGAAAAGAATGAGTAAGTATAGCTGAATAAACCGCCAAAACGGTCTCTCTGAGCGGCTGTTCCAAGAACGCTTAGGTTGCTTCCTTTATATCCATATCCGGCAAGGGTTAAACCTTTTAAGGCGTTGCTAGATGAAAACGGAGTTAATGTTAATCTTGCGCCATAATCTTTATAACGATTTGATTCCGGAGCTGTATATCCGCTGCCGTTTAATATAAACGCAGAAATTTCGCCTAACTTAGAAGGCAAATTGTATGAAGCAGATACGCCTAAATCAGCGCTTGAAAAGTAGGAGTCTTTATCGGTTATTCCTGAAGAAATACCTCTGTACTTCCAGTAAGTATCTACAAATCCAACCCATACTGTTGGTATCATACCTAATTTAATTGAAAAATCGTTTGTAGGCGCATAATCGATATATGCAAATTTAATCCTCATAGCTAAACCGGCATAATAACTGCCTGTAGCCGCATTTCTGAAAATGTCGGAAGTGAAATTAAATTTTGCATTAGAGTAAATATCTCCCTTTGCAGTAAGATACATTCTATCAAAATCAAATTTATTAAAATCTTTTCCATCGGTTCCGTTATTAGTAGTATAGGAATAATAAATAAAAGCCTGGCCTCCTACCTGAATTGGAGCAACAGGAGCGGTCTTTACTTCTTTTAGTTTATTTAATTCCTTTTCTAAACGGTCCAGCCTTTCAGAAAGCGAATCGCTATCTGGTTTTGCCTGAAACGAAAACGACTGAGTTTGAAAAGTCAGCAATAGTAGAATCGTTAAAGGGACATATATGTATTTCTTCATTCTTTACCTCTATTTATTGATTTATTAATTGCCACAGTAATTTACACAATAATTGTACCGGACAAATCCTTAACAATTACTTAATATTAGTGAAATATTGTGGGTAATATTGATTAGTTGGATAATATTGGTCACAGAATCAGATAGAACCTATTATTTTCTACGAGTTTTCTTCTGGTTCAATATGGACCACTACCCTGCTTTTTGTGATTTCTTTCTGTATAGTTTCTTCAACTATGTTAGAAATTTCGTGAGCTGTTTTGATATTTAATTTATTATCTACGTGAATATTTAATTCTATGAGCGTCTCCGCTCCTGAGTTTCTTACTCTGATATCGTGCACTTCAATTACTTCCGGAATGCTTAATGTAAGTTGAGTTAATTTTTCTTTTACTCCAATTGGAGCCTTATCTAATAAAACGTCTATGGCTCTTTTACCTAATCTTATGCTTATCATAATTACAATTATAGCTACTACTAAAGCCGCCGCTGAATCCGCATAATGAAATCCGAATGAGTATACGGCAAGCCCGATTAGCACTACTCCAGAGCTGAATATATCGGTTGAAAAATGTAACGCGTCGGCTTCTAAAGCCTGGCTGTTATATTTTTTTGCTATCCGCAATAGCGCTCTGGAACGGGTAAAATCTATAATCATTGAAAATATTATTACAAAGAAGCCCCATGCAGATACGTCCACCGGAACAGCTTTGCCTAATAACCTGTGTATAACTTCATAAATAATCCAAACGCATGTTATCAGCAAAAGCAAAGTCTCAATTAGAGCCGATAAATTTTCCACTTTGCCATGCCCGTACTGATGATCTTCGTCGGCTGGTTTACTTGCGACCCTGACTGCCAGTAAAGTTACCAATGCGGCAATAAGATCTAATCCCGAATGCGCAGCTTCGGATAAGATACCAAGACTGTTTGTCCATAGTCCTATGCCTAATTTAAACCCGGTGAGAAAAACGGCCGCAATAACAGAAGTCAGAGCTATCCGTTTTTTTTCTTTTTCTTCTATTTTATCTGCAAAGCTCATCAGTTCAATTATTTTTAATTTAAAGAATAAAGCGTAAAGATAATAATTTTCCCGGAAAGAAATAAACCAAATAGTAAAATAAAATTTCCCATTAATTGAGGCGTCGGGGCGATAGTCGGGGCGATTCATGAATCGCCCCGACCTCAACTAAAAACTAATACGCCTTATGAAACAGATTTTCGTATTCTTTTACGTAATCCATTTTCTTATCCAATTTATACACTAACGCTAATTTTCTTATTGCGCTGTGAATAATATCTTTTTTAGAAAACATTATCTGGTTTGTCATAAAAGAATTTTCATAATAAATGCTATCCGCCCCCGCCCCTGCTTCGCAGCTTTCATTGCCAATATTTAGTTTAAATTTTTGCAGACCTTCAATAGCAAAACTAAAACTCAGCAAGCCATTAAAACCAAGAGCAGAATAATATTTATCGGCAGACTGCAATAGTTCGTCAATTCTTGCAATAATTTCGCTAAACCTTATAACGCGTTCAGGTTCTTTATCTAGTTCTTCTATTTTACCAAAAAGATGTTGTCCGTAATAATAAACTCCCAGACAGTTTAATTCCACATAATATGCAAAATTATTATTAAAGCAGCCAAGACTAATACCATCAGGATCCAATTCAATAGAATTATTTTTATTCAGTTCAATAGTATTGTCTTCGCTTTGTTCAATAGGGAATTTTTTCCCCGCATCGAAATAATCTTCGATATATATATCATTTAATATTTCAGGTAGTTTATCTGGCGGACATAAAGGTTTTTGGAGTAAAAATGGAGATAATATCAAAGTCATCTTGCTGATAGCTCGCGCGGAATTGAAGTTCCCTCTTTTTATCGCTTCCTCACGCTCCAAATTGTAAAAACTATCAAACCGCCGGGCCGCTTCTTTTTTTACATCTTTCATATTGTTTCCTTTCTTTAGTGCGTTATTTTTGTCCGCAGTATCTTTTAGTATACTATGCGGTTGAAATATTAATTTTCTAATAATTCTATTTTATGGTTTTCTTCCACAGTCTTAACAACCTACACTATTCCGAACGATCCCTCGGCGATAAAAGAATTGAGAGTTCAATTGCATTTTGTAATTTATGCTATACCTACTCTAAATGCAATAGTATTTTTAATATAATTAATAAAGAAATTTTCAGTTTCCATATATTAATATTTGGGTAACTACATACTCAAAACAAGCTCGTTTATAATATATGTTATTACTTATTCCCCTACCCCTTAACGCTCCCCATCATAATTCCTTTTATATAATACTTTTGCAAAACTAAAAATACAAGAAGCACCGGTATTATGGTTACAACCGATCCGGCCATCATTAATTCGGTATCCTGCGCATGTTCGCCCATTAAATTGGCTAAAGCTACGGGCATTGTATACATAGACGAATCCGTCATAACAATAAGAGGCCAGAGAAAATCGTTCCATGTGCCCATAAATGTAAATATGCCAAGCGTTACCAATATTGGCTTACAAAGCGGTATTATTATTCTGCTATAAATCTGAAACTCGCTTGCTCCGTCTATTTTTGCGGCTTCTATTAAACTATCAGGAATTGAATAAGCAAACTGCCGTATCAAAAATATGCCAAATATGCTCGCCATTCCTGGAATAATAATTGCAAAATAAGTATTGATTAGCCCCATATTTTTGAGCATTAAAAATACTGGCAGCATTGTTACCTGCCCCGGAATAATCATTGAACTAAGCAACAGTTTAAACAAACTTTTTTTGCCTGCAAAACGGTGTTTTGCAAAAGCATATCCAGCCATCGAGTTTAGTAAAAGTGAACAAACTGTAACGCCGACTGATATTATCAAACTATTCAATAGAAAGCGCGTTAGATTTAGTCTTGTAAACAGGCTCTTATATTGCTCAAACGTTACATGTTCTGGAATAAACCTTGGCGGATAAACGCTTGCCGCTCCATTAGGCATAAGCGACGCCGATATCATCCAGAAAAACGGAAGCAATGCGCAAATTGCAATTACTATAACTAACGAATAAATTATAAACTTTTTCATATTAGTCCTCCGTCTCTTTTTGTAGTTTGAACTGAATCAAAGTAGCCGCAAGTATAATCAAAAAGAGCGCAAACGCTAACGCCGTTGAATACCCCATATTCCACCAACGGAAACCTTCCTGATACATATACAAAACAATACTAAGCGTGCTGTTTAATGGTCCTCCCTGAGTCATTACATATGGTTCCGCAAAAAGCTGGAAGTATCCAATCATAGTAATTACGCTTATAAATAATGTGGTCGGCGCAAGCATTGGGATTGTAATTTTTTTAAACTGCTGCCACTCGTTAGCGCCTTCCATAACCGCGGCTTCGTATAAATACTCAGGTATGTTCTGAAGTCCAGCAATAAAAATAATCATGTTGTAACCAAAGTTTTTCCATACCGCCATAATTATAATTGCAGGCATAGAAAACTTAGGGTCGCCAAGCCAGTCAATTTCATGTATCCCAACAAAGCCCAGCAGATAATTAAGCATGCCGTAATGCGGATGATAAATAAAACGCCAGACTATAGCTACAGCTACTAATGTAGTTACAACCGGAAGAAAATATGTAAGTCTGAATAACCCCTTAAGTTTTACTACTTTACTGTTTAATAAGAGCGCCGCGCTTAACGATACCATTACAGAAAGCGGCCCGCCTATTATCACAAAATAAAACGTGTTTTTTAGCGAAAGCCAAAAAGTAGGATTGCCAAACAGTTTGATATAGTTATCAAACCCCACAAACCGTACGTAAGAAAAATTGCCTAACGAATAAATATCAAAATCTGTAAAGCTCATTACTAAAGCCGCCAGAACAGGCAAGAAAAAGAATACTAGTATAACGGCTAATGAAGGAGCCACAAAAAATAACAACATTGTAAGATTTGAATTGTCTCTTTTC
Source organism: Ignavibacteriales bacterium UBA1304 (assembly GCA_002307295.1). GTDB lineage: Bacteria > Bacteroidota > Ignavibacteria > Ignavibacteriales > Ignavibacteriaceae > UBA1304. Next base: position 9,251 of record DBTY01000025.1, read on the forward strand.
ATTTTTTTTGCTGCCGATTTAAATCGTTATTAATTTTTTGTTGCATAATCCATCTTCTTTTTTCCAAAATTTTATCAACGTCGTTATCAAGTTTTTTTAAGGCGTCGTCTACAGACATTGATTTATTTGCAGTCTGCTCAGTCATTATTTGAATTTTAGAAATAACTATTTGCTCCCACTCCGGCACTTTTGGAGTAGGCACAGTTCGCTGTAACTGTACATAAAACGCTTTCATGTATTTATCTGAAACAAATACCGAATCGTTCCATGCCTCTTTAACTGCGGGTAAATCCGCTACCGACTTATAAAAATCGACCTGCGTTTTTTTAGTCGAAAGGAATTCTATAAGCTTCCAAGCCGCTTCTTTATTTTTTGACGATTTTGCAATAACAAGACTCGAACCGCCTGCAAGCGATACTCCCGGATAATTATTATCCGGAGCAGGCAAAGGCGCAACCATCCATTTATCCTGCATATTTTTAGGGAACCTGTTTTTCATTTCAACTACGTTCCATGGACCCGAAATAAACATAGCAAAATATCCTTCGGCAAAAGCCTGATATATATTGCTTACTTCGCTCATCCCTTTGGGAGCTAATCCATTTGCGTAATATTGCATCAGATAATTATATGCCTTCTTAAATTCCTTACCAGAAAAGTCGCCGTATTGATTTTTATTTTTCAATAAAGTTGAATTTGCCTGAAGCCCAAATATTATAAACGGAGCCCATTCGTTAACCGGAAGGAAAAACGAAAACTGCCTGTCGTTATTATTTAGTTTTTTAATTTTCATGGAAAGATCGTAAAGTTCCTGCCATGTTTTAGGAGGATTATCATATCCGGCTTTTTTTAATATGTCGCTTCTATAAAATAATACGCGAGTATCTACGTACCATGGAACGCCATAAATAATGGAATCAAGAACGTTGGTTTCCCATATTCCGGCAAAATAATTATCAGGTTTTACTATAGATGATTTTTTTATCATCCCGTTAAGCGGCTCTATCGAATTAAGAGCTTCAAACTCCGGTATCCATGTATTCCCAAGCTGAAATACGTCCGGCATGGTTTCGCTGGCGTATGATGTAATCAATTTTTCGTGAGCGGCCGTCCATGGTATTTTTTGAACTTTTACTTTTATACCGGGATTCTGCTTTTCAAACTCAACCATAAGCGAATCGACTTTTTCTCCCTCTACTCCCATTCCCCAAAAATCTATTACTATGCCTTCGCTTTTTTTCCCGCCGCAGCTTAAGCATAAAAACAGAAATGGGACAACTGCCAGATATTTTAATGAATTTTTCATTTACCTTAGACTAATATTATTTTAGAAGGATCATTTTTTTTACGTTCATATAACTGCCGGCTTCTAATTTATAGAAATAAACCCCGCTTGCTAATTTACTTCCGTCAAAACTTATTTTGTAATTTCCGGCCGCTTTTTCTTCGTTTACCAATAATGATATTTCTTTGCCAAGCATATCATATATCTTTAATACCACTCTGCTTTTTGAAGGAACGCTGTATGCAATTATAGTAGATGGATTAAACGGATTCGGATAATTATTCATAAGGCTATATGCGTTAACCTTAGCCGTTTTGTTATCGTTAACGTCGGTAATATCTGCAACAAAGCCAACTGAATCAAGCATAGGCTTAATTTCAGAATTAGCCATAAAATTATTCCATAATAACTGGCTTCTGTAATTTTCAATCATCACAACAATTGGCCCCTGATCTATTGCAAGATAGCTTCCGGCGTACCAGCTTTTCCAAACGTTAAACGCATCCTTAAATCCATAAACGCCCCAAAGATTTTTTCCATAAACATTGTAAAACTCTTTTAATGCGGCAATAGATTCTGTAGGGGTATAAGGCATAGAGGATAAAGCCGCAGTAGGAGAAATTGTGCCGTTATCATTATTGCTTGTCGGTTCATGAGCCAGATATCCAAACGGATCGTCGCTGGCCGTTAAACCCCAGCAATTTGCGCCGTATCCTGGAAACATTTGCGGATTAGCTATACAGTAAGCTCTGTTAATAAGCGTATGATTTTTATTCTGATTAAAATAATTTGTATAACTATCTTTTTTATTCCGCGGATCAAATCCTAAAAATGAATAATGCGCAAAGAACAATGGTCCTCCATAATTTGAGCCCAAATAAAGCGGGATGCCGTAAAAAGAATTTCCATTTCTGTAAGAGGAGCTCCCTGCCCAACCGTTTTTATAACAGCTTGCAGGAATAGCATGAGTCGGCGAAGCTATTGCAAGAAGATAAACTATTTGAGCTTCGTCCCAGCCTTGTATTTTCATATTAATCTGCCATGCGTAATTAGGCGACCAATGCCAGTATAAATAACTGCTTGTAGAAGTTTGCCTGTACCAGTCCCATTCGACTGATTCCCATAGCGTTGTAATCAAAGCGCGGATATTTTTTTCGTTATCATTATCGTTCTTAAAATATTGTCTTGCGGCAAGCAATCCCTGAACCATAAAAGCTGTTTCAACAAGATCTCCGCCGTCGTCATAAGTACTAAATGGAATTACCTTTCCTGTCTCGCCATTTAGCCAATGAGGCCATGCGCCGTGAAACCTATCCGCCTTTGCAAGAAAGTTAAGAATTTTTAGCATCCGCTGAGCTCCCTCGTCGCGCGTAATAAAACCGCGTTCAATACCTGCCAACATAGCCATTACGCCAAAGCCAGAACCTCCGGTAGTTACAGTATTTCCCGAACTTAATCTTTCGCGCGCTAAACCAGAAACCGGATGACCGTAATTCCAAAAGTAACGAAAAGACGCTTCCTGAACCATAGTAAGTAGTTCGTCGTCAGTTAAATTTTTTGTTGTAGCCGTAACGTCGCTTGTGGGCTGCGATTCCGCCAGACTTCCGTTATATGCCGTGATTCTATAGGCAAATGATACGCCAGTAGTATCTACAAAATCACAATATAAATTTGTCGTTCCTGAAACGCTGCCAATAAGTTTATACTTGGAGCTATCAATTCTGTAAATGTTATAACCCTGCGCGCTTACAGTATCCCACGAAATATCTATATGTCTTTGATAAGCTTTTGCTTTTAAATTTAATGGCGTTGGAGGCAAAGATGAATTATTTGAAGTCATCCTGATTTCATCTACAAATAGCGTATGCTCTACTCCGTCCGACGGAAACTGCTCAAAATAAACATCTTTAATTTTCGTAATATCAGTACTGCCTGTAGTACTTTTAAATATAGATGCCGGGATAGAAATTTTTGTCCATACTTTGGCTGGAATATCTCCGGTATATTTAGATATAAGTCTTTGCAGCGTTTTATTTCCGCTTAAATCTTCTAAGTAAATTACAGGAAGCGAAGACGCAGCCAAACCGTCAGAACTGTAAACATAAAAACTCAACGTATCAATTTTAGTAATATCGTGACCGCTCCATTCGTCAGTAATGGCAATTTTCCAGTTTCCGCCAGATTTTGAAGTCCATTTTAATCTTAATGAATTCGTTCCGCTGTAAGCCTGCGAAGTTTCAACCGGGCATTTATCAGTATTTACTAATTCTAACTGACTTCCGCCGCTAACAGATCCCCAGCTTGGTTCATAATACAAAGAGTTTGGGCTATCGGTAAAAAACGCATAAGACTGCGAATACGCATTAACTGACGCGCATATTAACATCAAGCAAATAGCAAATTTTATTCTCACAAACTTTTCCTTTACATTTATTTCTTGTCTCTTATCTCGATATTTAATTTATCGGAGGAGAGAACTTTATTCATTATCTTATCAACTAATTCAACGTCTATTATATATTTGCCGCTCTTAAAATAATCTGGTAATGGAACGTTAATTTTTTCCCAAAACTCAAAAATAATATCATCTTCCTTAAGGCACAGTTTTGTTACTTCGCCAATTACATTGTCATTATGTTTAAACAATACGGAACAATTCTTATATTTTTTATATGTGTCGTTAATTATGTAAAAATCGACATTTAGTTTTGTTCTGGTAAGATAATTTTTTTGTCTTAAATTAACAGATAGGTAAACCGGATTATACGCGCTTTTCAGAACCTCAAACGCAGTTTTCTTTTTGCCATAATAATCAACAATCGACCAGGTTATAGAAGGCCAGCAATCTACAAACATAAACTGAAATATACCGGTTATGCCGTTATGCTTTTTTTGCCTGTAGAAATTAATTGCCGTTTTCAGCAAATCAGCCTGATAAGACTGCGAATTGTTTACGAATTCTTTTATGTTTTTACCGCGGTCAATTTCTGCAATATTAAACGTTTGGTCATACTGAAAATCGTGATACTCCCATTCTTTCCAGTCATAGTTTTTAAGAGCTTTAGGCGAAAGAAATTTATTTAGCGAATCGACCGCAGGCAGCCCCTGCGCTCCGAACTCTGTTACTAACGGTCCCATTGGAGCGGCTGCATAATGTTCAGTTTTGCCCCAGTACCAGCCGTCATATGGATGCTCTTCGTAATTAGAAGCCTTTCTAATTATTCTTGTATTATCTTCGCTTAATACGGCGTCGTATAAAAACGGATCTACTGCCTGTATTTGTTCGCCCGGTTCATTATGGCAGCACCAAAATGCAATCGACGGATGATTATGCAGCAGGTTTACCATGTCTTTAATTTGACTAACGGCGTTTGCAACAAATTCGTTTGACTCTTCGTAAGTCCATTGCAAAGCAAAATCCTGCCAGACGATAATTCCAGCTTTATCAAACTCGTCGTATAGTTCCGGGCGGTTAACATGGGCATGGACGCGTACTGCATTGATATTGGCTTCTTTTATCAGCGTTACTAACTTTTTAATTTTATCTTTAGAGAAAGTAGAAAGAAATTGAGTCGGGATAATATTTGTTCCTCTAAGAAATAATTTTTTGCCGTTAATATAAAAATTCTTATCCTCGTCAAGTTTTACTTCTTTAATTCCAAAAATTGTTTTTTGAAGATTAAATAATTCTGATTTAATTTCAACGTCATAAATATTTTGCGCCCCTAAATCCCAGCTGTACCAGAGTTTTGGTTTTTCTATATCCACAGCAAAAGTCAGCTCTCCTTTAGCGGGAGTAAATTTCACTTCAACATTTTGTAAAAGAATTTTCTTTCCGCCCAAATTAATATTTACGCTGATAGAGTCTGTTTGTTCGCTTTCAAAAATATTTATATGCTTTATAGTAAAATGCGTTCTGGCTATTGCTCCGTCATAGATCAATACTGGTTTAATCTTTATCTGCTCAATAAATACTTTGCCGTTATAATGCAGTTCAATATCATTCCATACGCCGCCGGTATTTTTATCCTGGCCATGCTCATAGCTCCATCCTCCGGGTCTGCAATCGTGATGGTTAAAAATCCCCTTAATTAATTGTTTTTTTAAGGGCCAGACTAATTCTGGTATTTCGCGCGGAGAGGCGACTTTTACAACGATTAAGTTTTCTTTATCATATTCAAGAATATTAGTTAACGTAAAATTAAACGGTTGAAAATATCCTTCGTGCGAACCGAGTTTTATTCCGTTAACCCACGCTTCAGTAAAATAATCCGCGCCTAAAAAACTAAGAACGCTAAGCTTGTTCCCATTTTGTTTCGCATCAATTTTGACTTTACGAATAAACCAAACGGCTCCGTCAAAGTTATTTAGTCCGGCAAGCTCCCAATTAGTAGGCAGCTTCATTTCTTTTTTAATTTTTTTTCCGTTAAACAGCGAAACCGCTTCGTCATATTGAAGTTTCTGCTGAGCGTCCTCTAAATAGAACCACGCGCCGTTTAATGATAAAGTTTTCAAGTCTATTCCCACATTTGTTTAATTATAAAATTCGTCATTTTTCAATATCTCAAGAACCGGTTTCAGTTCCTTTTTACTCATAAATAGTTTTTGTATGTTATTTCCATTTAGATAGTTTGCAATCGATAAGAATACCATTGACTGATCTAAAGCCAGATAAACGTCTCCAACTTCTCCGCTATCCATTTTAATGCAATCGTATAAACCGTATTCTCCATATACCGGAAAAAGCCGCGTCATATTTTTTATGTTCAGTACTACTTCATGCGGTTTGTAATTTAATGCAAGTATAGAAGCGTGAGGCGTAACTACGCCGTTCTTGTAGCTTTCCTTAGCAGAGCCAAGATCAGAAACGCCAAACTCCGAATAACCGCCGTCAGGCGTAGAACATGGCGATAATCCCCATATAGGATACTTTAATTGATTCATCGCATAATCTATATGCGACTCTATGATATTTTTATTATTAAGTCCCATTCCCTTTGTAGATATTCTCTCGTCTACCAAAAGCCCAGGCATAAGGACCTCAAATAAGCTGCCTCCCCATGCAGGAACAATTTTTGTTTTGTTTTGGTAAGTATAATATCCGTTAAAGTATTTTATAGTATCGTAATACTTCCAATTGCCAATAGGTTTCTCATGCTGTTCATAAGTAGAATCTAACGTACGGGAAAGGTAATACCATTTATATGGCTCAAGCTGGTTTTGCGACGCCGCATAGTAAAAAGAAATTCTCGCTTCCGAACAAAGCATTTTATAATGATAAGGGCTCATCCCCTCTCCAACTCTGTAACCCAAAGCGAACGCTTTCATCTTTTCATTATACAGCCATTTGAAATCAGCCGCTTTAATAAGCGCGTTACATTCGCCGCCAAACTCTGCCGGATATATTTCCCCAATAAGCCACAGGCAGGCGTAAAGCCAGCCGGAATCAACTGTGGAAATATATTTGTCGCTCGGCTTCATTATGTCAAATTCGTACCAGTTATAATAAAAACCGTTATATGTTTCCAATTTTTTTAAATTATCAAGGGTAGCTCTGATTTTTGCTATCGCAGCCTCTTTAGAGATCAGACCTAAACGCTGCGCCTGATAAACACATAGCATATACAAACCAATGTTTGTAATAGAAGTAAAATGCGCTCCGTTCCTTTTTTTTATGAATATCTTATCTGGAATAAATCCTGTAGACGCGTAAGTTGAATTCTCAAAAAATTTCCATGTGTCTTTGGCTATAGCAAAAAGATAAACGCTATCGCTTAAATTAGCGTCTGGCGCCTGCGCAATAATTTGTGTTGGAAAGTATTTCATACTATCGGCGACTCTTCGTCCTCTTTCCTGCCCGTCAGGCTGCATTGAGTATGAGACCGCGGCGGCAACGCATATAAGCATAATAGTATAAATTATTTTCATCAGTTCTATTTTGTATTTAAAAAATTGCATGCTGTAAATTTTTATGTTTACAGCATGTTATAAGCAAATTACTATTTTCCTAACAATACGGTTACTTCAACCGATTTTTTTGATAAAGGTTTAATCAGATTTCCCTGTTCTTCTTTTCCGTCAATAATCAAAGTCTTAACTCCAGAAGAAACATGATCTTTATTAATCACTTTGATATTGTATGTAGTTCCGCGGAATAATCTTTTTACGGAATATTCGTTCCATTCTTCCGGAATACATGGATCCACAATAAGCCCTTCTTCAGTTGAGCGGACTCCTAATATCCAATCTACAATAACTTTCTGGAACCACGAAGCAGAACCGCTGTACCACGTCCAGCCTGCCATGCCATAATTAGGCGAGCCAGGTCCGTCAATATTGCCAGGAGTAACGTAAGGTTCAGCCACATACTTATCTGGATCCATACCGCTGTAAACAGGAGACAATCTCTTATAAGCTTCATATGTATTTTTACCATCCTTCAATAACGAAAACGCCCATATAGCCCATGTTGCCGCGTGAGTATAAACTCCGCCGTTTTCTCGTCGGCTTGGAGCATAGCGGGAAAGGTAGCCGATATATTTATCCGGTTTTGTGTATGAAGGAGAAAGCAACAGGCATCCGTTATTTTTTAGCAAATGTTCTTTGACAGATTTCATTGCAGTTTCTTTTTTATCGTCTGGAGCTATGCCGCTTATAACAGACCAGATTTGAGGATTTAGATAAATCTTTCCTTCTTCGCATTCCGCGCTGCCAATTTTAATTCCTGAATCTTTTGTGCCTCGATAATACCACTCGCCGTCCCATGCATATTTATCAAAAGCTGTTTTAAGCTCTTTAGCTTTTCCGGTATAATATTCAGCTAATTTTTTATTGCCGGTTTTTTCAGCAATGTGAGTAAACTTAGTTAGAATTAAATAAAAGAATTCCGCCATCCAGATAGATTCCCCTTTCATTTCTAAGCCTACTGCGCTTAAACCGTCGTTCCAGTCGCCCGCGCCCATAAGCGGTAATCCTCTTTCGCTATATCGGGTTAAAACTTTATCAATAGAGCGTTTACAGTGGTCGAGTAAAGTGTTTTCCTGCTTATCGTCATAGAAAGGTTCTTTGTGATTTAGGAAATCATAGTTGTCAGTTTCATCAAGATAATTATATATTAAAAATGGGAGCCATAATAAATCGTCGACCATTTTAGTCTGCAAACCAACCTCGGCAATTGGGTGCCACCAATGCAGAACAGTTCCGTCTGTAAACTGATGACGAGCATGCAGCTTAATCTGTTTTTCTGTCAGCGAAACGTCGATAGGCAGATACACAAGGCTATCCTGAAGCTGGTCTCTAAAACCAAATGCGCCGCTCTGCTGGTAATAAGCGGTTCTGCCCCAAAGCCGCCCGGCTATCGCCTGATAACGGAACCATTTGTTGACTACAAGATTCATTGCTGGGTCAGGAGTATTAATTTCAAGAGTTCCTAATAAATCAGCCCAGCGTTTTTTAACTTCGTTAAATGCGTTTTCTATTTTTTGCGGCGTGTCGTATTTTTTTATAGCTTCGGCAATTTCCGTTTTATTGTTTTTTAGCCCTATATAAACTGCAAAGTCTTCAGTATTTCCTTTTGCTATTTTAACGTCAATTTTAATGCTGCCTATTGAATCGTTCCATTTACCCTGCTTGCCAGATAATTTACCAGTCTTAACGCTTTCCGGTAAAATGAAACTGCCATATTGCCCAAGGAAGCTTTCTTTATCGCCTTCAAATTCCGTGACAGTTTTGTTAGAAGCGATAAAACCAGTATAAGGATATTCTATATTCCAATGCCCTCTATCGCCTAAAGGAATGTCCCATAATCTTTTTGTAGCGGCAATGCCATTTATTGATTTATCAAATTCAGTTTCAATAAATGTTTTATGAAATTCTCTGTGAAAATCGCCTGACGAACCAAGGCACCATTCAAGATATGATATTACAGAAATATCCGCTTCTTCGCCGGAAGAGTTAGTGATTTTAAATTCCCATATTTCAAGGCTGTCGTCAAAAGGAGCAAAAATTCTTAGTTCAGTTTCTATGTTTTTATAAGAAGAATTGAAGATAGCATAACCAAATCCATAACGGCATTTGTAACTGTCTAATTCAGTTCTTGCCGGAAGCCACGTTGGACTCCATACATCTCCGGTTTTATTATTTCTAAAATAAAAATACTTCCCCCAGTTATCCTGAATCAAATCCTGATGCCATCTTGTAATTCTGTTGAATTCAGAATGAGTCTGCCAGCTAAAACCGCCCCCCGTTTGAGAAATTACAAAACCGTAATCTCCATTAGAAATAACATTAACCCAGGGTTTTGGAGTTTTAGGATCAGTAATTACATATTCATTTCCATCATTGCTGAAATAGCCGTATTTAGTCTTAAAATTTTCCATGTTTATTCGTCTCACAGTTATAAATTAATATTTCTTTGTTTAGCAGGATTCCCCAACCACTAGTTTAGTAGAGAGTTTCAAATGATGAATTTTTTTACTATTAACTTTTTCTGTTTCAATTTTTTTAACCAAAAGCTCAGCGGCTTTTTTCCCAAGGTCAAAAATTGGAACTTTGACTGTCGTCATTCTGGGCGAAAGAAATTGCGAAACAAAAATATCGTCAAAGCCTGCAATAGCTATATCGTCAGGAATTTTCATTCCCATATTTCGCGCAATCTGGTAGCAGCCAATTGCGGTCATATCGTTAGAAGCAAAAATAGCCTGAGGACGATTTTTCATTTTTAATAAACTTTCGCTGCAAATCTTCCCCTGTTCAGTAGTAAAATCGCCTCTGAGTATCCACGATTTATTTATTTCAATACCGTTATCTTTTAAAGCGTCCAAATAACCTTTTTCTCTGTTGATCGAATCGTTATTTTCTTTTGGACCCGATATATGCGCTATTTTTTTGTATTTTTTCGTTTTGATAAGAAAATTTACTAAATCATACGCGCCTTTATAATTATCAAGACTAATTGAATCATACTGTTCCAATTCGCTTTTGCTGTTAATTATAATTAAAGGAAGCTGAGTATTCTTTAGCGTCTTTTTAATTTCGTCGTTAATAGAAGGAGTCATAAGAATTATGCCGCCGACTATTCCCTTGCTCATATAATCTATAATTGATTCAACAGTAGACCGTTTGCTATGCGAGCTTGTAACCATTGTATAATAGCCTTTGCTAAAACAAACGTCGTCAACGCCGCGTATCAACTCCATAAAAAATTCGCCAAAAATATCCGGCATTACCAATCCGATAATATTTGATTTTTTTGTTACGAAACTCCGCGCAAGCAGGTTAGGCTTATAATCGAGTTCTTCTGCGATAGATAGTACAAGATTTTTGGTTTCTTCTTTTACTTTTTCGTCTTCATTCAAAGATCGGGATACGGTAGCTATTGATACCCCCGCTCTTTTTGCGATGTCTTTTATTGTTGTTGCCATTTTTATTATTTATTTTAATGTAAACGTTTTCATCATGGTTTAAATTAGATATTTTAATTATATTTGTCAAGAAAACTAATAAATTATATTACAAATATAGCCTTTATTCTTCTTGTAATTTGAATATATAAAGCAAAGGAGCGAAATTATGAACAACTTCTTCAACTTTACTATAAATGGTCTTTTTCTTATTTCATTTTTATTTTTTTCCGAAAGCTCTTTTTCTCAAACAAAAATAAATTTAGACGATTTTGAATCCACTTCCGGTTGGAAAAAAATTGAAGCCGAGCAGGTTAAAGTAGATATTTCAACCGCTAAAGGAATGGATAATAATTGCTTACGTTTAGATTATAATTTTATAGCTGGTTCCGGTTATGGCGGAATACAAAAAAAAATACCTCTTACGCTCCCTGATAATTATGAGTTTTCATTTTACATAAAAGCCGATTCCCCTGTAAATACTCTAGAATTCAAACTGCTCGACTCAGAAGGCTCGTCTGTCTGGTGGCAAAATAAACGCAGTTTTACTTTTCCAAAAGAATGGACTAAAATCACCATTAAACAAAGGCAAATTTCAAAAGCCTGGGGACCCGCTCCGGAACTAAAGCCCAAAAGCATCGACAAAATTGAATTTATAATTACTTCAGTAAACGGCGGCAAAGGAACGGTATATCTTGATAAATTTCAATTGACAGAAAAACTTGCTATACAAGAAGGCATTATTAACCCAATTCTATCAGCCTCGTCTTCTCTCTCTGAAGAGAACTCCCCCGCTAAAGCGATAGACGGTAATATTAATTCGTCATGGAAAAGCTCTTACGCTCCGGCAAATCAGGAGTTTTTTATAGACCTAAAAAGCCAGCATGAGTTTGGCGGATTAGTTATAAATTGGGATAATGTAAACTATGCAGAAACATATAATATACTTTTATCTGACGATGGCAAAGAGTGGCGCAATGCATACGCTGTAACTAAAGGAAAAGGCGGTAAGGCGTTTATAGATATGCGCGAATCCGATGCTCGCTACATAAGACTATCGCTATTAAAAAGCAGAGGCAAAGGTTATTCTATAAACGAAATTGAAATAAAACCAGTTGATTTTTCAGCTTCTAAAAACAGGATATACGAGTTAATTGCAAAAGATAAACCGCGCGGCTATTACCCTAAATACTTTACTCCGGAACAATCGTACTTTACGGTAGCGGGTGTAAATAGCGACGTAAAGGAAACTCTGATTAACGAAGAAGGAATGGTAGAAACCGATAAACTAAACTTCTCTATTGAACCGTTTATTTATCTTGATACTAAATTTATTACATGGAACGATGCTGTTACAAGCCAAAAACTTGAACGCGGCTATCTTCCGATACCTTCAGTAGAGTGGAAATATGACGATATTACTTTAACTACAAAATTGTTTACCGACGGCAAGGCCGGGGCTTCAAATATTAATTTGATTTATACGCTGAAAAACTCCGGAGCCTCAAATAAAAAAGGGAATTTATTTTTAGCCATACGACCTTTTCAGGTTAATCCTCCTTCGCAAAATTTGAACACAATTGGCGGAACTGCCGACGTTAATTCCATACAATATGACGGACATAGTATTTCCGTTAATAAGAATAAAATTGTATGCCCGCTAATAAAACCAGACGGCTTTGGAGCCGTTGAATTTGACGAAGGCGATATTGTCGATTATATTTCGCACAATACGCTGCCTGATAATAAAAGCGTTTCAGATCATTATGGATCGGCTTCTGGCGCGTTTGATTACTTATTTGACTTAAAACCCGGCGAAGAAAAACAGTACTATGTAATTATTCCGTTTCATAACGCTCATCTAAATACCGATTCTCTTTTATCTGATATCTCGCCTGACAAATTAATAAGCAAAAAGTTAGACGATAATATTAATTACTGGCAGAACAAACTTGATTTTGCGCAGTTTATGCTGCCAGCTTCCGCAGATAAAATAATAAATACCCTTCGTTCATCACTAGCTTATATTTTAATTAATAGAGATAATTTTGGGTTCCAGCCGGGTTCGCGTTCGTATGAAAGATCGTGGATACGCGACGGTTCTATGACTTCATCTTCGTTATTGAAAATGGGCATTACAAAAGAAGTAAAAGAATATATCGACTGGTATAGCGGATACCAATATCCAAATGGCAAGATTCCTTGCGTAGTAGATACCCGCGGTCCTGATCCTGTGCCTGAAAACGACAGCGAAGGAGAATATATTTTTCTTGTAAACCAATATTATCTGTTTACTAAAGACGTTGACTTTTTACGCAGTAAATTTGAAAATATTAAAAAGACGGTTTCATACATAGATTTGCTTACTTCACAGTCTAAAACAGAACAACACAAAACTACCGACAGCCTTAAAACATTTTATGGATTGATGCCTGAATCAATAAGTCATGAGGGTTATTCTGAAAAGCCAATGCACTCATACTGGGACGACTTTTTTACGCTTAAAGGATTGAAAGACGCAGTAAATATCGCGGAAGTTTTAGGCGAAGCTAAATATGCTAACGACTATGCCAAATTACGGGACGAGTTTAAAACTAATCTCTATAACTCAATTAATTTAGCGATAAAAAATACCGATATAAATTATATACCTGGCTGTGCGGAGCTTGGAGATTTTGACGCTACATCTACTGCAATTAGTTTGTTCCCCTGCAACGAAAAGAAAAATCTCCCTCAGCCATATTTACAAAACACATTTAATAAGTATTATGATTTTTTCAAATCCCGTAAATGCGATTCTTCTTATGCCTGGATTAATTATACGCCTTATGAAGTAAGGAACATTGGCGCGTTTATTTATATGGACTTACCGTCGCGCGCTCATGAAGCTCTGGAATACTTTCTGAAAGATCAAAGGCCTGCAAACTGGAATCATTGGGCGGAAGTTGTATGGCGCGACCCGAAGACTCCCCGTTTTATTGGCGACATGCCTCATACCTGGGTGGCGTCTGATTATATAAATTCAATACGCTCATTTTTTGTTTATGAAAACGAATTAGATAATTCTTTAGTTTTAGGCGCCGGACTTTATCAGGACTGGATTGATTCTCCAGAAGGGATGGAAATAAAAAACCTTAATACTTATTATGGAACGATTAATTACTCAATTCGTAAAAATGGAAACGATTATTTATTTAATATATCTGGCAGTATAGAAATGCCAGCTAATAAAATTAGAATTAAGAATTTCAATTCAGGCAAACTGCCTAAATCGGTAATAATTAACGGCAATGCCGTTTCCGATTTTGATTCCAATTCAATTATAGTAAACGTTTTTCCCGCAGAAATAGTAATTAAGTATTAGTACCATTATGTATCGGTAGGCTTAATGACTATTCTTCGACTATCGCTCAAGGCGACCATTTTATTATTAACTTACATTTTTCGATTAGATAAAGACAAAAAAAGCCGCTCCGATAAATCGGGGCGGCTTTTTTGCTAAGTTTTTTTTTATTTTAGAAGAGTCATTACTTTATTTGACACTTGTTTAGAACCGTCGATTCCAACTGCGGTAATCTGATAAATGTAATTTCCGCTTGCAAGTTTTGAAGCGTTAAATACAAAACTATGAGAACCGGCCGAAAATGATTCATTCAATGCGACCGCTACTTCTCTGCCTAACATATCAAATACCTTAACCATAACTTTAGAATCCTGCTGAACTGCAAATTTAATTGTAGTTGAAGGATTAAATGGGTTAGGATAGTTCTGGTTTAACGAGAACTGAACCGGAGCGTTGATATTTACTGCTACAGTAGCAGTAACTTTATATTGACCGTCAAAATCAATTTGTTTTAGTCTGTAATAATAATTGCCTAATGAACTAACTTTATCCGTATAAGAATAAGAATTCATCTGCGTAGTAGTTCCTTTACCAGAAACATAACCAACGCTTACAAATGTTTTACTATCGGAGCTTCTTTGAATTTCAAACCCTCTGTTATTAGTTTCAGTAGCCGTATTCCATTTTAGAATTACGCTTTGGCCCGAGCCGACAGAAGCGGAAAATGAGCTAAGTTCAACTGGAACTGTTGTAGTGACCAAATTTAGATTCCTTGTTTCAGAACCCCATTCGCTGCCCCACCATGTTTTGTAGTATGTTCCAGTATTATTCCCATATGCCGTAACGCCAGTTGTATAGTTATCAGGATCGAAAACGCTGATAGCTACAGGCAATGTAGCTGGAGCGGTGGTATAACCTAATTTGTTTAAATATATTGCTAATTCTGCCGTATAGCCATTATCAACCTGAGTAGTATCGTTAACTTTTGTACTAGAACCTTTAACTGCCGCTCCTTTGCCAAGAGTCGTATCAGTGTCAAAGTTTACAGCAGGATCAACGCCTGTCTTATTGAAATATAATTTATATTCCTGAAAAGTTCCGTCGGCTTTTTGTACTTTCATAAAAACGCCGTCGCCTTCCCAGCTATCGCCGTTTCCAAAACAACAAACAGATTTATCATTAGAAGAAATACCAAGATATACATTCATTCCGTTTCGTAAAAACTTAATTGAAGTAGTCGTAGTATCAAGATAAGTTCCCTTAACTAAAGTACCGCTTGTAACTGAATGAGCATATTGAGACGTAGCTGCCTGCGGCCCAAAAACCAAATAATTAATTGGAGCGCTCCACTCGCCTTCGTTCAGTTTACCGTCGACTGTAACAGGGTTCTGTGTTAACGGAACGTCAATAGAAGCAGGATCCTGATACAGGATCAGTTTTTTCATTGTAGCGTCAGAAGCCCATTCGCTCCCCCAATATGTTTTGTCAAAAGTTCCAATTCCGCTTGCATTCCATGCGCCTACGACTCCATCATAACCGTTTGGATCAAAAATGTCTATATTAACAGGAATTGAAGTTGAAGTAGCCGTATAGCCCATTTTATCCAAATTAATAACTAATTCAGCCGTATAACCGCTATCAACAGCGGTAGTATCGTTTACTATCGTATGCGGACCTTTAACTCCTGTTCCATAACCAAGAGTAGTATCTGCAGTTTCAAAATTAATATTTGGGTTAACGCCTGCTTTGTTAAAATATAACTTGAATTCTACGTTCTTTCCCGTAGCGTCCTTAACAACCATAAATAAACCGTCGCCTTCCCAGCTATCGCCGTTTCCAAAAGCGCAAACCGATTTATCATCTGAAGAAATACCAACGTATAGTTTCATTCCTCTGCGTAAAAACTTTACAGTTGCGTGAGCAGTATCTTTGATAGGACCTCTTACTAATACTTCGCCGGTAACAGATTTAGCGTTTAATGTAGTAGTAGCGTTTGGACCAAAAATCAGATATTCGTAAGCCGAGCTCCATGCAGCTTCATTTAACTTACCATCTACTGTTATTGCGGTTGGGGAATATATTGCTTCCATTGCGGCGGGGTTCTGCCATTTCTGCGCGTTGAGATTAAATGTACAACACAACAGCGTTATAAACAATGCTGAAGAGAATTTGTAAACGATCTTTTTCATTGGATGCTCCAATTATTATTATTAATTAAGTCTATTAACTTTGGGCTTTTTATATGCCTGAAAAATCAATCTTATTAATTCCGTCTATCGTTTTAAAATTAAATTAAAAGAGCAATTGTATAATGTAAACGTTTACATTATCGTTTGGAAATATAAATAATTTTCTAATGCGTGTCAATCAATTATTTATACTTATTATTTAAGTGGTTAGCGTTTAATGAACCCTAATTCCTTAAGCCCTTTTTTTATAATTTTATCTTTCATACAATACTGCCACACAAAACCATTTTTATAGTTTTCTATCATTATCGCAATTGGCCCCTCGTCTATTGCAAGATAGTCGGAGTCATACCATTTTATCGTCGGATTAAAGGCGTCGCGAAAACCATACTCGCCCCATAAACCGTTCTTGCCATATTTTTCATAAATATTTTTTAATGCAGGAATTACAATTTCCGGCGTAAAAACTATTGAGCCGGCCGCCGCTGTAGGCGCAATAGTTCCATCGTCAAAATCAGTATGTTTTTCTCCGCTCGTTCCGCGCGCCGCATAATCGTAAAATACTCTTCCATCGGAATTATACTTATAACCGGGGCCGTCGCATGCAGTCAGTCCCCAGCATAATGAATCATAGCCTTCCCATTTATTCGGATTCTTTTTAAAATATTCATACTGCGTATAAGTAGCTCTTCTGGAGTTTTCAAAGTAATCAAAGCCCGCTTTTTTATTATACCCGTCGTATATGCCTTTAAAATCTACAAACATGTGAGAATACTGATGACCAAATAATGGCGGAAAAATTATGTGTTTTAGATTTTTATATGGTTCGTCTAACTCATATGTTTTAAGCCATTGAGAATAACCTTTCTCTGCTCCGCTGAAACCCGAACCCGCCGCTACAATATACATAATCAGCGCTTCGTTATACCCTACCCACCCGCTTTCTCCAAGCCCTTCCTTAGGATCCCATGACATTGATATCGCGCCAGGATTTGTTTTTGTCGTATCAGGTATTTTTGTAAAGCCCCAGTTTACTCTGTACGATATTTCATCGGCTAATTTTCTTATTTCAGTTTCTGTTGAGTTTTTTCCGTCGTAATACTGCGCGGCAAAGCGAATTCCTGCAATTAAAAGCCCTGTATCAATTGTAGATAATTCGCAGTTCCAATATCTTTCGCCAGTTTTCATATCAAGGAAATGATAATAAAGCCCTTTGTAGCCCGTAGCTAAAGCGTCCGCGCTTTGTTTTGAATTATTCAGAAATCTTAATAACGCAATTGTTAATTCCGCTGCTTTCTCTTTAGAAATCCACTTATGCTCCGCGCCAATAGCCCATATAGGAATTGCAAAACCAACTGCCGCCGTACTAGCCGGGGATGTTTTTGTCGAGCGGTCTTTTACTAATCCATTTTCAGGATTTACTTCGTTTATAAAATAAAGAAATGTTTTATACTGTAACGTATCTAAAAATGTTTTGTCATTATCTGATAACTTTTCATAACCAGACTGGCAATAACAAATTGCTGAACTTAAAAAAGAAAATAAAACTAAATACAGTATTCTATTTCTCATTTACTAAAATCCTATTCCAACAGTAAATCTGTGAGTTTGTTCAAGTCTTCCATAATCGCCGTAAGCATAATCAAACCTTGCTATATACCCGGGAGAAAATTCAACTTGCGCGCCCGCGCCAAATGTAAGGCCTCCTTCAGAATCAGTAAGGAACAAATTTCTATAACCGCCTCTTAATGAAAATGATTTTAGTATCGTCCATTCCGCTCCAACGTTCAGACTTTCATAGTTGTCATTAGGATGCGTAGCGTCTACAGTAATTAACAGTTTATTCGATTCATTTATATTTATAGGATAAAACGCTCCAACTCTGAATATAGTCGGCAGCGAATACGAATCAGTTCTTAGCTCTGCTGGTATTTCGTCGTTATCGCCATATTTAGTAGTATTAAAGTCATAATTCAAATACAGGTCTCTGCCGTTATAACTCGAGCGGGGTCCAAAGTTTGAAACGCTTGCGCCTAATGCAAGCCCGTCTTTAAATACTTCATACTGAACGCCAAAATTTAATCCAAAAGCGGATAAACTGCTGTGCCAGATTGATTCCTGTATGTAGTTTACCTGCGCGCCTATTGAGACTCTATCAGTCAGCATCATACCATAACCGACGCCTAAGGAGAAATCAGTAACAGTATATCGCTCTCCGGTTCCAAGAGGCTGCTCGACAGTTCTAACGTCAATCTCTCCGGAGTTTAACGAAGTAACCTGCAAAGAGAACGAGCCAATGCTTCCCACTTTAACAGCCGCTACGGCATAGTTATAGCTAATATCAGCAAGCCAGTTTGTATGGGTAAATTGAATATCAGAACCTTCAAGACGGCCAAGACTTGCCGGATTGTAATAAACAGAGGTCGCATCGCCAAATAAGGCAGCTCCGGCATTTCCTATACCTGAATTGCGTGCGCTCGGCTCTATTTTTAAAAATTGTCCAATTGTAGTTCCCGCTTTACTTTGGCTAAAGATATTTGCGGAGCAAATGACAATTATGTTCATAATCACTATGAAACAATATTTTATGTTGATTTTATTTTTGTTCATTTTTATCACCGCAAATTATTTAATTACTGCAAATTTACCGATAAATGTGCCCGTCGAGCCGCCGTCCACATGGTATATATACAAACCCGGAGCAATCTCTAAATTATCTTTTGTTCTTAAATCCCATGCAATAACGCCCTGACTTATACTACCGGTATGTTCTAATGTTTTAACAAGCTCGCCAGTTACAGTATAAATTCTGATTGTACACTTTTGCGGCAAAGCGCGGAATTCAATTTTCCTTTCGCCTCTGCCTGAAACTGCAAATCTTTGCGGTTCAAAACTTGCCGCGCCTACATAAGGGTTAGGAACTACATATGGTTTTTTATTAAAGTCGCTTTTCGCTTTATCCCTATCTACGCTTTGCGCTACAGTGGTAAATGTAAATACATCTTTGGAAGAATATGGAATATTAATGGAAATATTATATTCGTCGCCTGCGGCTGGTTGTTTAAGCACAAACGAACTTCCCTGTCCCGTAGTATCAAAATCAATTCTCCAGGTCGCTTTTAAGTTTGACGGAGCTGATGATGGAGCGGTTAAAACTTCCACATAATCGTTCAATGAGTTAATCGTGCCGTTATTATCCGTATCTCTAAATCTGAATTTTAATTTAACGTCGCCGCTTGCAGTTTTGGCATAAATCCTGAATTTTGCCTGCTTTGCCGGAAGTCCAACTGCAGCTACCGAAGTATCAACATATTGATCGCTAAAGACAATGCTTATTTTTTCAGGATAACCGATGCGTTTATATCCAATTGGGTACGCAGTCTGGTATCTTGCCGCAAACTTTGCGTTAGTCGAGCTTGATTTTGTGAACCCTGTGTTAGCCGTATCTATTGTGACGGCTGCCGGGGTAGTAATTATTGGAAGTAATCCCTTACCAATTGAGCCGTTGCCAACGCCGCTAAGATCGGCTCCATAAATGAATAAAGTATCTTTTTCCGTTTCATCTATTAATCTGTAATTTTCTGCTCTTACGCTATCTTCCGGATTTGTAAAATCAATTTTGAAAGCGTGATTATCCGGAATCAGTCCAGGATTTTTAATCGAAATATTAACGTTGCCCACGCCCGTTCCAGAAGCATGCACAATTGTATTTGTTTCCGCCGTTTTATAACCGTCAACCGGAGGTTCCGGCGTAACCGATACTACGTTTTTAGGCAATACAATTCCGCCTCTAACCGTCTGGCTAACTGCAATTGCGTTTTCAGACGGGTAAGTTTCAGTAGAGTCAACGCCTCTGTCATAAGCGGTAATTGCATAATAATATAACTGTCCGTTTGTTACTGTAGTATCTTTATATGTATGAGTAATTCCGTTGTTTGTTCCTAAGTAATAAGCCACTCCGTCAACAGTGGTTTTGCTATACCCGGAAAAATCATTTACTAAGTCAAACTGCGCAAGAGGCTTTCCGTTGCCTATAGTTCCGGTACCCGATCCGTTTGATATTACCTGCGGATCCAAAAATGTAGGGTCTGTGCTTCTATAAATTCTGTATCCTTCAAAGTCGTCGTTATTTGTAACCGGGTCATATGCTCTTTCAGCTTTATCGTCCCATGTTAGAGTAACATATTTATCTCCTGCAAAAGCTTTTAAAGTTGGCATTGGAGGCGGAACAGAAAATTGGTAATTAGCTTTATAAATCTGCTGAACCACTTTAGTGGTAGTTCTCAGTTCGCTTAAAGTCTGTCCAAATCCCAAAGCAAGACTAAATCTTTCAGTCTTGCCAGCCTTTAAATAAAAAGGGCCGGAAGCGAATAAAAACGCTATATTGTAGTTCATAGCTACAGGATTATCATAAGAGTTTGTTGAAGTAAACATATCATAAAGTCTTTTAGGCCATTCTTTTCCGTCATCATAAAAAACTACGTTATCTACTTCAGTGCTTGAATTGCCTGCACCAGCTTTAATACGATTCATTTTAAAACCAGTAAGACCTATTTGGTCTGATTCGTCTTTATCAGTTTTATCAAAATTGGGCTCGCCAGCCGTTGGTATTCCATCTCCTTCGCCGGGATCATTAGTGCCAAATACTCCGTCCGCGCCTGTATCGTCATATTCGGCAACCCAGTCCATGTCTTCATCGCCAGTAAACCATATTCCGGCTTTATAAGCGGGTCTCTGTTCCAACGGCCCATAAAAGGCTTCAAACTTAGCCAAATTATAATGCGTTACTACATAATTTCTAATAGCATCCTGACCGACAATTTTTGTTCCCGGACCGCTGTCTCTGCTTTCGTCCGTAATGCCGTCGTTATCGTTATCAATACCGTCAATGCTGTTGCCAGGAGTTTCCATATAAGCATAACCCAGATAGCCTGTAGCCCCCTGAACTCCGTGACCGTACATATCCCACGTATAAACCAAATTTAATCCGGTCTCTTTATCAAAGTATGCATTATCGTCGTCAGACTCGGCAATCCCATCCACTCCAACGCCAGAGCCTCCTACGCCAGAATCCATGTACAAACCAAAAATTATATTATTATCATAATCAGTAGTGCTTTCATTTGCTATATCATAGTGAAAGAAAATAACATATCCAGCCTGAGGATTAGACCATTGAAAACCGCGCTGCTCAATTTTTAATCCAAGCCCTCTTCTTGTATTATCTCTTGAATCCGGGTAATAATTCCATGCGTCAAAATAATTATCGTCATACACAACAAAGCTCTCCTGATCGGCGCCAGCAGCTTTACCAAAATAGCCATTCCATGAACCGCTCCAGCCCGGATCGAAATAATCGCTAAGTTTATCAACCCATTTATCCGGCCAGGTTCTTGGGTCGTTGCTCATTGCTACAGATCGACCTGTGTTTATAGCAGGATCGGCCTGAAAATAACCCGGACGCGGTTCAAAGCGCATAGTTTTGTTTGTAACAGGACTTGTTCCCTGTCTTTCCCGATAACCGGTTTCCATAATATAAGCAGTGTTTCCATTTTTCTGAGTAATTTTTGCAAGCACAAATGGAGTAGTTCCATCGCTGTAATTTTCGCCTGATCCTTTCGGCACTTCTACTGAATGGAATGTGCTATAATCGACTTTTAATGGATCAGGAGGATAATCGCCTACCATTCCATAATTATAAAATATAGTCCTTATTTTATTTGCGTCATGCGTGCCGCTTCTTTCCGCGTCGATTCTTCCTCGTAAATCCGGATCGATAACAGGCAGAAACTGCGCATAAAGACTGCCTGAAGCGAGAATAATTACAGATAAAACAATTAAAAATTTTTGAGACATATTTCTCGTCCTTCTTTGAAGTTCAGAGTTTTCATATTTCAAATTTTCACTTTTAACAAAGCTAAAACCTGAATTAACATTTACCATTTTGAAGTCTTTTTCGTTATTAATCATCTTTTTATTTACTCCTTATAGAAACGCCAATTTCTATTCTTCTTGGTTCGGCAAACCGCGAAGGATCAGCCAGCGTAGCTTTATCAGTAACCGGAGTAAGAGAATAATCAGGGCTTCCTGTAGTATTAAAAACAGTTCCGTTTGTAAAATGCGTATTGAATAAATTGAATACTCTTAAAAATATACTTGCGTCAACGCCAAAGAACTTAAGAAACTTTTCGCCGCGCAAATCAACTAAAGAGTAGCCGTCTTTACGTCCGGAGTTTGTTTCCAGATCTGCGCCAAAACCATAACCAAGCGCGGGAGTATAAGGCTGACCGCTTGCGTAACGCACTATTGCGCTGATAGAAAAATTATCAGGCACGTAATAAACCGAAGTAAGGTTTAGCGTATGCCGCTGATCCCAGCTAAACGCAATATCTCTGGGACGCGAATCTTTTCCGTTTGCGGCTCTTGTGGCAGTTTCAGAAGGATCGCTTGAGTTCCCCTGAGCAAATTGCATTGTGTAATCCAACGTTGCGCTTACAGGGCCAAAATCTCTATGAGTTATTGAAACTGTAAAACCGGATACGCTTCCAAAATCTATATTTGTATATCTTGCATACGAAGCCGCCGTATATGTATTAACAAACTCAACTCCCAACAAATCTCTTATATCTTTATAGAAGAAGGTTAATTCTGCGCCAATGCTAGGACCAAAAGCCTGTTTTAATCCAAATTCATATTGAATGGTTTTTTCCGGTCTCAAATCGGGATTGCCCATTACGCCATAGCTTATACCTCCCGCCTGAAGTTCGTCTAAAAGCGAATAATCGGCATTATTATACAATAAGCTTAAACCGGGCATTTGATAAAAATGACCGTACGAAAAATAAAGCGAAGCCGTATTAGTTAACGGGAAACTAAAACCAAGACGCGGAGCCAAAGCTAGTTTTACAGACGTTTTTTTTGCCGCCGTGACCGGAGCTCCTGAAATTGTATTTGCCGGATTTTGTAAATCTCCCGGGACATAAGCGTTAGCGTCAAAGTACTCAAAGCGCAAACCAGCCCTAACTACTAAATCGCCCCATTCGACTCTATCCTGCAAATAAGAAGCGAGTTGTTTTGGATAATATGTTTTTACGCCCGGCTGACGAGGAACATTTTCTCTAGGAAGAAGTATTTCTACTCCGTTTACGTTTGTCTGCAATAAATAACCAGGACTTCCAAAAAGCATTTCTGAATTTTGCGTTTCAATTCCAGCTTCTACTAAATCTGATCGGGATGCCTGCCATGTATAATCTCCCTTTACTACAAAAGCATTTGTCCTTTGTTTAAATCTTGAAAGTTCAACCCCCTGAACAATAGCGCCGTTTTCATAATTAGCGTCTCCTTTTGGCGTTCCAGCTTCAAGGTACCTGGAATCAAATAAATCTTCATACTTATAGTCTTTATAATCAAAAAGATTTTGTCTTATGTTCAATTTGTAAAACATTTTTTCAGAAATAGTATGAGTAAAACTTACGCCGTGAGTAAGCGAATAAGTATACGCTGTGCCCAATCCGTCTGGATTGTATCTGTATGCATATTGGTAATTTGTCTGATCTATTTTGCTTAAAGAAGCCTGATAACTTATTTGTATATTTTTAAATGACTGATTTGTGATTTTAAACTGACTGCTCCACTCCTTATGCGTCTGCATAGCCACAAGAGCGTTATCGCCTGTAGGATGAAAGTTCATTTTTCCCAAATCGTTTGAGTCTGTCGGCATAAATCTTCTTTCGCCATACAAATAACCGTTATTTATAAATCTTCTTCCGCTAAGAAAAAATGTAGTCGCCGGCAAATAAGTAGGACCGCTTATTGTGCCCTGATAATTTTGAATTGTAAAAGGTTTATATTTGTCATTATGAGGATATCTGTCAGCGTCTGTGGTATAATAACTGCCAGTAAAAATTTCTCCCGACCATTCAAATTTTTGAGAACCTGTTTGCAGTACTGCATTTACTACTCCGGACATTGCCTGCCCGTATTTTGCGTCAAATGTTCCGCTAATAACCTGAACTTCCTGTATAACAGATCTATCAAGCTGAAGCGTAGACGAATTATCATAAGGATTGTTTACAGTGACTCCATCAACCTGATATTGAACCTCTCCAATACGGCCGCCTCTAAAGTGCCCGTCTACAACGCCCGCCTGCAAGTTTACAATATCCGTTAATCCTTGTACAGGTAGGTTTTTAATTTCATCTTTATTGATGGATGAAACCGAACTTGTCTGGTTAACTTCTACAAGAGGCCTCGTAGCGACAACTACAACTTCTTCCTGCTGAAAAGATTGCGAAGCTAAGGAAACGTTTATTTTAGTAGTCTGATCGGCTGAAATTCTGATTTTTTCAACTAGCTTTGACTGAAATCCAATAAATCTGAATCTGACAGAATAAGTCCCTGCGCGAAGATTGATTATTGAATAATAGCCGTCTATATCAGCCGCAGCGCCAAGGCTGGTGCCCTCCACAAGCACATTAGCGCCCGCTAAAGGATTGCCTTCATTATCCGTAACGCGACCTGAGAGCTTCCCCGAAGTTTGCGAAAAGATTGTTTGGCTTGATAGAATTAAAATCAGAAATAATGCTTTTTTAATCCAGCTTCTCCAAACAAGAAGTTGTTCTTGTTTTATTTTAATATGCATACCTGTTCCAAAGATTACTCAATAAATTTGAAATAAGAAAAAATAAAAGGCGTAAAAGTTGATTTAACATTTACGCCTTTCAATATTCATTTATTTGAGAAGAAGCATTTTGCCCATATTGCTTTCCAAAGAACGTCCAGAAACGCCGTTTACTTTTATCTGATAAAAATAAACGCCAGAAGCTAAACCGTAAGCGTTAAAATTATACTCGTTAGTTCCCGCTAAAACGCTTTTTACTGAAGTTTTAGCTACATTTTGTCCAATTCCATTATAGAAAGAAATCACAACGTCGCCTGCAAAAGGAAGCGAATATTTTATTTTAGTCGTAGGATTAAAAGGATTTGGGAAATTTCCTTTAAGCGTAATTGAGTTTGGAATAATCACATCTTTAGTTTTATCTACGCCTGTGATCAGAGATTTAGGGTCCATATACATCCATGGCGTAGCCTGCTGTCCTGCGTTTTCCCTAAACCACCAGGTTCTGGTTCCATAGTTATTTGCAGCGTCGTCAAACGAATCGCCGTCTAAAAGATTTACTCCGCCAAATAACAAATGATCGCCAAGTCCGCTTGGATATCCAAGTTTTGTAAGATCAATCTTCATTTCAATAACATAACCGGAATCGACGTCGGTATTAACTCCAACCGTAGTAGAGCCTTTTAATTTTACAGCATAAGTAGCATAACCAGAGTCTACAAGAGACGGCAGAAAACCGTATGCGTGAGCCGCATTATCCTGCCCAAAACTTACTCTAAGTTCTTTAAAATTCATTATATTTTCTATACTGTAGTCGCTTCTATGAGCAAGCGTTAATAAAACGCCGTCGGCTTTATCATATGTTTCCGTTCCCTGTACAATCTGATCGTTTACATCAGCTCCAAAATATAAATAGTTGTCTTTGAAGAACATTTTGATAGTTGCAAACGAAGGATCTAATACGGCAGGTTTTATTCCGTTGCCTGCTAAATCAGCCTGATACTGGCCGCTCATATAAGGTCCTATGCCAGGATAAGATTTACGTAAAGTCGTATCGTCCCACGCAATATTAAATGTATAAGCGCCTTTCCAGACAGGTTCGTCAAGAGAGCCGTCTATTACCGGAGCCGCGCTATTAGCTCCGCTAGGAATAATAACGTCAGGAGCTACGTCAGGAACTGCGCCAGAATTAATTGTGACCGAAGGCTTAGAGTAAACTCTGCCGGTATTATTCTGATTTACATTTCCCCAAGGGCTTTGCCAGCAAGCTCTTGTTTCGCAAATAACGCTTGGATCGCTCCCATAAAGATTATCGCCATCCCAAATACTAAAATTCAATTCAATTACGTCTCCGTCGGCTTTAGTAACGTCGTACCCAAGTTTGCTTAAATCAATTCTCATTTCGGTATACCAGCCCTTATCAGGCAGATTATCGTTAGCAATGCCGTCTACAAAAGTAGCGGCTTCCCAGGTAGCAATTTTAGCAGGAGTTCTTCCAGTACTGGTTTCTCCATATGTGCCAGAATACACCGGAGGTCTTCCAACCCAGTTTGTAGCAGTATCGCCTAAAGCGCCAAGATACCACCCATAAAAGAATTCAGCGGGAGAAATTGGACTGCCGCTGCTTGTTCTATCTTTAATTGACATTAATATCGCGTCCCATCTGGCCCAGTCTTTTGTTCCGCCAATAGAGGAGTCAGGAATGCTGAAAGCCAAATAGAGCTGGTTTCCGTCAACAAGAAATTTTACTACTGCGTTAATTGGATCCGTGCATGCTTCTCCCTGAAACTCTGCTTTCCAGCCGCTTGTAGGCAAACCTGCGGACTTGCCATATTTAATAACTATCGAATCAGCTTTTGCCCATGCCGATTCCGTAAACTTACCGTCTAACGTAATTTTTTCGCCTGCGGTAGATCTTGCCCAAACAACATCCTGGCGTTTTATAGATTGACTAAACGCCGCAGTTGTAAGTAAAATAAAACTGAAAATTAAAAAAATGGTAATCGAACATCGTTTCATGCCGCCTCCAATAGTTATTATTTTTATAATTGAAATTTCTTTTCTTTGTAAACGTTTGCAATTAAACATACGACAAATATCTTTAATTGTAAACGTTTACATTTTATTTTAATCGCTTGTTGAAAATTCATAAAATTAATAATTATTGTCAAGAAAATTGTAAAATTTAATATTGACTGAAATTAACCTGGACTTTTA
Organism: Ignavibacteriales bacterium UBA1304; assembly: GCA_002307295.1. Taxonomy (GTDB): domain Bacteria; phylum Bacteroidota; class Ignavibacteria; order Ignavibacteriales; family Ignavibacteriaceae; genus UBA1304. The sequence goes on from DBTY01000025.1 coordinate 36,303, forward strand.
TAGCCAAGAATTTCCCAAAAATCATTTTCTTGTGTTTTGTGTTAGTTTTGTAAACTAATAACCGTATATTGCACAATACAATATGATTTATTACGGACATGCTAAATACTGGCGTAATATTTGATAATGCGCTATTTTCACTAATTATTTAATATTTGCAATTGCTAATTGACACTTTCATAATATTATGTTAGTATTATAGTTACAAATTCCGAGTATTTTATAATATTTCAGGTTTCTTATTCGGGACGAGTTATGGTTCTATATAATTAATTTACATAAGTAAACAGTAAGCAGGAGTTAGAATGAACATCTATGTTGGGAACCTTTCCCGGGAAGTTACCGAAGAAGAACTGAAAAAAGCCTTTGAAGCATTTGGCCGAGTTACATCAGGCTCAATAATAAAAGACAAATTCAGCGGCGAATCTAAAGGATTCGGATTTGTAGAAATGCCTTCAAAAACTGAAGCGACAACAGCTATGCAGGAATTGAACGGAACAGATTTGAATGGTCGTAATATAACCGTTAATGAAGCTCGTCCTCGCGAAGATAATCGTAGCGGCGGCGGCGGCGGCGGAAGACGCGACGGCGGTAGAGGCGGTCGTAGTTCAAGCGGCGGTAGAGGCGGCAGCGGAAGCGGCGGCGGAAGACGCTTTTAATTTATTGGCTTTTATGCCATATAAATTATTATCTAAATTTTAATAGAATAAATTGGTAGCTAATTATTAATTATATTAATAGTATCTATAATAATGTCCATTAAGTTTACACTGATAAACAGGCTGCTCTTTTAATTGCAGCCTGTTTTTTTTATTTTTACCTCTTCCCTTTTCCTCAAAACAGCCTCTCATACAGTTACATTTTCTTTCATTTACTAATTCTCCCGCTTATCCTATATTTACAAGTTATTATGCGCAAATATTGTTATTTTTAAAAGCTTTATAATATAAAATTTATAAATAATGACGAAGTACAAATGCCTGACAAAAATTTAAATACTACAAGTGAAAAACGAAAAGTTATTATTATTGGAGCTTCTTCAGGAATCGGCCGGGAATTAGCAAAAGTTTTTTCATATCACGGTTTTGAAGTTGGCATTACCGGACGGCGCGAACAACTTCTTAAAGAGATTTCCGCAGAGCTTAAAACAAAGACCTACATCTCTTCTTTTGATGTTGCAAATACTCAAACCGCTATCCCCGCCTTGGAAAGTTTAATTAAACAAATGGGACGCGTAGATTTTATTATTATCAGCGCAGGCGTTGGTTCTATCAACGAACCGCTTGAGTGGCAATATGAAAAGGAAACCGACGAAACAAACGTATTAGGTTTTACCGCCATGGCAAACGTTTCATTTAAATACTTCCTACAAAATGGTTCTGGACATTTAGCTGCAATTTCTTCTATTGCAGGGCTCATCGGCAACAGCCTGGCCCCTGCTTATAGCAGTTCTAAAGCGTATATTTCAATTTATTTAAAATCGCTTCGCAATAAAGCGCTTAAAACGAAAAAGCCTATTTATGTAACTGATATTCTTCCAGGATTTGTTAGAACTGCAATGGCTCCGGGCGATAATTTGTTCTGGGTAGCGTCGCCAGAAAAAGCTACTTTGCAAATTTATGAAGCGCTGATTAAAAAGAAGCGAGTCGCATATATAACTCGCAGATGGGCGCTTATAGCTTGGCTTATTAAGATCATGCCTTCGTGGATATTAAGCAAAATTTAATATTTTTTTAGAAATATTTTTATTATAATAATTATATGAGTTCATTTTCATGTCCATATGTTTTTTCTGAGGATAGTTTTTGCCTGAGACTTCACAAAGATTGCGTCCCCGGCAGACCAGGCTGCGCGTTAGCAAACAGATTCCATTTTGCTGTTCCTGTAGAAAAAAGAATTGCCGATAAAGAAAAAGAGAATAAGAACAAACGCCTGAAGGATAATAAAAATCATAAATAATACCGCTCCTTTTTACTCATTGCAAATTCAAATAATATTTTTTAGACTTACAAAAAAACTTTATGCAACAAGAAAACGCTAAACCAGATTCTTTATTGTTTACAAACGATTTTTATGAAAACGAGACATTTGAAAAATTAGTCAATCCCAATATTAAGCTTAATGATGTTGAGTTTTCCCGATGCACATTTAGAAACGACTTGCTGAGTCAAGCCTGTATGACTAATTGTAGATTTGACGATTGCATATTTAAAGAGTGCGATCTTAGTTTATCGTCATTTCTCAAATGTTCATTTTTTGATATAACTTTTGACGGCTGTAAACTTACGGGGGTTAACTGGACTACAACAAGGAAGCCTTTAAAAATAAGCTTTGAAGGGTGCAAACTCAACGACTCCATTTTTTTTGATCTTGATCTTCGTGGTATTAAAATAGTAAATTGCGAAGTAATGAACTCCGATTTTGAAAAGACCAATTTAAGCAAAGCCTTACTAAATTATTCGGATTTTTTAAGAACTAATTTTTCAGGCGCAAATTTATCCCATGCAGATTTAACAGGCGCCGTTAATTATTCTATAGATCCAATTCAATGTAATGTAATAAAAGCCAAATTCTCGATGCCGGAAGTTCTTTCACTATTAGCTCAATGGGATATTATTGTTGAATAAATCCTAAAGTTATTTTATACTGCTAAAATGCATTTATTGGTCTTCATTGGATATTTTCTTATTTTAGACCTGGCAATAAATATATTTTGTAAATAATTAGTCGATAGGATACTGTTCTTGCGCAAAACAATGATCATAGTCTTTTTCTTATTTATTTCCACTTTATTATCATCCGCTCAATTAAATGTTGACAGCGTTTTAACAGATATATACCGGAAACCAGACACTATCCAAATAAAGATTCTTAATTTTTTATGTTTAAAACTCCGTGGAACCGATCCTCAAACTGCGCTTAAATTTGGCAGAATTGCTTTGAAAAAAGCTGAACAATGCGGCGATAAGCGACTACAGGCAGAGGCAATTAATTTAATTGGCGTAGTACGCAGAAACAGCGGTAATCTTAGCGAAGCTATGCTTAATAGCGTCCAGGCGTTAAAACTTGCGCAGGAAATAAACGACTTAACTGAGATTGCATACTCATATAATAATATTAGCGCCGTTTACAGAGAAAGCGGCAATAATCCATCCGCTTTAGAATACGCTATTAAAGCTCTTGACATTTTTGAACATAAACAAGATTACGTTGGAATAGCTTTCTGTGAATTAAATATTGGAGTAATCTATTCTAACCAAAATAATTTTGCAAAAGCTCTTGAGCATTTGCATAGATCGCTTAACATACGCAAAAAACAAAAAGATACGATGGAAGTAATCCATTCGTTGGATAATATTGCCTATGTTTACTTCAACATGAAAGATTATGATCGTTCCTTAAAAACTTATCTTGAGCTGGAAAAATCTGAAATCATACTTGGCGATAAAAGAGGGCTTGGAGTTACATGGAATGGCATCTCACAAATTTATTTCTTAAGAAATGATTTTAGCTTTTCGCTTGAGTATAGATTAAAATCTTATCAGGTTTTTAATGAATTAAAATATTATGATGATTTTGTGAACGCTTGCGGAAACATTGGATTAACGTACGCCAAGTTAAATAATCTGCCTCAGGGACGCCATTATATTAATGAAGGGTTAAGTAATCTTTTTCATGTTAAATCATTAAAAACCAAATGCGATTTTTATTATCAATGCGCTGAGTTTTTTGAAATGTCAAACGTTAAAGACTCTGCAATTTATTATTATAAACTCCATGCGCAGCTACAGGATACAATTCATTACTCTGACAACCTTTATAAATTCTCCGAGATTGAAGCGCTCTATCAAAATGAAAAAATTGTTAGAGAAAACCAGATGTTAGTTAAAAATGTTGAATCGCAAAACAGACAGACTGTTTATCTGATTTTGATAATCACTTTAACGACCATAATTCTTTTAGGAACTCTTTACAGATTCGCGTCTGTCAAATCGACAAACACTAAATTAAACCAGCTTAACGGCATGAAGGACGCCTTCTTCAGAATTATTGCGCACGATCTTAAAGCTCCTTTTAACGCGATATTTGGGTATGCTAATATTTTAAAAAGCGATTATCACGAGTTGTCTGACGACGAACGGTTGAGCTTTATTGATAATATTGGCGGAGCCGTGAATAAAAGCTATCAATTGCTTGAGCAGCTTCTTCTTTGGTCAAGATCAAATTCAGGCAACCTTGAGTTTAATCCGACACAATTTAATCTTTACAGCCTTATTAAGGATACTGTTCAGCTTCTTGAACCTACAGCTTCGCAAAAAAGCATTGCTTTAGAATTTTCCTGCGATGAAAACTTAGTATTAAAAGCCGATAAAGAAATGATAAATACTGTCGTCAGAAATCTTACTTCAAACGGAATTAAGTTTACAAAAGAAAATGGAACGGTTGAAATTATAGCTTCTGAAGAAACAAACAGCATTTCTATTTCAGTAAAGGATTCTGGTATTGGGATGACAGAAGCGCAAAGTAAAAACTTATTTCGGATTGATAAATCCACTTCTACCAAAGGCACTAAAGGCGAGCAAGGAACGGGGTTGGGCTTAATAATTTGCAAAGAATTTGTAGATAAACACAAAGGTAAAATTTCTGTTCATACTAAACTTGGCGAAGGGACTAAATTTATTGTCATTTTGCCTAAAGCATGATTGCAGAGCTTAACGGAAGAAGAGTCGGCGTCTGAAACCTTATTGCCCCTGTCATCTTTAAGGACTTAATTGATTTAGAATATCATATATTTTGATTTTAAGATTTGGAAGATCGTTTTTTATTATATCCCATACTATTTTTGTATCTATCCCGAAATACTCATGAATTAATAGATTTCTTAAATCAGTAATCTCACGCCATTCAATTTCCGAGTATGTTGTTTTCATCCACTCAGAAATGTGTTTAGCGACTTCCCCAATAATTTCCAGCAAATTGACGCATGCTCTTTGCTTCATTAAATCAGACTGGAAGACTTCAAAAGAATCTTCTTGGGAATAAGATTCAATTTCAATTATCGCTTCATAAATGTGTTGAAGCCTTGCGTAATCCCCCAAACTATTTTTCATAAACTAATATTTTATCATTATCTATAAAGGGCTTGATATGCTTGGAAATGCTTTGCATAGTTAACAAATCAACTTTTTTGTTCAATAACTCTTCAAGCTCTAGATGAATCTGTGCAAAGCCCAACCCAATAGGTTTTGTATAATCCATTTCCAATAAAATATCAATGTCGCTATTTGAAGTTTGGTTCCCCCTTGCGGCGGAACCAAATAAATATGCTTTTATAACCGGTTTGTTACTTAAATAGGTTTTTAGCTTATCTGATATTTCTTTCTTTTTCCATCTTGCACTATTAATTTATTATATTTAATATAAATCATTATTAATATAAAGACAAGATTTCAATCTAATAATCGATCCGTATATCCGCTTTTTCATTTTTATAGAATAATTCTATAGTAGTAATGTATGTGTTATTTTCTTTTTTTACCGAATACCCTTTTGCTAATACTTTCCCGTCGATATAAATTGATTTCGGTTTTGCAGATGAAGTAATTTCAGCTTTATCTGTATATCCAACAAACGCCTTTAGTATTATTGATAATTCTTTCTTATTTTTTTGGTATTTAGCCGATATTAAAGCTGCATTAGCGTTTGATAAATATGGATTTTCAACGTTTCCTAAAGCCAGTTTAATCGCCTTTGTTCCCTTTAATTCAGCAGGAAGAATAAGCGACGGGTATTCTTTATTGTCGTAAATTATTTTATTTAAATATTTTCCGCTCCCAGTAACGCTCGTTAAAATGCTTCCGCCGTTATAATCCAGATTAAAAGAATAGTTCTTCGCTTCTGGTTTATATGGGTTAAGTTTAATGTTCCAGTTATTATCTGCTATGCCATATAAATGGTAAATACTATAGAGATACCATCCTGCCGCCCACATAAACTGAGGTTTATCAATTTGTCCGTACACAGTTGGATTAGTTGCATTGGAGTTACGATACTCGTACATAGCAGGTTGACCATTTGGACTATTTATTATGCCGTTAATCGTCATACAATTTTTAATAAAATTAAACGCTTCTTTTTTTTCTCCCGCTGCAATTAATGCAAGAGAATACCAGCTATTACTATGAGGCCAAACTCCGCCATTTATATAATAATATTTATCGCCGGCTTCATTGCCAACAAATTTCCAAAAAGTTTTTAAATCTTGAAAATCCATTGGATATACAGCATAGATGCCAATTTTAGGATCTAATAATACTTTCTTTGCTGTTTCTGCAAGTTGTGTTTTTTTTGCGTCGTCTAAAAGATTAAAATGAGAGGCTAACAGAGAACCAATATAGTAATGCAAATCCTCGCTTCCGTCTTCAAAATAATTTGTTAAGTAGTTTATTTTTTTATTCCATAACTTTTCATTTAGCTTAATCTGCATTTCATTTGATAAGCGTTGATAATAAGTAAGCTTCCCTTCGCTTTCATTTATGTTAGAAGCTATATAAACGTAATCGCGCAGCGCCTGAGCGGCCAATATAGTCATAAAAGCTCTGGGACCCCAATTTGTGCCAATGTCCCACCAGTCGGGTCTATAAGCCCACATAAGGCTGTCTGCCCTTTTGTTTTTTAATATTTCTGTAATGCTTTTTGTTATGTATGGATATAGAGCCTTAAGCGTCGCAGTATCTTGCGAATGCCTTAAATAGCTTGCGCTTGTTATCACAAACCAGAGATGATTCCAATTAGCATTATCTGCTTCTTCGGTCACAAATTTATCGTCTTTCCAATAGAAGGCATGCGGTATATTTTTATCTGCGCTCGATTTACTTTTAATAAATAAAAGATCTTTTTTAACGCGCTTCAAATCAAAACTAACAGCGGCTAAATCAGTAAGCAAAACGTCATGCGTAAAATAGAAATTATACTCAGCAGGACACGGCATAGGCATTATTTCGCCGTCAATATAATGCTTGCTGGTTTCTAACAAAGCTTTTGCCCAATGTACAGACTGATCTATTACTTTATCGCCAGTTTCAAATACTTTTTCGCTATAAGCCGTCTTAAGAACTCCATCTTCAAAATTATTAATTTCTTCTTTGTAGTTCTTAACAAGATATTCTGAAATACTATATTTTTCCTGCTCCTTACAGGTTCCAATTATTAGGACTATTTTTAGCTCTTTGCCGGGAGCAACTTTTTCTTTATAAAGAAGACTAACAGAGCTATCGCTCTTCACAGGCTGAGCGGCTGCATTAACAATAAACATTGCCGCATTTTGAGTTTCTGCATTATAACTAAAAAACAAAGCTCCATTCTTTGCTTCATACTTAACCGGATAAACAGTATTATATGTATGGCTTGTCCTTAGAGCTTTTCCCATATTAATTTCAAATTCGTAATCAGATTTTTTTTCGCTTGTATTTTTTATTATATAAGTAATTATTATGGCAGGTTTTTCTTTTGCATAATGATACGATATATCAATATTTTTTGGTTTCCCGCTCTTATTAAATTCAACTGAAAAAGGAGTAAGCGAATATTCGTAAGGCTCTTTACCTATGACTTCCTTTTTATTATCGTCAATTTTAAGACTGCATTCCATTACAAAAGTCGTATCCCTCTTCCAGTAATCTACGCTTGCATCCATACTGTTTGCAGAAGGATAATAAAAGCTTATTCTCTGCGGCATTGGATTACTATGATGCATTTCCACCCCAGCGTAAAAGCCGCCCGTTTCTATTTTGGCATCGCCTTTAAATTTAATCGCTAAATCATCTTTTAAAGCTTTTGTTTGAGAACAGATTAGCACAGATAACATAAAAGATATCACGACAGAAAGAACAATACGTTTGCGCATAAGCCGCTTCCTTTAGTTTAGATTTTGCCTGAATAAATGTTTTTTATATTTATTCGTTATTTTATCAACATTAGTTTTCTCGTTTCAGAATAATTCCCCGCTTGAATTCTATAATAATAAATGCCGCTTGACAGCCTGTATTTATCGGCTTCAAACTGCGTTGTATAAGAGCCCGCCTTTTTCCATTCGTTTACAATCGTCGCTACTTCCCTTCCAAGCGGATCATATACTTTTATATTTACTTTTGAGTCTTTTGCAATTTGATATTTTATTACAGTAGACGGATTAAATGGATTGGGATAATTTTGATACAACGCATAATTTTTAGGCGTTGTAATTGGATCGTCATATTTAACAGATGTTGCGATATCAGAAAGGTTTTGTATTTCGCTAACAGAAAGAGCATAATCGTAAATACGCAGATCGTCAATAATTCCTTTAAAGTTGTAGTTTTTATTATTCGGCAATATTTGACCAATTGTAAGATCATACGTTGTCGTGTTCAGTAATCCCGTAAATGAAGTGAAATTATCTAATTCTCCATTAATATAGATTTCCATATCGGAACCATCGTAATAAACAGTTACGTTATAATATTTATTTACGTTTAATACTGTTTTAGAATCTAAATCTTTAGTTCCATTAGCAGTTTTAATCGTCCATCTGATTTTATTATTTGTTATTGAAACTTTCCATCTGTTTTCCCAACTGCCATGAGAAACCGGGAATGCTTCTCTTTGATAGAGCTCCCCAATATTCATCCAGAAGTTTACAGTTATTGAATCTCTGAAATTCAAAAAATTGTTATTAGGAATAAGGACGTATTGATCTACCCCGTTAAAAGAATAAGCTGAATTAGAGTTTCCTTTTCTATCAGATGTTAAAGTAGCGTAAGCAGTCCCATTATTACCAAAACCGCTTGCGTCATTTGCGTTGCCGTTAAACGGATAATATGCAGCCAAATCTCCTTTGTTTACATTTGATAAATCGCGCACAGGAATACCAACGCTGTCAGTCACGGTTTCGCCAAAAGCATTTTTTACCGTGCATAATACATAGTAGTTTCCTTTTACGCCTGGCGCTTTCCAAGTAATTTTTGAGCCGCTGCCGCTTATCGTCCCTGCCGACGATTTCCAGGAATACTCTATAGCGCTTCCGCCTGTATCAACTGCGCTGCAAGTTATGTCGGCCGAAGCTCCTAGATTAAGCTTGCCTGGAGCAGCCTTAATACTGTTTATATACGGCATTGAATGCTGTTTTACGCTTTCTGTGATAATAACTGTATCAACCGCCGTTCCGCCTTTTGTATCTTTCACTTTGCATATTATACTGTAACTGCCCGCCGAAGCCGCCGAACGCCATAAAATATTATTTCCTGTTTCGGATATGCTTCCGCCTGAAGCGCTCCATTCATATGAAAGAGTATCATTATCTTTATCAACTGCCGTACAATATATGTTAACGCTATCGCCAACTGTTATCTGTTGTTTTACAGCGGCAAGACTTTTAATTCTTGGCGGATAATTGCTTACGCTTGCTCCTGAATAATAATCTACTACCACCCCGTTAATTAGCATTTTATTCAGGTTATATATAACGGCTCCATTAGCCGGAACAATAACTATTATAGCCGCGCCGCTTGCAGGTATTGTAATATTTGTTTTACCGCTAATGCCTTTTGCCGCATATGTTTTGCTGACAGTATTATATAAATCGTACGAACCGCTGCCTGCGTCAATTTCTACCAGCTTATCGTCAGCATAAGGATTATAATAAAGATACGTCGAATATGCTTTTTTGTGGAAGTAATCAGTTTTTAATAAATCAAGTTTTAATATTTTGGAAACATTTGTAGTGTCTATAATTCCAGCTAAAGTTCCTACATGAGAAGAACTATAAAGAGAAAGATTAGTCGCGGCCCAGCCCCCAGAAATTGCGTCTCCAGTTGCATAAGGCGAATTATTTGCTAAGCCATACTGCCTTAGCGCTTCATGCGCTATATACGAATTCGGGTCATATTGCGCCGCCCAGCTTTTACTATCTTGATTTGCCGTCGGCAAATAACCTGAATAAAACAGCCTTGACGCATTAGCCAAGTTAAGAATCCATTTGCCAATAGCTCTTGCATATCTGCTGTCGTAACGGGCAATAGGAACAAGCGCTCCGGCCTGTTCAAATCCATTCATGGCAAACGCATAATAATTATCATTTACTTCGCCAATAAGACCGCTCACATCATAGCCGCCCCATGAACCGACAATCGCTCCCCAGTACCTTAAAGAGCCAACGTCAAAGCACCAGTCGAACATTTTTTCAATATCGTAATTAGTCCCAACTTCGGCGTTCATTCTTGCCGCCACATTAACGCCATAAGCCATCTGAAGCTCGTACGAAGGATTAGCATAGTAACTGTTCAGAAACTCTAGGGCCCATTCTGCGCCCATCCTGTATTTTGCGCTGCCTGTTTCATTATAAGCGTTATAAAAAAGCCATGCGAGCGCTCCTGATGCCTCTGGTTCGCGAACGCCAGACGTAAAAGGCTTCATTGTAGAAAGATACCATCCTCTATACTCCATATTGGGAACCGACCATGGAGTTGCGCTTCCTCCCATTGTGTTTACTGCCTGCAGCCATCTATCTGCAACCGTTTTGAACTGATAAGTAAAATCTCCAGTCCCTCTATACAAATCATATAGCTGATAGAAAAACACATTAGGCATTGTCGCATACCACCAGTCATCTCCGCTTGTAGCGGATGGCGAGTTTAGATATACGTTTTCCGCGGGACGTTTATTAAAATATTCTTCGCAATATAGAACCCAGTTTTTTCCGTTTTGAGCGCTCTTGTCAATTCCTATTAATGTTGCTCCAATAACAGCAGGGAGAGCAGATAGCGCTTCTCCTGAATGATAATTGCTTGTCCCAATGTAACTATCGAGTCCAAAACTACTATGCGCTGGATAATTAATCGTGGCGTTGTTAATCCAGCCAGCCGGCAAATACTGTCCGGTTAAATTAAAATTAAAGACAAGCGAATCATATCCTTTTGCTACCCCCTTCCAATCGCGCATAAGATATGGAGAAGGAGCGTCAGGCATTTGTTCTATCCGCGAGACTTTAATTTGCTGTGCGCTAATTATAATCTGTAAAAGCAAAACAATAACAACGGCTAATTTTATTTTCATTTTCTTAGATAATTATTTAAAGTAAATATTTTGATATCTTCTGTTTTTATCTGGATTTGTTTTTTCTTTTCTGCGCTTATTATTACTTCTTCATCCGGCAAGATTATCATCCCTCTGTTATTAAAAACAAGTTGAGGATGATATAGATCGACAAAATAAGCGGGCTTATTTGTTTTAATACTATAAGACAACTCGTCGCTTTCAGTTTCGCATTTCTTCAAAGTAATTTTTGCGTCAGGCAGAGTTAAATATTTCCATTCTGATTTATTAAAATAATTTCGCGCCGATATAGCGCCAGTTTCATCATATGCTGTAACTATTATAATTTCATCGTCAGAAACTTCGTCGATATTTTTAGAGAGTGCTAATAACTTTGTTTCACTTTTTAGAGAAACATCAATTGTCGCTTCTTCTTTTATCTCTCCATCTAAAGAATTAAGCCGCAATATTTTAACGCTGCCAATAAATATTTTTTTACTATTATTAGAAAAATAAACGCTTCCAGTATTGTTTTTATATGTTGATGCAATCAGATAATCCGAAAAGGCGTTCTTCACAAAATAATATGACATTTTGGGCTCAAGTTCAGAATCCATAATTGCCCAGCTTGTAACTGGCCAGCAATCGTTAAGCTGCCATATTATTGCGCCGTTAGTTTTTGGGTTGCTCCGCCAATGCTCTAAGCATGTTTTAAGAGCAAAGCCCTGATTTAATTGGGTAAGATATATAAAATCATTCCAATTAGTATTTATTGGCAAATGCCCTGCAAGAAAGCGAATAAGCCGTTCCGGCCCTTCAACCTGTTTATTATGAAACTCGAAAATACGGCTGTTAATTCTTCTATGTTCGGCAGAAATGTATTTATCAAACGTAGAAATATTTGCAGGTCCCTGAAAACCAAATTCAGAGACAAACAGACTATCGTCTTGTATCACTTCTCTATAATCAATCCACATGCTCCAAATAATCCACTGATGTCTGTTGCCTGAATTTTGTGAGTTAGGATCTTCGTCAAAACCAAAAGGAGACGATTCCCAATAAGGTCGTAGCGGATCAATTTCTTTTAATATGCCTGGAATTACTTTTGCATATATTTTATATCCCGGCATTTGCTTATATGACTTTTTCTGCTCCTGAAGCCATATCCACTCATTTTCGTTATTGCCGCACCACAGAACAATAGAAGGATGGCTCTGCAGACGAGTTACATTTTGTTCTACTTCGTTTTCTACATTTTGAATAAATTCTTTTTGTTCAGGATAAGAGCCGCAAGCGAACATAAAATCCTGCCAAACCATTAAGCCAAGTTCGTCGCATATATCGTAGAATTCGTCGTTTTCATAAATTCCCCCGCCCCAGATTCTTATTATATTCTGGTTGCAGTCTTTTGCCGCTTTAAGCAGAGTGTAATATTTATCTTTTGTAACTCGAGGTAAAAATGTATCTGCAGGAATCCAATCAGTTCCTTTTGCAAAAACTATTTTACCGTTAATCACGAATTTAAATGCATTGTCTTTCTTTTCTTTTAGTTTCAGTTCTACTGTTCTAATGCCAACTTTTTTTTTAATAGAATCGATTATATTATTGCTGTCATTCTCCATTACTCTTATTTCAAGATCATATAGGTCAGGTTCTCCTTCGCCTGCGGGATACCACAACTTTGGATTTTTTATTTTAAGTTTTATTCTGTTCTGTTTTCCCGCTGTGGTTTTATGAATTGTTTCAAATATTTCGGCGTCATTCCTTAAAATCACTTTTGTTAAATAATCGCCGGTTAATTTGTGATCTGAAAACAAATCGAACTTAATTTCAACTTCGGCTTTATTTTTTTTAATTGATAAGGTATCAAACAAAACATTATTAACGGTTATCATGTTTTTCTGTTCTAAGTAAACAGGACGCCATATCCCAGACGTTGGAAACGTTGGCCCCCAATCCCATCCAAATGAATATTGCGCTTTACGTATATAAACTCTTTCTGAACTTAACGCTACGGGCAGTTTCCCATTTTTACTTTCAATTTTTTTTGCATAATTAACAGGAGATTCGAAGAACACAACTAATTCATTATCTTTTTCTTTAATCTTTTTACTGATTTCTATTTCATATTTCAAAAACATATTATCGGTATCAAGTATTTTTTTACCGTTTAATATTACTGATGCTACAGTATCAAGCCCTTCAAAAACTATATATAGTTTTTGTTTTGTATCAAAGCCTTCCGGATAATCAAAATTTGTTTTATATATCCAGTTAGTTTCGCTCACCCATTTAGTTTTTAATTCATTATCATTAGCAAAAGGTTCTTCTATTTTTTTTGCGTTGAGTAAATCTGTATAAACAACGCCTGGAATTGTTGCGGGAAGCCATTCATTTTGATTTTTAAAGTCTGCAAACATCCAGTTTTTATTAAGGTCTAATCTTTTCATTTTATTTTCATACCCGTCTTTTATTTTCATTTTTGTTTAATATATTTTTCAATAATATCTAGAGATGTCTTATTGCTTTCCAAAGCCTGCATAGCCAGCAATGCTTCAATTGTCGATTCAGCGCCTGAATTATAATTGACCGAGACAGAATCGTTTATTCCATCATAGCAGCGGCCTGTATTAACGTCATACATAACTTTAGCGGACGCGTTTTTGCCAAAGAACCATTCTCCTATTTCAGCAGCCATATTAGCGTATTTTACGTTCTTCTCTACTCTTGCCGCATTGATACAGGCAAGAACCATAGGACTTATTCCGTATGCAATTTGAGTGAATTTTGAATTTCGTTTTGTTTTAATTACGCCGTCTTTTTTTTCTATTTCAAACTCGCTGATATATTTTTCTTTTATCAGATAAGGATAGAAACAATTAATTTCATTTAAAGCTGCATTGAGATATTTCTTATCGCCCAATAATTCAGACGCCTGTATTAGAGCTTCAGCCTGGTTGTTCCCCCATGCATGCCAACTGGTTTCCCAGCTTAATAATGCAAAATACGGGAACTTATTAGCGCTTCCGGCTTGCATTTTAATTATAGCGTCAGAAAGCCGGATAATTGTTTTTTTAATATCTGGGTTTTTATTTATCCGATAGTATTGTACAAGTGTTTTTAATATTACAGCCGATTGATCTGCCGCTGTTCCTGACGGTAGACAAACAGGGAGCATAATTCCGTTAATTTCTACGCTCGTATCTTTTTTGCCAATCCAATTAAGAGTAGCATTGATTCCTTTATCAAGCGCGGGTTTTATTTCATTTGCAAATTTTTTATCCTTTTTAATAAAGAAATTATACGAATGCGCCAATCCCCATAATGCGCGCCAAGACCACCAGTTTGGTTCGTCTATACTTGTTCTATATGTTTTATTAATTGATAAATCTTTATTCAGAAAATTGTAAAAAAAGCCGTTGGAGGATTGCAAATAAATAACTAACCGTATAAGTTCTTTTGATTTTTTGTAGCTATCTTCGTTTTTTGTTTTCGTATAATCGTTCATATAAACAAAAGCGGCACGTACGCAATCGTCAATGCAGGTAATTCCTTCGCCTTCGGCTTCAACCCATTTATAATCCGGAAGGTTGGCGTAAATATGAATCATCCCCATCTCAGTCCCATTAATTTTCACTTGTTCATATAAATGATTCAAATGAGATAGATTGACGATTGTATTATTTTTTGTTCCGCTAAAACCTATAGCGGAAACAAAAAGCAGATATAATAAAATCAACAACGCTTTTTGTTTCATATTGTTTTCAGTATTTCTAAACATTTACATTATTCTTTAAGTAATTAATATTATACTATTTATTTTTCGTAACGAATGTTTTACTTACACAACGAAATCAAATAATCTACATTAGTCTGGGCAAGACAAATGTTCATATCGGCGCCAGAGTAATAAATATTAACATCGCCGTTATCTTCCACAACCCAGCCGTTTGTAAACACAACGTTGCCAACGTCGCCAATTCTTTCATAATCATGGTCAGGCAGTACAATTGGTTCGTTGCTCTTGCCAATTATTTTACTTGGATCATTTATATCAAGCAGCATTACGCCAATTTTATAAATATAACTAATTCCAAAACCGCGTACTCCGTGATACAATAATAACCAGCCGTCTTTGGTGCGTACCGGAGGCGTCGAACCGCCTATTTTATTTTGCTCCCACGTGCCGGCAGTAGGTTCAATCAAAAATTTGTGTTCGCCCCAATAAAATAAATCAGGACTTTTGCTAAGCCATATATCGCTTCTTCCTTCGCATGAAGGCCTGTCCATTTTCCAATAATAACCGTTGATTTTTTCTGGAAATATTGAACAGTCTTTATTTGAAGGTTCAGTGATAGGACCGTGAATTTTAAATGTATTAAAATCTTTAGTCTCTGCAAGCATCACAAGCGGCATAAACTTAGAGTAGCCGGTATAAGTAATAAAATAACTATCGTCCAATTTCACAATACGCGGATCTTCAATACCCCATTCAGTATATTTATAGTATTCGCCATGATCTTCAGGAGTGAGGCAGGGTTTAGAATCAACTTTGAAATTAACTCCATTTTTACTTTTTGCCAAAACAAACGATGATCTGCCGGAAGGCATTTCCACTCTGCACAACAATAAATAACCGCCGTCAAATTTGATTGCGCCCGCATTAAATATACTATTGACCCTAAAAGGCACATCCTCTTTTATAATTATCGGGTTCTTCTCAAATTTTATAATTCCCATTTTAATAATCTCATATATAATTTTAAAATAATCTTAACATTTACACTAATTCGGCCAACAATTCTTTGACTGTTGTTTTTGCAAATCCGCAATACGAATCGGACATTGCATAAGGTATAACCAACTCGCCATTATTAACTAATGAGCCGCATGAATAAACTACATTTGGCACATAACCTTCTCTCTCTTCTTCTGTTGGCGAAAGCAGAGGTTTATCTAATTCTCCTATTACTTTAGACGGATCATTCAAATCTAAAAGACATGCGCTTATAACGTATGTTCTCATAGGGCCTACAGCATGAGTAATAAGCAGCCATCCTTTTTCCGTTTCAATAGGCAGGCCGCAATTGCCAGTTTGAATAACTTCCCAGTCGTAACCAGGTTTTTTTATTTTTTTAGCGTCATTCCAGAAATAGAGCGAGTCCGATAACAATACAAAAATGCTTTCTGCGTCTTCTCTTGAAGCCATTGCATACTGACCGTTTACTTTTCTTGGGAATAACGCCATGCCTTTGTCTTTTACTCCGTTGCCATGAAGCGTTCGTATTTTGAAATCTTTAAAGTTTTCAGTCTCAATAATTTGGGTTTTATAGGATAAACCATTGTACGCCGTATATGTTCCATAATAAATTATTGAACCGTCGTCATTTGTAAATCTTACAAACCGGACGTCTTCCATTCCGACCAATTCGGCATTAGAAAATGGGAATATTACTCTTTCAGAAATATCAGAATTGTCGTCAAAACTAATATCATAGTTAGCGTTCAGAATTTTTTTAACTGCTTCTTTATCATTCGGGTCCACGCGCTGTTTTACAAATTCTTCCGAATATTCCATTTCTTTAACTATTTCAGGAAGCACGCTGTATCTGGAAACCGGATCTAGTTTGATTTGATTATCTTTAGTTATAATTCCGCTTCTAAATTCTATTGAGGATACATGACCTTCTCCAGTGGCGCGTAAGCTTATTATAAATCTCACTTCCCCGTCTTTTAATCCGCTCTGATCAGGATGCGGTATTAATGAAGGATTAAATAACGCCGAGGCCTCTATAGAATATTCTTTACTGAAATATGAGCCGGTTAAAAGTTTTCTGTTTTCCGTAAATTTATCAGGATTCTCTATATACTTTTCTACTTTAGCATAATTTTCAATTAAAGATTCTTTAAAATTTTTATGCCTTCTGTCAAAACCGTCTAATACATTTTTTAATAGTTCGTCTACTTGTTTTTCGTCAAAAGTTTCAATACGATTTAAAGCTCTTTTTGTCCTTTCCGGGTTAACCAAATCAAAATATTGAAGGATTACTTTTTTCGGATCATTTTTTATTTTTAGCGGTAATCGGTTAATCAACATTGTACTTATATTTCCTCGTTTTATTTTTCATTATATTTTATTTATAGCCCTCTATACTTACCCCATTTTTGTTTATTCTGAATTTCATATTCTATAGTTATCCATCTACTACGCTCGGAATGTTTTTTAATTCCATTAAATATATTTCGTAAATATTTATTCCTTAATACCGGTAGACGCCATGCTTTGAATAAAGTATTTCTGGAAGAACAAATATGCTACTACAATTGGCGCTGCAAGCATTGTAGCAGCAGCTAATTTAACTCCAAGCTGAGACTCAGCTCTGCCTCCGACAGCGAATAATGTTACAAGCTGCGGCATTGTCATTAGCTTTTCATCTCGTATTACAATAAGCGGCCAAAGCACTTCATTCCACGACCCCATAAATGTTAGTATGCCAATTGTGATTATTGCCGGAATTGAACTTGGCCAAAGTATTCTAAATATTATCTCTAATTCGTTACATCCGTCTATCCGTGCAGCGTCAATTAAATCCTGCGGCAGCCCTTTAAAATATTGCCTGAACATAATTATAGAAAATGCGTTTAGAAAGTACGGAACAATCAGAGCCCAATATGTATCGACCCAGCCCAGCTTAACCATTATTATATATTGCGGAATAAGCGTAATCTGAAACGGCAGCGTCATTGTAAATATTATTATATAAAATATTGTGTCGCGTCCTCTAAAATCCATTCTTGATAAAGCGTAACCTACAAGCGAACCAAATATCAAAACCCCGGCAGTTACTACTCCTGAAACAAATATGCTATTCAAAAACGCGCGTCCAATTGGAATTTTATCTATTACTGCCGAATAGCTTTCGGTAGTAAGTTTTGAAGGAAAAAAAGTCAGCGTGCCTAAATCTCCTGCCGGAGATAATGAAGCTATTACCATCCAGTAAAACGGATATAAAAATGTTAAAGCCGCGGCAGTTAAAACAGTATACAATAAAATTTTTTTAATTATTTTCATTTATCCTTCTCTACAAATTTCTTTTGAACCATTATCACAATTAGTATTAGCGACGCAAAGAACAACCCAAGCGTTGCCGAGTATCCCATATGGTAATAGAAAAAGCCCTGTTTATAAATATATAATACGGCGGATAATGTGCTGTTCAGAGGGCCTCCGCCAGTCATTACATAAGGTTCTATAAATAACGAGAAACCGCCTATTGTTGATAAAATCACGACCATAAAAATAGTTGGATTAATCATCGGCAGCGTAATCTGGAAAAACTTTTGCGAATGGCTTGCTCCTTCAAGATCGGCTGCTTCATAATAATGAGCCGGAACTGTTTGAAGTCCGACTAAAAACAAAACGATATAAAGTCCGACATTTTTCCATGTAGCCATAAGAGCTATTGAAGGCATAGCCCATTTTGTGCTGACAAGCCAACCGACTTTACCCAAACCAAGACCTACGAGACCTCTGTTTAATAATCCCGTATCATAACCGTATAACTGCTGCCAAACTATTGTTACTACTACGCCCGATACAATAACAGGCAGGAAAAACGCTCCTCTGAAAAATCCCCGAAATCTAATATTCTGATTTAGAAACTCTGCAAAAAACAATGAAACTATTATTTGCAGCGGAATATGAATTGCAAGAAATAACAGCGTATTCAACATTGATGTAATAAATAGCTGATCCTTAAATAATCTCACATAATTATTAAGCCCAATATATTTCATTGGGGAAATTATATTCCAATCGTGAAATGTTAACACAATAGAGAATGCAACCGGAAACGCTACAAATACTAAGAAATGTATTATATAAGGCGAAACCAATAAATACGGCAGAACTTTTTTATTCATTTTCATTTACATCACTTAAGAAATAACAAATTAACTGCATTAGCCGCATCATTTATAGCTTCTTCCGGCGTTTTTTTATTAAAGATTACGCAGGCTTCATATTGTTGAGAAATGATATCGAAAACTTCTTTTAAAACAGGCGAAGCGTCTGTGCCTTTTACATAGCGCGATTGTTTGGCAAACGAGCCCATTTTAGGATTCTTTTTAAAGTAACTTGCAAACAATGGATCTACGTCAATGTTCTTTCTACGAGGAAGCTGGTTCGTAACCTGCAATAGTTTCAGATCATTTGATTTGCTTGTAGAGTACTCAAGAAACTTTAAAGCCATTAGCGGATTGATGCATGTTTTAAATATTACAATATTTTTAGGATCGCCATATGTGTAAATTGGTCCTTTATGATCGTCTGGGACTGGCAATGGCGAAAAGTCGTAATCGAACCCCTTTGGTTTAAATTTTTCTGTATGAGAGATTTCCCATGGACCAGTAAACCTTGACGCAATCGCTTCTCCAAGAAATGCGTCCTGCCGTCCCTGAAAGCTTTCACGAGCAAAATAATTACGGTTATACAATCCCTGTAAAAATCTAAATACTTCAATAGCATACTTATTATTGAACGTTACTTTATTTCCCTGAACTAACGACCCGCCTCCAGACGCGGCGAGGTACAATGGATAAAAATCGAAGAATCTTTGCCACCATGTAACCAATACTTCAGAATATCCAAACCATCTGTCTATATA
This sequence comes from Ignavibacteriales bacterium UBA1304, assembly GCA_002307295.1. GTDB lineage: Bacteria > Bacteroidota > Ignavibacteria > Ignavibacteriales > Ignavibacteriaceae > UBA1304. The sequence goes on from DBTY01000025.1 coordinate 56,039, forward strand.
GCCATCGCCATTGCTGTCTTTTTGAAATCTTCTTGAAGCTTCATAAAAATCCGAATACGACGCAGGCGGATTACTAAGGCCAATCCCCTTTGTAATATTGCGGTTATACAATAGCATAATCGGATTTATTTTCCAGGGTATTTGATATATATGCCCGTCTAAAGAAGTGATTTCTTTAACTACCGCGCTATCGCAGCGCTGATAAATAAAATCCTTAAAGCTTGGCAACGTATCAAGAGCTACTAGAACCCCGGCTTCAGCATAAGACTCAACGTCTCCCTGCCACATATTTGAATAAATATCAGGCGTGGTTTTACCGACAACCGCGGCTAAAATAATTTCCTCGCTCGACTGCCCCTCCGGCACCGGCTGAGAAACTATCTTATTATTCGGATTTTCTTTATTCCATTCGTCTACAATTTCTTTTGCAAATTGTATTTCTTCCGTATTATTGCTTGACCAATAAATAAGAGCTTTATTGTTGTTCAGATTTCCTTTATTACAGGAAATTGAACTAACCATAATAGCAAGCGCCAGAAGATATATTTTATAGTTTTTTTTCAATTATGCTATTCCCAGCTTTTCCAATATAAATCAATTGAAGGATATGCAGGACGCGGAAAGCTTCCTCCCGGTTTTACTGTATAAGTTTCAATTGCGCGTTTATCGTTTTCTGCGTCGACTTTAATTTTGGAAAATAACTTTTCGTTAATTTCAATTTTAGTAGTTTGTTTAAGTTTGTTTACTTTATGCAGCAGTTTTTTAGTAAACTCAACGTCGCTTTTCTCGTCATTATTTTTGCCAGTTTTAATCTCGTCTGCTACAGATAACGACTGCCCTAATTCATCTCTTACTACCGCAAACATTATTTTATCATTCCACCACCGGCTTTGTTCTTTTACGCTTTCTCTGTTTTCATATCCGCGCGATAAAGCAATTTCTGAAAGCAAACCGTCTCTTACCATCCGCCATACTACATTTTCTAAAGACACAGAAAATCCTTTTAACGTAGTCTGATTTAGCTTTATATTTTCCGAACGGAATTGGAACCAAAGTAAAAAGTCATTCAATGTAATAGAACTTTTATTCATTTTAACTAATTCAAGATTTTTGTAATCGTCTTTATTTTTTAGTTTCAATGAATCCAATACTGCATTTAACCTTTTCTCAAGATTCCACTCTTTGTATTTATCGTCCGGCAAAGAATATTTAGCTATGTATGAGCGCAGTATAGTAAAAGCGCCGCGCTGTATAACAGGGTTTTGCCCGTTCATAATTGCGTTTACATATACGGCTGAAGCCGAATCCATTTTATTCCTTGCTATAGCTTGTTTAGCGTCATACTTGTTTTTTATTACTTCCGTTTCGTTTGGAATAACTTCTCTATACAAATTTTCAACTCTGACTATATACCATCCGTCAGGAGTATGAATAGGAAGCGATATCTGATTAATTTTTAATGAATCAACTATAGCCGCAAAACCCGGGTTTTTATCGCCTAAGTTAAATCTGTCAACTTCCATTGAACGCTGATCGGCAAAAATTTTATCGTTCAATTGAGCGCTAAATAAAGAATCAAACGAATAGCCTGCTTTTAACTTATCCTGAAATTCCTTTATCCCGTTTTCCGAATCCGCATAAAGCCACTTGATTTTCAGAGTAATCAGCTTCTGATTAGCTCCGTTTTCAATTTCATCTTCAGAAACGTTTGTCCGCTTCATAATATCGTCTATGTATAATTCTTCAGTAACAAGATCGCCTTTTATGGCGGACGCATATGTTTTGAATTCATCGCGTTTATCAAGACCGCGCGAATATCCATCCAGAGCTAACAGTTTTTCATTTATAAGAAAATTTAAGTATTTCTTCTTTGAGTCTTTTTCCCGTTTTACAAATGCCGGACCAAATTCATATCCGTAAATAAATTCCTTTGCTGAAATACGAACATTCCCAACAGTAGCTATCGTTTCGTCTCCTTCTTTTGACGAATCGACCGTAGTAAAACTTATTATTTCTCTATGCGCTTTTCCCTGTGGAAAGGCGCATATTGAAATTAAGAAGAGATAGATAAGGAATGGAGCTTTTTTCATTAGAATCTAATCCCCGCCGATAAAGTGTGAACATTATTTAGTCTTCCAAAATCACGGTAAGCGTAATCAAAAGTAAATTCCGCACTGCTAAAAAGCATCTTGGTATTGATGCCTACGCCAAGAGTAAGACCGCCTTCGCTGTCTTTAAGAAACAACGAATTAAAACCGCCGCGAATATAAAAAGACTCCAGATATGAAAACTCTGCGCCGACATTAACGCTTTCGTAATTATCATTTGGATGAAGCGCATCCACTGCAACAGTCAATCTCATATCGTCAGTTTTTAGCGCGTTAGTAGAAACGCCAATTCTGAAACACATTGGAATATCCCATGAATCAAGATCTATATTAAATGGTATCTGGTCATTTGAGCCAAGCTTATCTACATCAACGCTATAATACTTTCTTGCATCTCTGCCGGCAAGAGTAAGTTTAGTGCCAAAATTAGATATAGAAGCTCCAATAACCATTCCGCCCAATAAATCAGTTCTGAATAAAGTTCCCGCGTCAATTGCAAGAGCGCTTGCGCTCATATGCCATATTTTCTGTTGGATGTACTTTGCAGTTACTCCAATAGAAAATCTTTCTGTTAGCTTTCTTCCATAAGAAAGCCCAACGGCTATATCCTGCGAATTAAAATACTCGCCTGTTCCTTCAGGCAGTTCAACCGTAGTTACTTTCATATCTCCCGTAGATAAAGAAGTAAAACTAAAGCCCAAAGCGCCAAAGCTGCCAAGAGGAAGAACAAGCCCTGCATAATCATAATTGGTTTCGCCAATCCAGTCAGTATGAACTGCGCTAAGTTGGTTTTGCGTCATATTAGCTATTCCTGCGACATTCCAATATAATGCAGTTGCGTCGTTGGCAATACTAACAAAAGCATTGCCCATTCCATTTGAAACGCCGCCAGGTCCTATCTCCAGAAAAGTTGCGGCGGTAGTTCCGACTTTAGAAACGGAACTACCGCTTTGGCCGAACAAATATCCGGAAAAAAATAAAAGCGCCGTCAAAATTATTAGATTTTGGTTTCTCATATAAATACCTTTTTTAGCTCTTTTTTCACTTAAACAAACTTATTTTATTATTGCAAATTTACCGGTTTTAGTACCGATGCCAGGAGCGTCGACATTAAAGATATACACTCCAAAAGCAATATCCATACCGTCTTTTGAAACTAAGTTCCAGGATTCCTGCCCATCTGATAAAACGCTGTTATGTTCAAAAGTCTTAACAAGGCTTCCGGCAATTGTATAAATTCTTATAGTGCACTGCTGAGGCAGGTGCGTAAAGTATATTTTCCTTTCGCCTCTTCCCACCCCTGTATTAGCAGGCTCCCACGAAGCCGCGCCTACATAAGGATTAGGAACTACCAGAATTTTATCAAGATCCTGCTTTGCCTGAGCTTTACTAAAGGAAATAGCTTTAGTTATAAACTCGACATATTCGCCCGTTCTGTATGGTTTATTTGTTACAATTTTATAGACGTCTCCCGGTTGCGGCGCTTTTTGATTAGCCGCTGAAACTGCCGTATCTTTGTCAAGCGTAAGAGACCATGTTATACGTTGATTGCTAAAACTGGTTGCTTTTTTACCTGTTGAATCTCCAACTACGATAAAGATTACGTCTCCTGACGAAAACGTCCCGTCTTTATCGTTATCTTCAAAATCAAACTGGAATTTGTCAATATTTTCCGTAACGTTCTTTATTGAAATATTAGAAGGTATCGCGGAGCTAAATGATTTTGCGGGATACGAAGTATCGCCTTCGCCTGGAGATTTGAATGTTATTTCAAAATCAGCAGGATAGTCAATCCTCTTTGTGCTAAAAGCCGGGTACTTAGTATCGTTAAAGCCCGCTTTAATTACATAGTTGCTGCTTCCTTTTTCCCATCCGGTTTTGCTAGTATTTATGGTTACAGCCGTATCGTTTGTAACGTCAAGAACAAAACCATGTGTCACCGGCGTTTGAATTTCATTGCTCTTGAACTGCGTCAGTTTAATAAGCGTATCTTTTGTAGAATAGTCTATCAATCTATAATAAGGATATGCCGCATTATGGAATGCAGTAGAATCAATAAACTCCATACGATATGTGTTAAACGATCTTACTGAATCCGGATCAAGAACGCTATATGTAATTGCCCCGGTGCCTGCGCCGCTAAATTTATAATTATTTAACTCAGGAGCAGAATAACCTGCCGCTGCAGCTCTTGGAATTACAACTGCCGTATTAACGTCAGTTGATGTTACTTTTCCATTTACGTCAGTTTTAATTATTGACGTAGTTTCAGAAGGCGGAATTCCTTCGACGACTCCTTCTACAGTAGTCGTAACATATCCCTGATCGTAAGCGCAAACAGCATAATAATACGTTTGTCCGTTTTGAACAGTAGTATCGATATATGAGTGTTTTAAGCCGGAATCAGTTCCGAGATTAAATTTAGCTCCATTCACATCAATTGCATGCAGCCCTTTTATGCCGTCGGCAAGATCGAATATTGCAAGCGGTTTACGGAACGTAGCTTTACCATATGCGTCTGTAATTGTTTTATCTTCCAAAAAGTTTGCTTCAGTTGATCTATAAATTCTATAACCTTCAAAGTTATATTTCTGATAGAAAGCGTCAAAAGAAGTTTCTGATCTGGTATCCCAATATAACGTAACACGTCCATCGCCTGGTATAGCTTTTACAAGCGGTTTTTCAGGAGGTTTTGCAAAGCGGTAGCTTGCATTATAAATGGACTGCGTCGTTTTTTTCCTTCTAAAAAGATCGTCTTTATCTATACCAAAAAGCAGAGCCATAGAAAATCTCTGGGTTTCGCCAGTTTCCTGAACGCTTCCCGCCGTAGCTGAATAAGTGTTCCGTCCCTGCATTCCAAATAAATATGATGAAAAATAATTTGCAAGATTAACGCCTACTAAAGAAGAACCATGAGGCGTAGGAAGACCAGATAGCACTCCCCAGTTTTCCTCGTCGTTTCTAAGTTCATATCTATGAGTTGGGAATATTGCAAATCCCGTCAAACCAAGCTGATCTGATTCATCTTTATCTAACGTGCCAAAATCAGGTTCTCCCTGATCTGGTTTTCCGTTTGCTTCCGAACCGTCCGCGTCAGGTCCCGTATAACCGTCGTCATATGGTCCAATTCCGTCGCTGCCAACATCGTCATTCAACGGCTCGCCCGTATCCCATTTGCCGTTGCCGTTAACGTCTGTATATGTTTTCCAGTTACAATTTTCATCAGCGTCCCAATGCGCCTTCCAGGAATATCCATAAAAAGTTCTAAACGTAGTAGTATCTGTAGCGACATTTTTTATAAACGGATCCAAATTGGGATCTGTTATGTATGTTTTAGCTACGTTATCTCTTCTTTCGTCAGTAAGTCCGTCATGGTCGTTATCTTTGCCGTCATCAGAAATGCCCGGGCTCTCAAGAAACGCATAAGCTGCCATACCTACAGGACTCCAGTTACCCGGACTTCCATAAGCTACTGTAGACCACGCGTATGATATATTCAATGTTTCATCATAATCGCCTGCATTATTTGATGAGTTATCATGCCCGCCTACGCCCCAATCCACATATTGCCCAAAAAGAGTTTTACTGTAATCAGTCGTTCCCATATTAGTAATTTCATAATACCAGAAAATAACGTCTTCGGCTAATACCTGCGACCACTGAAAACCTCTGCCGTGAACCTGCATGCCCAAACCGCCGCGGCTATGATCGGCAGCGTCAGGGTAAAAATTATTTTTTGTTATATAATCTCTGTCTTCGTTATCGTCAAATACAAAATAAGATTCAAGATCGGCGTTAAGAATGCCGTTGCCAAAATACCCGTTCCACTGGCCGTCCCAATCTTTAGGTCTATCAGGCCAATGACTTGGCCATGTAGTTTTATCGTCGCTCCGGGCTACGCTCGATTGATATGCGTTTGCGTACCCTGGCAAAGGCCACCATCCGTAAGTTACTTTTGTCGCCGGATCATATCGGGTAAACTCATAATAGTTTGTTTCTAAAGGATGTATTTTATTCCCATTTGGGTCAGTAGCTTCGGCCTGCACAATTACTGCAATTCCGTCTACGTATGTATGATTAGTGCCTTTAGGCCAAACGCCGCTTCTTAACGGTTCGTTATCATAATCGGCTATTTCGCCAAAGTTATAAAAGACCGTGGAAACAAGGTTCCCGTCCATTATTCCTTTTTTAGTCTGGTTGTAATCGCCTTTATTTTTATCTACTACTTTTTGTGAATATGTAAGATTCAATCCGCCTACTGCCAGGATTATCACAAAAAATAAATTTCTAATTAAATATCTGTCCAACACTCAATACCTCCATCGAGACTTAAAATTAAAAACCTAATGAAGCGCCGAAAACCACCTGCCGGGGAGCAGAATAGAAATCCGCACGCGTGTAATATTCTTTAAGCGTATTAACGCCTCTCGGCTCAGATTGAGCTCTTGTTAATTCCAAAGTATATCCGGCTCTGCCGGTATCGCCAAATACGTCGCTTTCATTCGCTGTATCAAATAGATTATATACTTTAGCAAATATTGACAAATCAGTTCCGTAAACTTTGAAATATTTAGTAATAAAAAGATCGACGTTAAAAAAGGCCGGTTTGTTATCGCTGTTTTCCAATCCAGTTCTTTGGTTCTGTAGCGAGGGCGTATAAGGAAGCCCTGAGCCTAATTGCCCGACTGTACTTATAATAAAATCATTTACTGTTCCGTAAGTTACGGTAAAATTCAGAGAGTGCGTTCTATCCCAATTAAGAGGGACTAACTGTTTGTTCGCGTCAATTGCCGGGCTTGCAGACGCTTTATTATAAGCGTCTTCCGGATCTGACGCATCCCCTTTTGCAACCTGATATGTATAATCTACAGAAGCCGCAAAGCCGTCGCTGAATTTTTTATCAAAAGATATTGTAAATCCGGATACTGCGCCGTAATCCAGATTGACATATTTTGCAAATTTCTTAAAATCGTTTTTAATATGGATTTCCATAGCCAAAAGATTTCTTATATCTTTATAATAGGCTGTTACAGACGCTCCTATATTATCCATTATCTCCTGCTGTAATCCAATTTCATACATCACTGTCTGTTGAGGTTTAAGATCGGCATTTCCAATAACGTTCCCAATATCATTTGGATATGAGCCGGAAAGAGCAATTCTGTAATTTGGATTTTTATATAAATATTCAAAAGCCGGTATCTGGAAAAAATGGCCATAAGAAATATGAATTGCGCCTTTATCGCTTATAGGATACGATAGACCTATTCTTGGGCTTATTTGCGATTTTGTAGTAGCCTTATTAACTAACGAATCCGGATAAGGCGCTTGCAGCTGATCGAGCTGAGCAATTTTATCCGCATTTTTTAGAACAGTTCCGTCCGGTTGAAAATAATCATATCTCAATCCAAGATTTACGACTAAATAATCCAGCTCAATTTTATCCTGCATGTAAGCAGATAATTGATAAGGATGATTTTTATATACGTTAAAATTAAACGAACCAAAAGCTGGAAGCGTTGGTTTGTAATTTGTTGAAGCGTCTATCAACACTTCATAATCTTTGTAGTCTAAAGTATGTAAATCTGTTTCTATTCCGGTTTTAATCTGGTGTATGCTGTTAAGCTGATATGTCATATCAACTTTACCGGTTATAGTTTTAGTATTATGCTGAAAATGCCAGTTCTCTGTTCCCGCAGTCAAAAAAGACGCCCCGCTAACCTGATTCTTTTTCTCTTCTGTAACATAGCGCGAATCAAATGGATCTTCAAATGCATACTGTTTATAATCGCTGGTATGAATAGAACCAAGAAAATCTATAAATAATGAATTGTTAAAAACCTGAGTATAACTTGCGCTGCCAAGAAAACTGTTTTGATGTTTTTTATAATCGCCGTCCGGATCTAGTTTATAAGCATGATCATAGTCTCTGTAATTTTGTTTTTGATATAATCCCTGTAAAACTATTCCCTGACCATTGCCCACTTTAAAAGCTAATTTACCCTGAAGACTTAATTTTTCCTGATAATTCATTGAGACATATTGTCCGTCTCCAGTATTGCCCACATACCATTTGCTTTTATCGTTATTAGAGAAATCAGAAGAATCCGAAGGATTGAACATTCTTTTTCCGTATAAATAACCGTCCTCATATAAATATCTGCCGGATACAAAAAACTTTACAAATTTTTCAACGCCCGGAACCGGACCGCTTAAGCTTCCCTGATAATTGTAAATTTTTGTCGGATCAAATTTTGAAACTTTATCCGTTACATGTTCAAAAATATCGCCGTGCCCCGTTAAATAATCTCCCGCATAAAACGAAACGTTGCCATTGTATTTTTCTCCGGCTACTTTAGTAATTTGGTTAACTACGCCGGAAAGAGCTTCGCCATATTCGGCATTAAATGTGCCGCTTAGCACTTGAACTTCCTGTATGCTGTTTATTTCAGCTTCCATAGAAGACTCGCCTGAAAAAGCGTCATTTACAGAGACGCCGTCGATAAGGTATTTTACCTCTCCGCTTCGTCCTCCTCTAAAGTGACCGTCAACAACTCCCGCTTGTAAATTAACGACTGCCTGAACGTCTTCTATAGGCAGCATAGAAATATCATCCCCGCTTATATTGGATTGAGTAGAAGTTAAATCCTTTTGAACAATTGGACGCGATGCTAATATTTCGACGCTTCCCAGTTCCATAGTCGCTTCTTTTAACGCAAAATCTATTTTTGAAGTTTGATCCGCCGAAACTTTTATATCAGAAACAGTATAAGGCGAATAACCTACTAAGGACGCCTGAAGCTGGTATTTTCCGGGAGGAATATTAATTATAAAATAATTTCCTTCCAAATCGGTAGCAGCTCCCAGATTGCTGCCCTTTAGAGTAATGTTTGCTCCTATCAAAGGCTCTTTTGTTTTTGAATCTATAACTTTTCCTGATATTTTCCCGGTTGTTCCGGCAAATACTAAATAGTTAAATCCCGATATAAAAAGAACTATTGTTAGAAGATATTTCAAAGAGAGTAAATTTTTTCTCATATTATCGCAACTATTTCATTGTTTAATTAAACTTGTAATTTCTAAACATGATTTTTTACCATGTTTTTCTAAAGACTAAAAACTAAAAAAGCTATTCCCCCTTTCTAATAAAGAAAGGGGGAATAATATAAAGAGTCTAACTTACTTAAGAAGGATCATTTTCTTTACGGCAACATAATTACCAGCAGTTACTCTTAATAAATAAGCGCTGCTTGATACTTTTGCTCCGGAATTATTATCTCCGTTCCAAATTACGTTATGTATTCCCGCTTTCTGTTCGCCATTAAATAATGTTTTTACTTCTCTGCCAAGCATATCATATACTTTAACGGTAACATTAGCATTTTGTGGTATTGCGTAACTAATTGTAGTTGTAGGGTTAAACGGATTTGGATAATTCTGGAATACGTTAAATGACGCAGGAATTATTTTATCATCGTTTACGCCTGTAATTCCAAGCGATTTAATTTCTAAATCGTCAAAATAAATAGTTCCGGCAAATCTTGAATATGGATGCAATCTTATTTCTATAGCTTTTGCATCTGCTTCATTTGGAACTGTTAAGTCGATGTAATACTGAGTCCAGTCAAACGCAGTTACCTTTGGAAATACAAATTGCATATCTTTTGGATAACCGTCTAAACTGTTGAAACCGTCTGTATTTACATTGCTCTTAAAGAATCCATATGTAAATCCAACCGACCATGTTGACGGGTATAACGCTGCTGAATCCGGTACCAGATTCTTTGCTTTTACCCATACGCTTACACGGATTGTACTACCTGGTTTGATATCTTTAATAGTAGCAATTCCTTTAGAAGCGGTAGTCTCTCCGCTTAATAACATTCTTCTTGTAGCTACAAAACCGTCGCCTGATGCTCTGGTTATTGGTAAATCAAATTTTAAGGATTTTAATCCTGTATGTGATTCTTCTGTTGTTATTGTAGTGTTCTCGAATCCTTTATTCAGGTCTC
>DBTY01000026.1 GCA_002307295.1 Ignavibacteriales bacterium UBA1304
TTTTCTTCGTTTTGGACGGATGTGTGAAAACTTACTCATTTGCAATAAATTATTTGAAATAGTCATAAAAAGACATATATTTATAAGTTAAATTATAATTTTGTGGTATGGGCTTTTAGCTCAGTTGGTTAGAGCGTCTGCTTGACGTGCAGAAGGTCATAGGTTCGAATCCTATAGGGCCCACACTTTATACGAAGAGAAAAATAAGCTCTGGATATTTTTTACTATGGAAAAAATAAAAATAACATTTCCTGACGGAAACGGAAAAGAATTTGAAAGCGGCGTAACCGCTTTGCAGATAGCGCAATCAATATCTCATCGCTTAGCTGACGACGCGTTGGCGGCTGAGATTAACGGCGAAGTTAAAGAATTGAGCTCTCCTATTACTGGCGACTCGTCAATAAAATTTTATACGTTTGAAGATAAACAGGGGAAAGAAGTATACTGGCATTCAACTTCGCACCTTATGGCTCATGCTATTTTATCTCTTTATCCTGAAGCTAAGTTCGGCGTAGGTCCTGCAATTGAAAACGGTTTTTACTACGATATTGATATTAACGAACAGTTATCGGAAGAAACTCTTGCAGTGATTGAAAATAAAATGCTTGAGATAGCTAAAGAAGACGCTCCATTTGTTCGCTGCGAACTATCTAAGAGCGACGCAGTGAAACTGTTTACCGAGAAAAAAGATAATTATAAGCTCGAAATTATTGACGGTCTTAACGAAGAAGCGGAAAAAATTTCGATTTATAAAGAAGGCAATTTTACTGATTTATGCGTAGGCCCTCATTTGCCTTCAACCGGTAAAATTAAATTTATTAAACTTCTTACAGTTTCCGGCTCATATTGGAGAGGCGACGAAAAGAATAAACAGCTTCAAAGAATTTACGGTATCTCATTCCCTAAAAAGAAATTACTAGAAGATTATCTTACAATGCTTGAAGAAGCAAAGAAAAGAGATCACAGAAAATTAGGCAAACAGTTAGACCTTTTTAGTCTGCATGACGAAGCAGGAGCAGGTTTAGTATACTGGCATCCAAAAGGCGCAAGAGTAAGAGTTGAAATAGAAGATTTCTGGCGCAAAGCGCATTTAGATAACGGATATGAAATTCTTTATACTCCTCATATGGGCAAAAGCTGGCTGTGGGAAACTAGCGGTCACTTAGGCTTTTATAAAGACAGCATGTACGCTGGGATGAAAGTAGACGATCTTGATTATTATATTAAACCGATGAACTGTCCGTTCCATATAATGATATATGAATCCCAATTGCGCTCATACAGAGACCTGCCATTACGCTGGGCGGAACTTGGCACAGTATACCGATACGAAAAAAGCGGCGTTCTTCATGGCCTGTTGCGCGTTAGAGGATTTACGCAGGATGACGCTCATATTTTCTGTACTCCTGAGCAAATGGAAGATGAAATTATAGAAGTTGTAAGATTTGCACAATATATGTGGACTTCTTTTGGATTTGAAAAACTTACTTATTATGTTTCTACCAAACCGGCAAAAGCCGTAGGCGAAAACGTAGTAGTAGGCGACGATCTTATGTGGGACAAAGCTACTTCATATTTGAAGAGCGCATTAGAAAAGATGAACTTAGCCTACGAAATTGACGAAGGCGGCGGAGCTTTTTACGGTCCTAAAATAGACATAAAAATTAACGACGCTCTTGGAAGAGAATGGCAAATGAGCACAATACAGTTTGACTTTAATCTTCCGGAACGGTTCAATATGAGCTATATTGGCGAAGACGGCAAAGAACACAGACCATATATGGTTCACAGAGCGTTGCTTGGTTCGCTTGAAAGATTTTTTGGCGTATTGATAGAGCATTATGGCGGAGCATTCCCATTGTGGTTAGCTCCTGTTCAGGTAGCGGTTATACCAGTTTCTCAAAACTTTGTAGAATACTCTAAAGAAGTTGCCGCGGCGTTAAAGAAAGCCGGGCTTAGAGTAGAACTTGACGAAAGAAATGAAAAGATAGGCTACAAAATTAGAGATTGGGAAACTCAAAAGGCTCCTTATATGTTAATATTAGGAGAGAAAGAAAAAACAGCCGGAAATATAACTGTCAGACAGCACAAAATAGGCGACGTAGGCAGCATGGATTTGAAAGAATTTATAGATAAACTAACTCTTGAAATAAGAGATAAAACAATAATAAAATAAACAATTAGAGAGGTTTCCTATCGCTCAAAAAGAAAGTGTTCGTATAAACGAAGAAATTAAAGTCCCGAAAGTTCGCGTAATCGATTCAGACGGGTCTCAATTAGGGATTTTTGCCATCCGCGACGCGTTAAAGGTTGCGCAGGAGAAAAAACAGGATCTTGTAGAGATTGCGCCGCAGGCCGATCCTCCAGTCTGTAAAATAATTGATTTCGGCAAATTCAAATACGAAATACAAAAACGCGAAAAGAAACAAAAACAAAATCAGCATGTTTCTCTTCTTAAAGAAATCCGGTTTCATCCAGGAACCGACGTGCATGACTTTGAATTTAAATCAAAACATGCTCTAAACTTTTTAGAAGAAGGGCATAAAGTAAAAGCGGTTGTTATGTTTAAGGGCAGAGAGCTCGCTTATACAGAAAAAGGAACAGAACTGTTAACCCGTTTTATAGAAAGCGCCGGAGAACTTGCAAAAGTAGAAAGCCCTATAAAGATGGAAGGCAGAAATATGAACGTAATACTAGTTCCTGCAAAAGTTAAGAAACTTAAATAACTAAATAACATTATCAATAATAAAGGTAGATTAAATCTATGCCAAAAATGAAAAGTAACCGAGGAGCCGCCAAAAGTTTTAGAAAAACTGCTTCCGGTTTAGTAAAAAGAAAAAAGGCCTATAAAAGCCACATATTGTCTTCAAAAAGCACCAAAAGAAAAAGAAAACTGAGAACGGCTACTTTGGTATCCGATGGTGATTTTAAACGTGTTAAAATAATGATTCAATAAGAAGGAGAAGATAATATGTCGCGTTCAAAAAATAAAGTTGCTTCGCATCGCAGAAGAAAAAAAATATTAAAAGAAGCCAAAGGCTACTGGGGCGCCAGGAGTAAAGTTTACACCGTCGCCAAAAACCACGTAGAAAAAGGCTATGTTCATGCATTTAGAGATAGAAAATTAAAGAAAAGAACTTACAGACAAATCTGGATCGTGAGAATTAACGCCGCAGCAAGACTTAACGGCACTACATACTCAAGATTAATTAATGCATTATCTGTTAAGGGTATCAACATTAATAGAAAAATTCTTGCAAGTCTGGCTACTGAAAATCCTTCAGTATTCACTGATTTAGTTAAATTTTCAATTAATTAAATTTTTAATCCCTCTTAGAATTGTTAATAAGGATAAGAGGGATTTTTTTAAACTTTTTAAAACACTTTTATGTTAGAAAATATTGATAGTATTGGCCTTGATTTCGATACAGAACTGCAAGGGGTAAAAGATCTTAAACAGCTCGAAGAAATCAGAATAAAATATCTCAGCCGTAACGGAATAGTGGCCGGTCTGTTTGAGCAGCTGAAAAACGCTTCAAAAGAAGAAAAACCCCGCCTTGGCAAAGAGTTAAATGCGCTTAGAAATTCAGTACAGGAAAAATTTGACAATCTTAAGAGCTCGATTGAAGAAAATTCAAGCGAAGAATCTTCAAAAATTGATTTAACCCTTCCTGGACGAAATAGAATTATTGGCAGCAAACATATTCTTGTGCAGACTCTTGAAGAAATGAAATCTATCTTCAAAGGGCTTGGCTTTTCGGTTTTTGAGGGTCCGGAATTAGAGTCGGATTATAATAATTTTACGGCTTTAAATTTTCCTTTAGATCATCCGGCTAGAGATATGCAGGATACATTTTTTATTACGGAAGATTTTCTGCTTCGTACGCATACTTCGCCTGTGCAGGTAAGAGTTATGCAAAAGGTTAAACCGCCAATAAGAGCTATTATGCCAGGAAAGGTTTACCGAAACGAAGCCGTTAGTTCAAGAAGCCTTTGCGTCTTTCATCAGATTGAAGGCTTATATGTGGATAAAGACGTTACATTTGCAGAATTAAAAGGAACGTTAATATCATTTGCAAGACAGTTTTACGGCAAAGATCTGAGCTATAGGTTCAGACCGAGTTTTTTCCCGTTTACAGAGCCAAGCGCAGAAATGGATATTACCTGCTATCTTTGCAAAGGCAAAGGATGCAGAATTTGTAAACATACAGGCTGGCTGGAAATTTTAGGCTGCGGTATGGTAGACCCTAACGTGCTTGAAAATGCAGGAGTAGACCCTGAAGAGTTTACGGGCTATGCTTTTGGAATGGGAATTGAAAGAACGGCCTTGCTGAAAAACGGAATTACGGATATTCGTTTGTTCGTTGAAAATGATTATAGATTCCTAAAACAGTTTTGATGTGGAGTAAAAATTGAAAATTTCACTTAATTGGTTAAAAGATTATATTGATTTAACCGGAATTTCTGATGAAGAAGTAATTTCAAACCTGACTATGAGCGGTTTGGAAGTAGAAGATTATGAAGATCAGGCAAAGCTATACGATAAATTTATAATAGCTTATGTTAAAGAAAAAGATAAACATCCTAACGCCGATAAACTTTCGTTATGTAAGCTAACAGACGGCAAAGTAGATTATCAGGTAGTTTGCGGCGCGCCAAACGTTGCCGCTGGGCAAAGAGTAGTCTTTGCTAAAGAGGGAGCTATTGTTCCTAATGGCGGTTTTCAAATTAAAAAAGCCAAGCTTAGAGGAATTGAATCATTTGGAATGATTTGTTCTGAATCTGAGCTGAACCTTAGCGACGACCACAGCGGAATTATTGTTTTAGACGATTCCTACGAAATAGGAAAATCGTTTGCCGAGGCCTTTGGTCTTAACGACGTTGTTCTTGAAATTGGCATTACGCCTAACAGACCCGACGCGTTATCGCACATTGGAGTTGCAAGAGATCTGGCCGCTATATTTAACAGAGAATTGAAAATACCTAAGGTTGAGCTGAAAGAATCTGCTCAGGACGTTAATACAGAAGCGGCAATTGAAATTATTGACGCTGTCGATTGCCCCCGTTATACGGCAAAAGTAGTAAAGGGAGTGAAGATTAAAGAATCGCCTGAATGGATGAAGAGAAGATTAAAAGCCATAGGTTTAAGACCAATAAATAACGTAGTGGATATTACTAATTATGTTATGTATGAAGCAGGTCAGCCGCTGCACGCGTTTGATTTGGATAAAGTTGGCGGCAAAAAAATAATTGTCCGTAAAGCAGGCGCCGATAACAAATTTGTAACATTAGACTCAAAAGAAAGAGTAATAGAAGCTGAATCGCTGATGATTTGCGACGGCAATAAACCAGTAGCGGTAGCCGGAGTAATGGGAGGAGAAAACTCAGAGATTAGCGCACAGACAGAAAACATACTTATTGAGAGCGCATATTTTAATCCTTCAAGCATCAGAAAGACTTCTAAACGTCTTGGGCTAAGCACTGACGCTTCATATCGTTACGAGAGAGGCTGTGATCCTAATAATACCCTTTACGTAGCAGAACGCGCCGCACAGCTAATGGCTGAGCTTGGCGAAGGAACAATTTTAAAAGGAAGCATTGACGTTTATCCTGAAAAGATAAATGAAAAAACAGTACGGCTGCGCGAAAGCAGAACGTTCCGTATACTTGGCTACAAAATTGAAAGAGAAAAAATAAAGAATATCATTCTAAATCTCGGTATGAAAATAATTGCCGAAGAAGAGGACGTATTCAAAATATTAATTCCTACATATCGCCCTGATATTGAGCGTGAAATTGACGTAATTGAAGAAATTGCGCGAATACACGGATATGAAAATATTCCAGCGGTAGAAAGAATTGCAAATAGTTTAGACGCAAAAATTGACGAATCGGAGTTTATTGAGAAGGCTAGGAATACCGCGACGTCGTTAGGTTTTTACGAGATACTAAACAATTCCTTGATTAGCGAAAAAGCCGCAGAGTTAATGGGCAAATCCATACAGGTGTTAAATTACCAAAGCGCAGATATGTCCAATTTGAGAACTTCTTTACTTCAAGGTATGTTACAGACTATATCGAAGAATATAAAAGTCGGCGAAAAAAATCTTCGGCTATTTGAAACAGGCAATGTGTTCATAAAAAAAGCGGATATAATCAAATCATTTGACGATTTTTCTGAGAGCACCAAACTAATATTGGCTATAACAGGCAGCGACGCCGAAAAAGAATGGCATTCAAAAGAAAGAGCCATAGACTTTTACGATCTTAAAGGTTTAGTAGATAGCTTTTTAGGCAACTTATTTCAGAATAGCGCTTTACGCGATTCATATAACGAAGAAAGCGATAGTATATATAGTTATTATTATACTAAAGAAAGCGGAAAAGAAACAGTGGGTTCCGGCGGAAAAATAAAGAAAGAATTGCTTAAACAATTTGACATAAACCAGGACGTTTACTGTTTTGAATTTGACGTAGATAAACTAAAGAGTTTACTGAATATAAAAAGCAAATTCAAAGAGCTTTTACGCTTTCCAAAAATAGAGCGAGATTTTGCATTTATTTTTGATAAAAATATTTCAAATTCTGAAATAAAAGATTATATTCTAAGTTGTAAATCTAAACTGTTGAAAAACGTAAGGTTATTCGACTTGTTTGAAAGTGAAACCTTCGGTTCTGCAAAGAGAAGTCTTGCATATTCGTTGGAGTTTTATGATGAAAACAAGACCTTAACAGACGAAGAAGTCGATAAGGAATTTACAGAACTAACTTTATCGGTAAAAAAGAAATTCAACGCCGAATTAAGAGGAATATAGAAGTTGCCGGAAGTTTCAAAATATGAGATATTATTAAGCGAACTAAGTTCGATAGAATCAGAACTATTAGTTCTTTCAAATTCGTATAGCGAACTTCAGAGTAAGAATAAAGAACTTGAAAAACAAATTGCGGAATTACATAAAGACAACGCAATTTTACAAATTAAATTACAAGGAAAAGAAAAGGCCAGCGTAGAGTTAGGCGCAAATTTTACAGATAAACTAAGCAATAAAGAGAGAGAATCTCTTAAACTAAGACTTAAAGAAATGGTCGAGAAAATCGACCGGCATTTAGGTTAATTATTTTGTTAGATGGAACGGCATAAATGTCAGAAAAAAAGAAGCTTAAAATAAAAATATTTGATAAAGAATATTCGCTATTGGTTGATGACGAAGAAGTAGCAAAAGAGCTTGCGACTTATGTAAATAATGTAATGGAAGAAACAAAACAGGATTTACCAGATCAACCTGCTCAGACAATAGCAATAATTGCGGGGCTGAATATCGCTTATGATTTATTTATGGAAAAGAATAAAAATCGTGAATTTTTAATCCAGGCCAATGACAAGGCAAAGAAAATAAAGCTTCTAATAAACAATATTACCATGCCGAGCCCATCTTAAGTATTTTTCGTGCGTCCGGTCTTTAATAACAAAAAAGAACTAACTCTTTAAAAACAGGGAGTTTGACTTACAACGTCTATTGCAGGCCTCAATTCCGGTTTACCGGTCTTCCGCCTTGGGCGGCAGAGGAAGTGAAAAACGTTGGGCGTATTCCCGCACTGATTTCAATAGGGTTCTTATCCTGTTAAATCAGAGACCGGACAGCACGATTATAATTTTAAATTAAAATACGGAGGACTTAAGCGCTAATGGAATTATATATATTAATTCCTATGATTTTGGTAATAGCTGTTCTTTTTTCTTATGCAGGGTGGGTTTTTAACTCCAAGGTCGGTAAACGAAGCATTGCTGCCGCAGAAGAAAGATCCAAACAGATTATTGCCGATGCTCAAAAGGAAGCCCAGAATACTAAACGTGAAAAACTACTTGAAGTTAAAGACGAATGGTATAAAAAGAAGATTGAATTTGACGGAGAAGTTAATAAAAACAGACAGAAAGTTCAAAATGCCGAAAAACAAATTTCCGTGCGGGAAGAGAACGTTGAAAAGAAATTAGAAGCCTCGCTAAAAAAGGAAAAAGAAAACCGAATTCTTGAGAAAGAATTAGGCGAAACTAAGAAGAATCTTGAAAATAAATCGGCAGAAATTGCGCGTCAGGAGATTGAACAGAATAAAAATTTAGAGAAGATATCCGGTCTTACTTCTGAAGAAGCTAAAAAAATGCTTATTGATAATTTAGTTAATCAGGCAAAAGTAGAAGCTTCTCACACCGTTAAAGAAATTTATGAAAAAGCCAGAAACGAAGCTAAAAAAGAAGCTCAGAAAATTATCGTTCAGGCTATCCAAAGAACCGCAGCAGATCACTCAATAGAAACTACAGTATCTGTCGTACAAATTCAAAACGACGAATTGAAAGGACGCATTATTGGTAAAGAAGGGCGTAATATACGCGCTTTTGAAGCCGCTACCGGCGTCGACGTTATTGTGGACGATACTCCCGAAGCAGTTATTTTATCTTCGTTCGATCAATTCAGAAGAGAAGTTGCAAGGGTTTCGTTGGAAAGACTTATTACAGACGGAAGAATCCATCCGGCTAGAATAGAAGAAATTGTTGAGAAAGTTAAAGTCGAACTTGAAGAAGATATGCTTCATGAAGGAGAAAATACTGTTCTTCAACTTGGCTTACACGGAATGCATAACGAACTTCTTCGTTTAATTGGCAAGATGAGATACCGCTCAAGCTACGGACAAAACTTGTTGCAGCATAGTATTGAAGTAGCCTTTTTGACTGGCATTATGGCCGCCGAATTAGGGCTTGATCCATTGCTGGCTAAAAGAGCAGGCTTGTTACATGATATAGGCAAAGTGCAGGATAAGACTGTCGAAGGTCCGCATGCGCTGATTGGTTATGAAATTACCAAGAAGTATAAAGAAAATCCTATTGTAGTAAACGCAGTTGGTAGTCACCATGAAGATATTGAAATGGAACATCCTATTGCGGCTCTTGTTCAGGCAGCCGATGCAATAAGCGGCGCAAGACCAGGCGCAAGAAGAGAGCCTCTTGAAGGTTATGTAAAAAGGCTTGAAACTCTTGAAGCTCTTGCAAAATCGTTTGAAGGCGTGGCTAAAACTTACGCTATTCAGGCCGGCAGAGAAATAAGAGTTATGGTAGAACAGGATAAGATTAACGACACAGTAGCGGAAAAACTTGCCCATGATATAGCTCATAAGATAGAAGACGAGCTTGATTATCCAGGGCAGATTAAAGTTACGGTTATAAGAGAAGTTAGGAAAATCGGATACGCTAAATAAGTAAAATCCGTGCATTGAGATTAAAAGCAAGGTTTCTCCTTTTTTATAAATTAGAGGGAACCTTGCTTTGGCATTTATACTAATTAACGCATTTAAGAGAAACTGATTATGAAAAAACTGCGCGTAGGGGTTACCGGCGGAATAGGTTCAGGGAAATCGTCTTTCTGCAATTATATTGCCGAAAAAAAAATACCCGTTATTTATGCCGACGACCTTGCGAAAAACATCCTTCAGAGCGACGCTTTGGTTAAGAAAAAAGTTATAGACGCTTTTGGAGCGGAGTCCTACAAGGAAGGAGAACTAAATAAAAAGTTCCTTGCAAATGTAGTCTTTTCTGATCCTGAAAACACACAGCTTATAAATTCAATTGTTCACCCGGCAGTTAGCCGGGCGGTTGAAAAGCTAGTATCTGAAGAGCATAAAAAAAACGATTTAGTATTTGTAGAAGCCGCGTTAATATATGAGGCTGAGATGGAAGAAATGTTCGATTACGTCGTTTTGATTAAGGCTGATAACAAAATAAAAAAAGAAAGAGTACAGAAAAGAGATAATGTTTCCGCCGAAGAAGTAGAGCGGAGGCAGGAAAATCAGATACCAGACGAAGAAAAAGCCGGGGTAGCTGATTTTGTTTTTGAAAATAACGGTTCGGTTGAAGAGCTTAAAACTAAAGCCGACCTTTTAATAAATTTATTAAATGGAATTCTGAGGACAAAGTGAGTATAATAGCATTTCAGGGAGAACATGGCGCTTATAGCGAAATAGCTTCTCTAAAATATTTTGGCGATAAAGTAAAACTTTCCCCTTCATTTTCTATCGACTTAGTTTTTAATAAAGTTAAGACGGGCAAAGCTGATTTTGGCGTAGTGCCTGTAGAAAATTCGTCGTTTGGAAGCATTTTTGAGACTTACGATTATCTTTCGAAATATGATCTTTTTATAACTGGCGAGCTTAATTTGCAGGTAAACCATTATCTTCTTGCCGAAAAAAAATACAAGCTTGACGAAATAAAAAAAGTATATTCGCATCCGCAGGCTCTTGGCCAGTCGTCAGAATTTTTAAAAACTCTGAAAAATGCAAAGATTCATCCCGCTTATGATACGGCGGGTTCAGCAATAATTTCCGGCCCTGAAAAAGGGGAGCCGGTAGCCATAGTAGCAAGCAAAAATGCGGCTGCTATATACGGGTTAAAAATCTTAAAAGCTAATATTCAGAACAATAAAGAAAATTATACTCGTTTTCTTGTAATAAGTAAAAAAAGCAATAAACAAAAAATCGCAAGTCCAAAATCTTCTATTTGTTTTGAGCTGCAAAATGTTCCCGGTTCGTTATTTAAGGCGTTGAGCATATTTGCATTAAGAGATATAAACCTTGCCAAGATAGAATCGCGTCCTATACCGCAAAAACCATTTCAATATGTTTTTTACGTTGACTTATATGCCGATCTTTCGGAGCAGAAAATTAAGAATGCAATAAATCATTTAGAGGAAATTGCAGTATCGGTTAAAAAGTTTGGCGCTTATGAGACAGGAAAAATATTTCGCAGTTAAGCGAATAGTTTTTTAATTTTGTATCGGTTGTTTTCAAAACTAAACTATAAAAATTGTAAATGGAGCGGTTATGGCGTCATTTTTTAATAGGATGATAGTTGGGGGAGTTCAACTAATGCCAAAGTCTACTGTTAGATTATTTGCAAACAGATATATAGCAGGCGACGAACTAGTAGACGCCGTTGACGCAGCAAGAGAATTAAATAAAATTGGGATTTGCGCTACTATAGACGTTCTTGGCGAAGCAGTTACGAATAAAGAAGAAGCCGTCGCCGCAAAAAATGATTGTATTCAGGTTTTGGAAGCCGCTACAAGATTTAGAATTGATTCAAATTTGTCTATTAAGCCTACTCAGTTGGGGCTTGGTATTGACGAAGAATTTTGCCTGGAACAGGTTCTGGAAATTACTGAGAAAGCAAAAGAGATTAACTGCTTTGTGCGGATTGATATGGAGGACTCTCCTTATACTACAAAGACGTTCGACCTCTTAAAAAAAGTGAAAGAGAAATATGATAACGTCGGCGTAGTAGTTCAGGCGTATTTGCACAGAACGTATGACGATGTGACTGAATTGAATAAAATTGGCGTTAATTACCGGTTATGTAAAGGAATTTATATTGAACCGGAATCAATAGCTTATAAAGATAAAAAAGAGATAAGAGACAATTATCTTAAAATTCTTGAATCTATACTTGGCGCAGGGAACTATGTTGGAATAGCGACGCATGACGACTATTTGTTGTATGAGGCTAAAGCCATGCTTCGCAATATGAATGTACAGAATGATAAGTCAGAGTTTCAGATGTTGTTAGGCGTAAGAGAAGATTTAAGAGATGAAATAAAATCCGAAGGGTATAAAATAAGAATATATATACCATTTGGTTCTCACTGGTATCAGTACTCGGTGAGGAGATTAAAAGAGAATCCTGAAGTTGCAGGATACATATTTAAGAATATTTTGGCAAAGAATAGAAAATGAACATATTAGGTATAGAAAGCTCGTGCGATGAAACTTCCGTTGCAATAATATCAAATGATAAGTTAACCGCAAATCTTGTTTCATCACAGGAATTTCATACAAAGTACGGCGGCGTAGTTCCTGAGCTTTCAAGCAGAGCTCATTTGCAAATGGTTATACCGCTGTTAAAAGACGCGTTAAAAAAATCGGAATTAAGGTTAGATGAAATAGACGTAATAGCCGCAACGGCGGGTCCAGGGCTTGTAGGCGCGCTGCTTGTAGGATTAACTTTTGCAAAAGGGCTGGCGTATTCGCTTAAAAAACCGTTCGTGCCCGTTAACCATATTGAAGGACATATATTTTCCGGGTTCCTGATGGATGAAAAACCGGAGTTCCCTATGCTTGTTCTTGCAGTGTCTGGCGGCCATACGCTATTGCTGCACGTAAAAAGTTTTTATGAGATAGTAAAATTAGGCACAACGGTAGACGACGCGGCTGGAGAGGCTTTTGATAAGGTTGCCAAAATGCTGGGGCTTGGTTATCCGGGCGGACCTAAGATACAAAAAGCCGCTTCGGAAGGCGATCCTAAAAAAATAAAATTTCCTGTGGCCGATCTGGCAGGCCGATATGATTTTTCATTCAGCGGACTTAAAACTTCAGTACTGCGGCATATCCAAAAAGAATATGGCCCAAGTCTACAAATACCTGAAGCTGACAGAAACGATATAGCGGCTTCATTTCAATATGCCGTTATTAAGGCTTTAATACGGAACAGCGAACGCGCTCTGAAAAACTACGACGTTAAAACTATCAGCATTGCCGGCGGAGTAGCCGCAAATAAAGCGTTGCGCGAAGCGTTTGCAGAACTTGCCGAAAAATATAATAAAAAACTTGTAGTTCCTTCCATGTCTTATTGCGGCGATAATGCGGCAATGATTGCATATAGAGGGCAAAAAGTTTTTGAAAGCGGAAAAACATTCACTCTTGGTTATAACGCTTACCCTTCGCTGCCTGAAGGTATATTTCAAGATTAATTTATTCTTCAATTAACAACATTCCAGGAAAAATTTTTGTCTATGGAAAACATATATGAAAAATTTGAAAATGATTTAAACGTTTTATCAGAAAACGAACGTAAAGAAACCCTTATAAAATTAAGAGACGACATTGACGTTATTGATAAAGAGTTAGTTAAGCTTTTAAATAGAAGGACGCTAGACTCTGTGCTGATTGGAAGAGTAAAGAAAACTCTGGGCATTGCTACGTACAACCCTCAACGAGAAAAAGAAATTGCCGAGAAAATTGGCTCTTATGCAGAAAAACCATTGGCTAAAGAAGCGGTTTTGAGAATATATGAAAGAATCTTAGACGAATCGCGCGCCATACAAAAAGAAGAATCAAGAAACGATGAACCTAAAGAAACCGGGCGTTCCTGCGTTGAATAATAAAATGAATAAAATTAGTTTGAAAACGATCCTGTCAAAAAAACAATATGCTGTTGTAGCAGCATTTTTTGTGATAGTATTATTGCTGCTTATTGATACTTTTTTTACCGGGAATAATTACCCGGGACCAGAACCTGTAAGGATACAAATAAATAAAGGCGAAAACCTTAACGAAATTACGCATGCTTTATATAAACAAAAGATTATACCCAGCAAGTTCAATTTTAAAATAGCCGCGTACCTTTTGGTAGCGGAAAAAAGAATTAAACCCGGCAGGTACGTAATTCCTAAGGGGTTAAGCTACTTAGACCTTATTGAAAAATTTGTAGACGGCGACGGCGATATATTAAAATCTATCGATCTGTATAATGGAATTACTATGACCGGGCTGAGGAATAAATTAGTGAAAACGCTTTCTATTAATCCGCGCGAGTTTGCTACATGCGCGCGAGACAAAGAGTTTTTGGACAGCCTTGGAGTTAAAGCTAATTCTTTTGAAGGGTATTTAATGCCTGGCGAATATGATTTTTTTGAACGAAGTTCAGCAAAAGAAATTATTGAAATAATGTATGCAAAGTTCAACCGTTTCTTTAGCGATTCGTTAAAACATAAAGCGTCGCAATTGGGATATTCGGAGCATCAGATTCTTACGCTTGCTTCGATTGTAGAAGGAGAAACGAAAAACGAAACTGAAATGCCAATAATTGCAGGCGTATATCTGAACCGGTTAAAAATTGGGATGAAACTACAGGCAGACCCAACTGTTGAATACTTAAAGGAAAGCGGCTGGAAAAGGCTTTCGTTCAACGATTTGAAAGCAGATTCGCCATACAATACTTATAAATATTTTGGACTGCCTCCCGGACCAATCAATAACCCGGGCAAACAGGCAATATTGGCCGCTCTTAATCCGCAAAGACATAATTATTTATTCTTTGTAGCCGACGGCAAAGGAACGCATAAATTTTCAAGGAACTTTAAGGAGCATATTGTTTCAGCTAAAGAGTACAGAAAACATCTTGATCGAAAAAAATGATTTATAAAAGAGGTTAAACTCTGATGAGAAAAAACTTTGGAATTAGATATATTAATAGCAGATGCGCAACATTGTTGCAGCGATACTATAAAATAATAGTTCCGGGCATAGTCTTTATATTATTGATATGCCTTCCAGGATGCGCCAATCAGGCTTCGCCAAGCGGCGGAGAAAGAGACAGAACTCCTCCTGAAATTTTAGACCTGTACCCGCAAAGCGGAACTACAAATTTTCATGACGATCATTTTGAATTAAGTTTTTCAAAATTTATTGATAAACGGTCTTTAAAGGACGCCATTTTTATCTCGCCTTCTATTGGCGGAGATTTGGAGCTTAACTGGAGCTGGAACGCTAAAGCTGTAAAAGTTAAATTCCCTAAACCGCTTAAGAAAAATATAACTTATGTGGTAACAATTGGGACGGATTTAGTAGATATAAACGAAAAAAACAGAATGGCTTCTTCGTATACTTTTTCGTTTTCGACCGGTAGCGTTATAGATAAAGGGGAAGTCGCCGGCAGAGTTTATACCGAAAAGCCAAGCGGCGTTATGATTTTTGCTTATAAAAAAGACGATACTGCAACCATGAATCCTTCTAAAGTTAAACCTGATTATATTTCGCAGGTCGGAGATAGCGGAGCTTTCAGGTTAAAGGGGCTTGGACCTGGAACGTACCGGATTTTTGCTATTGAAGATCAATACAGAGACCTGTTATTTCAGGCTGATCAAGATAGATATGGATCGCCATACAAAGAAATTACTCTTAGCGTTAAAGATACTCTTTTTAAGAACTTAAACTATTTCCTTTCGAAAGTCGATACTGTTAGTCCGCGAATTCTATCTACAACAATGACGGACAAACATCATATTTTGATAGGTATGAGCGAAGAGCTTGATAGCGCGACTGTAAACCCCAACAGTTTTTTTGTGTATGATTCGACATCCGGCGAAAAATCAATCCCGAAGTATTGTTTTCACGGAAATTCAAAGAGTACCGATGTAGTTATCTCATTGACCAAAGAACTGAAATATGAGAATAATAATTACTTATTTGCTGCGGGGATAAAAGATATTGCCGGAAATACGACTAAGCTCGATTTTTCGAAACTGACGCCGAATCCTAAAGAGGATACTACAAAGGCATGTATCTCAAAAATGTCTCCAATGCCAAACAGCAGCGTTGATAACTTATATCCGGTTTTTAGGTTTTCATTTAACGACGCATTTGATTCTACTTTAGCCCGGCAGGGAATAACGTTTACTGATACTTCCGGAAAGCTGGTTGATTATAGTCTGTCTTTTCCCGATAACGCATCAATAAAAATTAACGTAAAACAGGAATTGCAGACAAAGCAGGAGTTTAAGATCAAGTTTGACTATAATAAATTCATTAGTCTGTCTGGCGGAAAACTTGATTCTGTGTTTATTTATCGCTTCAAAACAATTAACGGACTAGATTTTACAGGCGCGTCTGGAACAATGTTGAACGTTGACCTTAAAAGAAACCCGATAGTCGTTTTAGAAGGGGCGGAAAAGAACAAAGAACTAGTATATGTCCAAAAATTAAATAGCGACTACAAATTTAACTTTGAAAGAGTTGAAGCGGGGAAATATAATTTGTGGTGTTATTACGATGAAGATAATAACGGAAAGTACAGTTATGGCCAGTTATTTCCGTTTTTACCTGGAGAAAAGTTTGTTTATTTTAAAGATATAATTGAATTGCGGCCGAGATGGTCGGTTACTGATATATTCTTTGATTTTGGCGATTAGTCTTTTTTTAGCAGAAGTTAAATTATTTAATTCCTGTGTATCGAAATAAGACTTTTTATAGCTAAAAAAGATATAAAAAGTTGTAAAATTCAGTAGAATTACTGATTCTTTTTGTTTTTTTTGCTTTTATATTTACGCTTTATAATTATTAAGGGGCGTAAAATGGAAAAAAAAGAAATCAAAAAAAATCTGAAGAGCATCTTTGGCGGATGCTATGTCAATAGCGAACAATATCAGGATAAGTACTACCTTATCAAAGATATTAAAGATAAAATTCCTCAATTGGACGAAAATTCAATTGTGGAAGCTATAAATTACGCTAACGTAATTGTTGCGCCGCCAAGAAAAATCCGTAAATTTATAAATGCCTTTGTTGAAAAAATAGAAGTATAATTCGTTATGAAAATAACAGCAGCTATTGTGTTGTACGTCGGCAACGACGAGTTAACTGAATACATTAGGCTGTTAGGCAATATAGACAATCCAATATATATAGCCATTTTGGTAACTGTTTTTATTATAGCCTTCCTTTTTATAACGCTTAAGTACATCATCATTCCGTTAAACAAACGGTATGCAATTAAGGAAAGCGAACTAAAGCTTCAGAATGCCCGCATAATGGCTTTATTTGCCGATCTAAACCCCGATCCTCTTCTGCGGCTTGATTCATTAGGGAATATTATTATTATTAACCCAGAAGCAAAAAAATGCGGATTTGATAAACTGATGGGGAAAAACATCAGCTCAATCTTCCCAGATATTAATATGGATATGCAAGAATTTATTAAAGCCGATGAATCTGCCAGGTTTTATTTATATTATATGGGCAGGCCTTTTTCGGTGCAGCTTAACGGTATTAATAAAATTGGCATTGCGCAAATGTATTTTCATGATATTACGGAATTAAAAAAATATCAGGAAGCTCTGGAGAAGTCTGAGGTAGAGTTAAAGGAGTTTTCAAAATATCTGCAATTGAAAATAGAAGAAGAGCGTCAGCGAATATCGGCTGAATTGCATGACCATATTGGACAAAACCTGCTTTTACTCCGCTTAAACCTGCAACGGAATTTTACTGAACTGACGGGAAACGCAAACTCTGATTATTATTTGGAATGTACTGATATTATTGACGGCGCTGTTCGCGACTTAAAAGGTATTTCTTATGCGCTTAAACCTATGGTTTTGCAGGAGCTTGGCTTAGTGCCTGCTTTGTTTAGCCTTGTAAATAAAGTTAAAATGGAATCCGGTTTAAAAGGCGATATAGGTTTTATAGAAATGGAAACGAGGCTTAATCCAAACTTAGAAACAGCTATTTACAGAATAGTTCAGGAAGGATTAAATAATATTGTAAAATACTCAAAAGCAAAAGAATTTAATATTGAGCTTGTTAATAACGGAAAAAAAATCCACATTATTATATCTGACGACGGAGTGGGTTTTGACGTTGATGAAGTTAAAGAAAGAGGGGGCATGGGACTTAAAAATATGCGTGAGCGCACTGAAGCGTTCAACGGCATTTTTAGGTTGAATTCATCGCCTAAAGACGGTACTATAATTATTGCTGATTTTCCTGCGGAGATAAAATAAAATGACTGATAGCGTAATAAAGGTAATTTTTGCCGACGATCATAATTTAGTTCGGAAAGGAATAATAAGCTTGCTTGACAACGTTGAAAATATAAAAGTTGTTGGCGAAGCTGAAAACGGTTATGAACTTGTAAGCAAGTTTACAGAGTTTAAACCGGACGTTGTAATAACAGATATTTCTATGCCTCAGCTTTCTGGCACCGAAGCAGTTAAAATGATTAAGGAACACGATAAGAACGCAAAGGCTCTTTTTCTTTCAATGTATGGCGGTGAGGATTACGTAATAATGACCCTAAACGCAGGGGGCTTGGGGCTGATTGATAAAAGCATTGCAAAGGAAGACCTGATTAAAGCTATTGAGGCTGTGTACAAAAATGAAATGTATTTTGGTTCAGAGTATGACGACGAAAAAATAGAAAGTCTGAAGAAAAAATTCAGCGTTCAGAAAAAAGAAATTTCAGAAGTAGCCGAAAGCATTACGTCCCGTGAAATGGAGATTCTTAAATTAGTCTGCGACGGACTAAGCTGCAAAGAAATCGGCGAGAAAATCAAGATCAGCATCCGAACTGTAGAAAGCCACAAAGCCAGTCTTATGCATAAATTTGGCGTAACTACTTCAACTCAGCTTATTAAATTTGCCATAGAAAACAGATTAGTATAAAATATTATCGGCTTAGTTAGTATATCTTCAAATTAATAAAACAAACTAAAGGCTTAGGCCTAGCCCAAATTTTACGACCGTATTTTTTTCTTTTCCGCCTCTGGTTGTATTGGTTAAATAGTCGTGGAAACTAATAGAAGCAAAGACATTTTTTGAAACAGGATGTAATCTTATAGCTATTTCAGAATAAATACTTAGAAGGTTAGGATCGTCGTCGTTAATTGCTTCTAGACTATATGCGACAGTATATTGAATTATACGAACGCCAAGACCAAAACCGCATAATATATCAAAAATATCATTTTTAAAAGCATATCCAGCTTCGCTAAAAGCGCCTCTTACATACACGTCTCTGCCAGAAACATTAGAAAACGGGCTAAAAAAATTTCCGCTGACGTTTATATTTAGATATAAGTAATCGGGTAGAATTTGCGGAAAAAAATAAACCCCGGCTTCAACATTTTCATATTTATTTGGCGAAGATAAAAAAAAAAGATCTTTCTGTAAGAATCAGGGAGTGGGTCTCTGAAGTAGCAGGCTCCCATTTGAATTTCGCATTTGCTATATCGACTGTATATGTATTTCCGGATAAACTTATTTTTAGACTATCGATATTTTTTGATAGCTCGTCTACAATGTATTTATTGTTAGTCGTTATTTTAGATATTACTTTGTAAATAATTGTTTTATTACTATCAATTGAGAGACCCCATGGAAAGAATTCCTTTATTTCTTCATTAGGGAAGAGTTCTCCGGATTTTATAAAAATACTAGCAACGCTTTTAGTCTGGTTAGCTCTTTGACTAAAAGTTGCGGCAAAGCCTGTTATTACAATTAATAATATAGATATATAGAAAAATCTTTTATTTAAATGCATTTAGATTATTTATTATTACCAGAAAAAATTAAAAATTGAGACCAAACCCGAATTTTAAAGCGTTGCTATTTTCGTCATTCCGAGTTATGAAATTCGTTAAATAACAGCGGAAGCCAATAAAAGCAAAGACATTTTTTGAAATAAAATTAAATTTGGCGTCAACTTCTATATAAGCGACGTCTATATAAGAAGGAAAACCGTCAACGCTTTTTGATTCAGACGCTGCCGTATATTGAATCGACTTCGTTCCAAAGCCCAAACCGCATAATAAATCGACTAAAGCAGCTTTTGCAATGCATCCAATTTCGCCATAAGCTCCGCGAACATAAACGTCGGGGGCGGAACTGAAATAATTTCCGCTGGCATTTACGTTTAAGTAAACAAAATCGGGTAAAAACTGTAGGAAGAAATAAGCGCCGATAGAGACATTCCCATATTTATTTGGGGAAGAGGAGAAATGGAGAGACATTCCATTAAGCGCTCTACCAGCGCTAGGAGCCGGCTTCCATTTATATTTTGTTTCTGCATTTAGTAAATCAATTGTATATGTCGATTCGGCCAAACTTATTTTTAGATAGCTCGTCAACAATGTATTTATCTTTTGTTGTTATCTTAGATATTACTTTGTAGTTAATAGCTTTGACACTGTCAATAAAAAAGCCCCAAGGTAAAAATTCTTTTATTGCAGCGTTGGGGAAGCGTTCTCCGGATTTTATAAAAATATCAGCAACGCTTACAGTCTGGTTGGCGCTTTGGCCAAAAGTTGCGGCAAAACCTGTTATTACAATGAATAATATGAATACAGAGAAAGCTTTTTTATTTAAATACATTTAGATTATTTGTTTTAGGAAATTAAAAATTAAAACCAAGCCCAAATTTTAAAGCGGTATTTTTTTCTTCGCCGCCAGTCATTTTATTAGTTAAATAATCGCGGAACCCAATGTAAGCAAAGACATTGGGTGGAATAATATGAAATCTAAATGCAATTTCCGCATAAATAGTCTGAAGGTGAGAATTGTCATTTTTAATCTCTTCCAGGGTTGATGCGACAGTATATTGAATTACCCGGGCGCCAAAACCAAATCCGCCTAATAAATCAACGGTTTTATATTTAATTGCGTATCCTATTGCGCAATAAGCTCCTCTGACATAGATGTCTTTGCTATAACCATTAGCCATAGGAGTAAAAAAATTCCCGCTGGCGTTTAGATTTAAATATATGTAATCAGGCAGGAATTTGGGAAAAAAGTATACGCTGACTCCAAAATTTTCGTATTTGTTAGTCGATAACGAAAAACATGCTGATTTTTCATAAAGGATCTCAGATGCGTCGTCTGAAGCAGTTGTAGATTTATATTTTATTTTTGCATTCCCAAAATCAAGCGTATAGATTTTACCAGTCAAATTCACCGTTATACCATCAACATCTTTTAAGATTTCGTCAACAACGTATTTATCTGTTGTGGTTATTTTAGATATTACTTTATATATAATTGTCTGGGCGCTATCTATAGTAAATCCCCAAGGCAAGAATTCTTTTATTTCAGCGTTGGGGAAAGATATGCTATTTTTAATAAAAACATCTGCAATCTTTTTTTGCGAGTCATTACTCTGGCCAAAAGAGGAGGAGAAACCTGCTATTGTTATAAAGACTACAAACAGGGGAAAAAGCTTATTACTAAAACGCATTTTGGCTCTCTGTATTAATATGGGGAAAACATTTTTTTTTGATCAAAAGGCTGAATCAAATTGCCTTTTCGAAATGAAAGACTGTTTGGCAAGGCTAAGTATTTTAACTTAAGTATAATAGCGTTCATATCTCCTCTGCAAAAATAACTAATCGAAACCTGTTTCATTACTTTTGATATTAACAAAACTAATTTAATAACAAATAGAATTTCATCAAAACAAAAAGAAGACGAGTATAAAAAAAAGGCGGCTAAATTAGCCGCCTTTTAGATTAAATAAAAATTTATAATTTTTTACTCAACAATAATCTCATCTGAGAAAATTCTAGCGTTATAACCGGCAAAAGAGTGCCATTCCGGACATTTGCCGATGTTTTTTGCAAATACTTTTATGTATCTTGCTTTGCGATGACCTGCGACTCCTTCAAAAGTATCGATGAACTTTCCTTTTTTGCCAGGTTCAACATTTACAATTTTATTGATTTGCTGGAAATTTATTCCGTCAAGCGAGAAAGAAAATTCTACATACTGTGGCAGAAAAATTCTGCTATAAGCGTCGTTTAGAAATTCCGCCGTAATTTTGTTTATTTCCGTTACGTTTCCAAGGTCAATAGTCGCTTCCAGATCGTTGCCGTCAAAACCCTGCCAGTAATTATGATAATCGGTTGTGGCTCTTAAACCGTCTGTAAGCGCATTTTTACCGCCTCCATTAAACTTAGCCATTGGAGGGCATTTTA
This sequence comes from Ignavibacteriales bacterium UBA1304, assembly GCA_002307295.1. Lineage (GTDB taxonomy): Bacteria > Bacteroidota > Ignavibacteria > Ignavibacteriales > Ignavibacteriaceae > UBA1304. The sequence goes on from DBTY01000026.1 coordinate 21,558, forward strand.
ATGTAACTTCTTTTTTGTAAGCAGCGTGCGGTTTGAAACCGTAAATTCTAACCATCTTTTTCTGGTATTCGTCTGGAGTGGTTTCAGTTTCGCTTAGTTTTTCAACGCCTCTTGATTTACATAAGCTGACAAAATCATAAAGTCTTTTTTCAACTTCAGGTTTTATAGTCCATTCAAAATCGCCATAAGGGGTATAAATTCCGTAAGGATTTGCGCCTTCGCTTCTTGCAATTTCAAGCATAGCAAAATTGAGAGGCATTCTGGCTTCTTTTACGCGTTGTAATAAAACTGCAGAGTCTTTTACGGCGTCTTCAGCTTTATCAAAAAACTCATTGTACTTTGAGATTAATTCAAACGAAAGGAAGCCGTCTTTGTGATCGGTAGGGTAGCCATAAATATAAAGATCCTTCCCGGATTTTTTCAATTCTTTATAAGTAAGGTCAATATATTTCTTTATGGATTCGCCCGCTTTACCGTAAAATCCATTAAGAAAATCGTTAATCACTGTGTCAACATCGGCATTTGGGTTCCATAATAGTTTTGCTAATAAATAGGCTCTTAGTTCAGAAAATTCGCCGCCAGAAAGAGGATTGCCTTCTTCAAAAATATTTTTAACTTTATTCTTTACGAAAAATTTTATATTTGGCTGCAATATTTGTAGGTTAGGGAAGGGGCTGACAAGATTTCTGTATTGAACTACATAATCCCAAACAAGGATATTATCAGTAATTTTTGACCAGGCTTCTAAATCTTTAGTAAAAGAACCAGAGGAGTCAACGTCTTCAATTGGTTTGCTTCTATCTGCTTCAATTGAGCAAAGCATAATGTTTACATTGTGCGCAGGCCTAACTAAACGAGGCACAGAACGGGAATACTGATAAGCCAGCGTAGAAATTATTTTATCTGGAAAATGCGCAGCTACTTTATTTACAAAAGTAATTATAGAGCCGCTTGGCCCTCCTTCAATTTCGTCAAGAGCTTTACAAACAGGGCATTGGCAATAGTTTTGGTTATCGTTTTGGCTAACCGACCAGTATTTGGCTTCCGGTTTTTTTGCTATTTCCAATTTAAGATTTGCAATAACAATTTTAAGAACTTCTGGATTGCTTAAGCAAAGCTGGGACGTATGACGTTTGCCGTTATAGAAAGAGTAATATTCAGGATGTTCTGTAAAGTATTTATCTGGCGGAACTAGAGAAGCCATAGTATGCACCCAGGAGCCCCACTCGTCATGTTCGCCTTTTGCATTGTGGCTGATTTTCTGTCTGTCTGCAAATAAGGAATCGTTCGTTTCTTTATAAAAAGTATCCCTGAATTTAATTACAGGCTGTTGAGTTTCTGAAATAGGTTTTAACGCAAGGGTATCAAGTTTTGGGATATATGAAACTTTAGCGGTGTACCAGCGGCAGCCTAAATAATTTTCGAGGAAAGTATAAACTCCGTATAACGAGCCTTCCTTTTCTCCGCCAATAATTATAAGGTAATTGTTTTTAGTTCTGATAGTAAAACCGTCGTCTTCAAAAGCGGCAGTATTAATAGTAGAATCAATATCTTTAATATAACGATTAGCGCCTAATAAAATAGCTTTTGAGGGAAGGGAAGAATCATCGCTTTGAATATCAAAATCTGCATTAGTTATCTGCTTAAGAAAGCTTTTTAATTCGTTAGCCGCTTTTAAAACGTTTTTCTTCGGGTTTTTAGGGATAACAATAACGTAATCGGTTTTACCGGCTTTAGATAAATAAGTGATTTCCTGAGCATAGAGAATATTAATTGAGAAAAATAACAGAATAAAATAGATAAATTTCATTTTTTCCCTTCCAAAATACATTTTCATTTTTAGTGATTTAGAATCATTAGTGTTTTTTATTAAAATTGACGTCACAAAGTAAGGTTATTTTAGCAAAAAATAAACTTTCAATGCAAAAATACAAAAGAAATCAGAACCAGATAATAAATTATCGTCCTAAATTAAAAAATCTTTTAATATTTGGTTATATTTAAATAAAATAAAAATAACCGCCCTCTCATCAATCTGCCATTAAAAGGAGACGCATCGCCAAAATACTGAACCGCAAACTCGCATAAAATCTTTAAGTCTATCCTTTGTCAGGGAGCTAAATATATGCTGAATTTTTCTTTAAGGCTTCAAGTTAAAATATAAGTCGTACAAACTTTCTTATAACGCTTTCCGCCGATACAGGATAAACGCTGATTTCTTTCACATCTAATTAGTTCTTATTGTCGGGAGAGATAATGTATAAGCTTTTGAATTAACAAAAGCGCAGAAAACAGGGACAAGAAGAATAATAATTATAAAAGTAAGCGACTCTTCATAAATACTATTTTAATGCGTTAATTTATTATTAAAATATAAATAAATATTATATAGAAATAAAGATTTATATTTATATAAATTAGAAATATTGTAAAAATTGTCGGAAGGCTATAAAATTAACGGCTATCCGAAATAAAACGGTTTTGCGTTAATTCATCAAATAAAACAAAATTGGACTTGAAGTAATGTGATTTATATCCGATATTTATTTTTTATACAATAACAGGAATGATTTTGTTCGGAACAATTGTAAATGCAGCCGCTGTTATTGCGGGCAGCTTAGTAGGAATACTGTTTAAGGGGAGCATTCCAAAAAAATATAATACTACCGTAATGCATGCTATGGGGTTGGCTGTGATTCTTATCGGTTTAACAAGCGCATTAAAAACTGTAAATATCCTGCTGCTGATTTTCAGTCTTGCTATTGGAAGCATAATTGGCGAAGCTCTTAAAATAGAAGACAGACTTGAAACAATCGGCAAGTGGATAGAAAAAAGAGTTTCCAACAAATTAGGCGCAATATCGGAAGGGTTTGTTACTGCAAGTTTAGTTTATTGCGTCGGTTCAATGGCTATTGTCGGTTCTTTGGAAAGCGGTTTAACAGGCAACCATCAAACGCTTTTTGCTAAATCTATTCTTGACGGCATTACTTCTATTGTGTTCGCTTCTTCGTTAGGGATTGGTGTAATGTTTTCTGCAGTTTCTGTTTTCTTGTATCAGGGGAGTATTACTATTGCTTCGTCGTCTATTAAAGATTTATTGACTCCAGAAGTCGTAACGGAAATGTCCGGCGTTGGCGGACTGTTAATTGCGGCAATTGGCATTAACATGATATTTACAAAAAGGATCAACGTGGGGAATATGCTTCCTGCAATATTTATCCCTCTTCTTTACTATGTTATCAGGATAACTTTTAAAATATAGCGCGATTTGTTATGTACAGGGCAATCAATTCTTTTACTATCCAACCTTGCAGGTTGAAAAAGACCAATGATGCTGGCGCTTATAACGTTACCAATTCCAGTTGATTAATAAACTGCAACAGTTAGTCTATCTGTGGCTTTAGGCATTTGGCTCTGTATTGTTTCCGACCTTCCAGTGCGCAAGCGACTGGAAGGTCATTACATCTCTTTCTCGGTTAGAATTGTAAAAATAATTTATTTAGTTAAAATCATTTTACGGGAGAGCGCGAAACCGTTAGCTTCGAGTTTGTAGAGATAAACTCCGCTTGAAAAGTTAGCCGCGTTAAAGTTAACGGTATAACTGCCTGCGTCTTTATATCCGCGTAAAAGGGTAGTAACTTCTTTGCCAAGAATATCGTAAACTTTAAGAGAAACAAGTCCCGCTTTAGGAATACTAAAATTGATAGAAGTAGACGGGTTAAACGGATTAGGATAATTCTGTTCAAGGGTAAACTTCTGAGGTAAAGGAGTTTTAGTAGTATTTGCAACAAAAGTAACTCCGCCGTTTTCAGTTGTAAGTATTGTGCCTCCATCTCCAACTGCCCAACCAGTATTTTCCGACGAGAAATGAACATCGCGTAAAGCATTGGTGGTGACGGTGTTTTGCGGCATCCAGGTAGTGCCGCCATCGGTAGTTTTAAAAACCTGATTTGTTGCAGCGACAGCCCAGCCAAGAGAATCGGTTAGGAATTGAATGTTTTGGAATGTAAGATATGCATTAGGGGCGCTTGATGATGGAATATTTGATGAAATCCAATTAGCTCCGCCATCAGTAGTCTTGAATATTTTAGCATTTCCGCTGATCCATCCTTTTTCAGGAGAAAGAAAGAACATGCAAAATGGAGACGTGGAAAGAGCATATTTTGTAGACCAGGTTTCGCCGCCATCAGTAGTTTTATAGACTTCCCCAAACATACTGAGAGCCCAACCAATTTGGGGCGTAATAAAAAACACAGAACTCCAGTCATAATCGCTTGCTGGTCCTTTCGCCTGCCATGTAGAACCTCCGTCAGTGGTTCTATATAACCCGCCAGGCTGCAATCCCGGAAAATTAAGATGCGCTATTCCGCAAGTCCAGCCAATTTGTGGGGTAATAAAAAATATTTTCATCAAATAGTCAGTAGAATCAGATTTTTGAACAACCCAATTAAGGCCTCCATCGGTTGTTTTTAAAACTTTACCTTCATTAGTACATCCCCATCCGATAGAATCAGAGATAAACTGAATTGAACAAAAACTATTGCCGCTTCCTGCATTATAGTTTACCCATTCTTTACCGCCGTTTGTTGTTTTAAGAAGGTCGCCATTATAACCGCCGACCCAGCCAGTAGTTGGCGAAATAAAAGAAACAGAGCTTAAATTGCTTGTAGTACCTTTGGTAAGCTGGTTCCAGGAATTGCCGCCGTCTGTAGTGTTAATGACTATGCCGCTTGTTCCCGAAATAAAACCTTCGGTTTTAGAGAAAAACTGAATAGACTGTAAATCGCTTTTTGTTCCAAGAGATTGTTGCGTCCATGTTGCGCCAGTATCAGTAGTTTTGTATAAAGCTCCGCCGGATCCCACAAGAAAACCATCGGAAGCGTTAATAAATGATGTTGAATAAAAAGAGCTAGTGTTTTTGCTAACAGCTACTTTATTCCATGAATTTCCGCCATTAGTAGTTCTCAATAATAAACCGCTATAACCAGAGGCAAAACCAGTTAAAGAATCAATAAAAAATAATGATCGAAAAGTGTAGGCGTTGTTTGTATACTGCTGCGTCCAGCTTGCGCCGCCATTAGTTGTTTTACGAATGCCGTTGTTGCCGGCAACCCAGCCGATAGAATCGGAAAGAAAATAAACAGAGTATAAATCGTAAACATAAGTCTTGGCGGATTGCATCCAGTTAGTTCCGCCGTTAGTTGTTTTAAATAATGTGCCGTTGGCTCCTGCAGCCCAGCCGACAGAATCAGAAAGAAAATACAGGCTTAAAATATCGTTAGGAACAGCCTTGCTGATTGTTTGTTTATTCCAGGTTGTGCCTCCGTTAGTAGTTTTAAGCAGTGTAGCCGAGTAACCAGCAATCCAGCCTGTAGACGGGGAAGTGAAAAATACAGATGTGAGAATTTTTGATACGCCGCTGTTTAAAGTAGTCCAGTTTTTAGACTTATCGGTAGTTTTTAATAACATGCCATTATTGCCAACTGCAAAGCCAGTGTTTGGAGATGTAAAATAAACTGAATTGAAACTATTCCCTTGTGGTAATGGGTTTTGCCATGACCATTGCGAGTATATATTTTTACCGCTTAAGGAAATGAAAAGAAAAAGAAAAGATAAAGAAATCTTATTCATACAAAGAACCCCTTATAATATGATCAATTTACAATAATAAATTAGTCTCTGTTTGTGATAAAAACAACACTTTAAAAAGCGCCAAAGCCATAATTATAAAATATTAGATTTTTCTTGCGCATATAGAAATTAAAAATTATTTTCCAGTGTCATTAACAAAAAAACAAAATATCAGGAGGAGAGGGCATGGCTATTATTACGTGGAACGATGAATTCAGCGTTGGGATACAGTTAATAGACGATCAGCATAAAAGGCTGATTGAAATAATTAACGAATTGCACGACGCAATGGGAAAAGGAGAGGGAACAAAAGCGCAGGCGCATATTCTTGCACAATTAGTGGATTATACTGCGGCGCATTTTAAAGAAGAAGAAAAGCTTTTTGATCTTTACGACTATCCTGAGAAGTTTGCGCATAAAGCCGTTCATGATAAACTTACTCAGCAGGTTATTGATTTTCAGAAAGACTATGAAAATGGGAAAACAATTATCAGCCTTGTGCTTATGAATTTTCTTAAGAACTGGCTTATGGATCACATCTTAAACGTTGATAAAAGATATACGGAATTCCTAAACGATAAAGGGGTTCATTAATAGAAAACACTGTAGTTATGTAATACTTTCTTCATAAGTATACTCGGTAAGATATAAAAATGTATTTTTTCTCATTAATGAATTCTCAGGACTTATATTTATTGCAAATTGGCAAAAAATATTTTAGTTTAAATATTCAGAGTTATAACGGGCTTATTATAATCTGAATCAGTAAATATTTGTCGATTTACAATTAAATATTTACACATTAAATAATACTTAATACATTAACAAAACCCGATAAATACACTTTTAACTTACGGATGTAATATGGAAAGGGCTCATAGTAATTCCGAAGCGGCGGACAAATCAAATTGTCCTAAAGGCGAAGCTGTAAATAAAACTTCATCTTCTAAAGAAACGCTATTTGAAAACATCTTTCGTTTCTGTGGCGATCCTATGGTTATTATTGAAGAGGATTTGACAGTAACCCTTGTTAACAAAGAATTTGAGAGCCTGACTGGTTATGATGCGGCTGAAATAGAAAATAAAAAAAAATGGACTGATTTTATACTTGGGAAAAATAGCGTATCCGACATTTCAGATAAAACTATAAACGATAACAATTCAACGCTTACAGCTTCTACGGCATACCCCGGCGAGATTATTCTTATTACAAAAGAAAACGAGCATAAATTTGTATTAGCCAAAACAAATTTAATTCCAGATACAAAAAAAACTTTGATTTCGCTGACAGATATTACTGATAGAAAGAACATGGAAATAACGTTAAAAAACAGGGAGCAGGAATTAAAAGAAGTAGTGAACGGGCATCCTATACCGCAGTTTATAATTAACAACAAACACATAGTCACATACTGGAACAGAGCTTTAGAGAATCTTACGTCAGTAAAGGCGGAAGACGTTATTGGCACAACGGCTCACTGGAAGGCGTTTCATATCGGATGCGAACGGCCATGTTTAGTCGATTTGCTTGTTGATGATGACAAAGAAGGAATAAGTAAATGGTATGAAGGCGTTTATACAGTTTCTAACATGATCTCAAACGCATATGAATCAACAGCTTATCTACCAAAACTCGGCAAGTGGTTATTTGCGCTAGCAAAAAAAATAAAAGATCCTGAAGGTAATATAATAGGCGCAATTGAAACAATTATAGACGTTACTGAAATCAGAAAAAATGAAGAGAGCCTGAAAAACTCAAACAAACAGCTTGAAGAAATCCTTGATTTTCTACCTGATGCAACTATGATTGTTAACGCTGAAGGGAATGTAATTGCGTGGAATAAAGCGATTGAAACTATGTCTGGCGTCCCCAGACAGGAAATGATTGGGAAAGAGCATTATAATGTTGCAACGCCGTTCTATGGTTATCCACGCCCGTTTCTTATTGATATGCTTGCAAAAGATACTGAAGACTCCAACAAATACGATTTTATACAAAGAGCCCAAAACACAATTTTTGGGGAAATTTATGCGCCTGCAATGAATAATTACAAAGGCGGATATATCTGGGCAATAGCGTCAAATCTGAGGGATAGTAAAGGACGTATAATTGGTTCTATCGAATCAGTCAGAGATATTTCGAGATATAAGCAAACAGAAAAAGCGCTTCGGGTAAGCGAAGAGAAATATAAAGACCTCTACGATAATAATCCTTCGATGTATTTTACTGTTAACGCTGAGGGAATAATATTATCAGTGAATAGTTTCGGGTGCGATCAGCTCGGTTTTTCGGCGGATGAATTAAAAGGGAATACTATAAAATGTATTTATCCAGATGAAGATAAAGACAAAGCTATTTATAATATTAATCTTTGCATTGCAAGCATTGGCCACGTTTATAACTGGGAACTTCGCAAAGTCAGAAAGAATAAAAGTATTCTTTGGGTTAAACAAACAGCCAGAGCTTTGTTTAATCCGGAAGGAGAAATAGTCGTTTTTATAGTGTGCGAAGATATTACCGGCAAGAAACAGACAGAAGAAGTATTTCTTGAATCTGAAAGGAAATACAGACAATTAGTCAATAATTCATTTGCAGGAATTTATATTGTTCAGGACGATGTAATTAAATACTGTAACCGGATGATTGTCGGTTATTTTGGATTCGCTAAAGACGAAGAAATAATAGGGCGTCATTATAAAGAATTTGTCGCTGCTGAAAACCGAAATCTAAAATTAGAAGAAAGCAGAAGAGAATTACTGAATTCAAAAGAAGCGGGGAGTTATGAGTTTTTGGCAATTAGAAAAGACGGGACGACTTTTGAAGCCGAAGTCCTTGAAAGCCGAATAAATTATGAAGGGAAGCCTGCTATTCAGGGAACACTGCTAAATATATCGGAAAGAAAAAAAGTAGAACGCGACATCAAGAAACTTTCCCGCGCAGTAGAACAGAATCCGTCAATAATACTTATTACTAATCTTGACGGCGAAATTGAATACGTCAATCCAAGTTTTGAAAAAGTTACCGGTTATTCTTCAGAAGAAGTAATTGGGAAAACTCCCCGTTTTTTAAAATCCGGTTTTACAAGCAAAGAAGTCTACGAAGATTTATGGAAAACCATCATAAGCGGAAATGAGTGGCGCGGTGAAATTCAAAATAAAAAGAAGAACGGAAAGCTTTACTGGGAAACTGTTACAATTTCTTCTATAAGAGACGAGAAGGGAAATATTACCCACTTTGTGGCTGTAAAAGAAGATATAACAGAAAAGAAGGAACTGGAGTTTGAGTTAAAACACGCAGTCGACCGGGCAGAAGAATCGAATAGGCTTAAATCCTCTCTGCTTGCAAATATGAGTCACGAGCTTAGAACGCCGCTTAACGGCATACTTGGATTATCTCAGCTGCTTAAAGACGAACTTGCCAACGAGTCTCTTTTCTCTTATGCAAATAAGATATATATATCCGGCAAAAGATTAATGATAACATTGAATTCAATTCTCGATCTTTCGGAAATTGAATCGAATACTACGCAAATTAATATTCAGCCTTATAATATTGCAGAAGAAATTGGTTTTTTGCTGACGCAGTATAATTATTCTGCAAAAGAAAAAGGTTTGTACTTTAATATAGAAATAAAAGACAGGAGCTGCGTAGCAAAAGTTGACGAACGATTATGCAATCAGATATTAATCAACCTCATAGACAATGCAGTTAAATATACCAATAAAGGCGGAATTGAGGTTGTAGTTGAATCTGATTATGAGGAAATTAGTCCAAGATTAAAAATAAGCATATCTGATACTGGTATTGGTATTATGGAAAAGGATATTCCATTGATATTTGAAGAATTCAGGCAGGTAAGCGAAGGATACAGCAGATCGTTTGAAGGCAGCGGACTTGGTCTGACTTTGGTAAATAAAATGCTTGCGCTCTTAAATGGAGAAATTAAAGTAGAAAGCCAGATTGGAATTGGTTCAAAATTCATAGTTTATTTCCCAGCTACTGTCAGGGAAAACGTTGAAGAGCCAGAAATTCAACCTGAAGAAATAGAAACAATATTCGACGAAAACCCGCATTTTTCAATTCTGCTGGTGGAAGATAATCTTATTAATAAAGAAGTGATATCGTGTTATATAGAAAACTTATACGATGTTGACAGCGTTGATAACGGAATGGACGCAGTGCAAATGGCTTCGCAAAAAGTATATGATCTTATTCTTATGGATATAAATCTTGGAAACGATATGGATGGAATTACAGCAACCCGTGAGATTAAGAAATTCCCGGGTTATGAAGATATCCCTGTTGTGGCTATGACCGGTTATGCAATGAGCGGCGATAAAGAGCGGCTGTTAAAAGAAGGGCTTACGCATTATTTGGCTAAACCGTTTGAAAAAGAAGAATTATTGCGCTTAATTGGGAATATATTTACAAACCAGTAAACGTTATTTTTAATAAAAGGATTCCTTTGTAGCCTTATATTTTAATATAAGGCTTTTTTTTGTGGTTTGGGAGCCGCTTTAATTAATCAAATCGAAACAATCTGAAAATTTTATTATTTTTATAAAGCTGCTAAAAATAATTCTGTAATTTATTAAGCGGAAAAACTCTTTAAATAATAATTTCAGGATATTAAAATGAAGAACATGCCGGTCGTACATAGTAAGTTTATTGTTTATGTCTTTATTGGAATTATAGCCTTATTATCTGTTGATTGTTCCGGGCTATTTAGATTTAAGTCTTCTGAAAAATATTCAGAAGCGGGAACAGAACTTTACGGAAGGATTCAAAAAAGCGGCATACATTGGAACGTTATTGCAAAGTCGGTAAAAGGGAATGATATATACTCGCTTGAAGCGGGCAGCGGCGACAGCCTGACCTTGATTATAGGCGGATTCCATGGCAACGAAATGCAGGGGACGGAATTAGTTTATAGATTTGCCGAATATATTGCAAATGAATACAAAGGCAAAATTAACTCGCGTTTGGTTATTATTCCGGTCTTGAATCCGGATGCATTAATAGCTGGAACCCGTGTGAATGCAAACCAAATTGACGTAAACAGAAATTTCCCTACTGAAAATAGAATTAACAATGAGCGGTTTGGTTTAAAGCCCGCTTCAGAACCTGAAACAAAAGCGATAATGGAAATTGTAAGAAAATATAAACCGAACAGAATAATTACTGTGCATACTGCTATGTTTGTTGTAAACTATGATGGGCCAGCCGAACAATTGGCGGATACGATGGCAAAATATAATGGTTATCCTGTAAGCGGCAGCATAGGTTACCCGACTCCTGGTTCATTTGGAGCATATGCCGGGATTGAAATGAAAATACCTACCATTACGCTTGAACTGCCCCCTAAGCAATCATTTGATAAGATATGGGAACAAAACAGAGAAGCATTTTTAGCGGTAATAAAATATTAGGCGTCTATTTTAGCGCATAGAATAAACATTACGTTAATTATAAAATAAAAAAAAGATATAATTATAACAGCCCTAAAAGTAATATTTTGAATTTAAAAATCTTAATAATACCTTTAAACTATTAAATTATGATTATCTGTGTTAGGGAGATACATAAAATTTCTCCCAAGTTGAAAAAAGGGTTTTAGAATGACACGCAAAATATTATATACTTCCATATTATTTTTGTTCTGCTTTATTTTTGGCGCAGGGTGTATTAAGCATAATCCGCCAAGCTGGGATACTTTTGTATTTGAATTTACAGAAACTTATTTCAAAATGAATCCGGATAGAGCCGTAGCAAACGGCAGGCATGAATACGACGGCGTATTGCCGGATTACAGCGAAAAAGGAATACGCGAACAAACTAACTGGTATAAAAAACAACGGGAACAAATTCAGGAGTTTGAAGACGCATATTTGCTGCCGTATCAAAGAATTGAGAAAAAGAATTTACTAAGAGTAATTGACGAAAATGTATTTTGGCTTGAAACTATGCGCTGGCCGTATAAAAATGCAAATTATTATGTCGCTCAATTATCTCCTTCAATTTACACGGCAAGGAACTACGCGCCCCTTGACCAAAGGATGAAATCGTTTGTAAGGTATTTGGTTTCGCTAAAAACAGCGGTAAAACAAATACAGGAAAATTATCAAACGGAAGTTCCTTTATCTACATCGCATATAGAAATAGCCAAAACAGTTTTTGGAGGAATTGCGTCGTATATTAAAAATGACGCTCCAAAGGTATTCCAATCAATTCACGACGATAAAATGCAGCATGATATGCGAACAGCCGGAGAAGACGTTGTGAATGAAATAAACGATTTTATGTATTGGTTGAACCTCCAAATGCCAAAGGCTACAAATAAGTTTGCTATCGGCGCTAAAAATTTTCAAAGAATGCTTTATGTTACCGACTGCTTGCAAACCCCATTGCCAGAGCTAGAAAAAATGGGTGAAGACGATTTACAAAGGAACCTTGCAGCTCTTAAAAAAGCGTGTAAAAAGTTTGCGCCTGGTAAAAGCGTAAATGATTGTATTGCGCTTTATAAATCTGAAAAACCACAAAACGGCCCTATTGAAAAGGCGCGCGAACAACTGCCGGCTCTTGAGGCTTTTATTAAAGATAAAAAAATAGTTTCAATGCCTAAGTACGCTTCGCTAAACGTAAAAGAAACGCAGCCATATATGAACTGGAACTATACGTATGCAGAACTGCCTGCGCCGTATGATAAAAAGCAGGAAGGAATTCTTCATATTACTTTGCCCGATACAAGCTGGACGGCAGAAGAGCGGAACGATTATATTCCTAATGAAAACACGCTACTTTTTACTTCCATTCATGAAATTTGGCCAGGGCATTTTTTGCAGTCGTTGTACCTGGATAAGAATAGATCGCTGCCTGCAAAAGTATTCAGCAATCAGACTACGTTTGAGGGATGGGGGCATTATGCGGAAGAAATGATGTTTGATCAGGGCTATGGCAATAAATCCCCGAGGGTTGAAATAGGAATGCGTCTGAACGCATTAATGCGCGATGTTCGTTTTATTGCAGCTATTAAAATGCATACTGAAGGGATGAGCATTGACGAAGCGGAACAAATGTTTGTAAAGTATGCATTCCTTGATATTGCCGGAGCCAAACAGCAGGCTTTACGCGGAGCTTTTGATCCGCAGTATTACGGCTATACTCTTGGAAAACTGATGATACGTAAACTATCGGAAGACTGGAGAGCGGTTCGCCCTACAAAACGCACGCTAAGGTCTTTTAATAACAGGTTCCTTTCTTATGGCCTTTTGCCTATCCAGATGATAAGAGACGAAATGATGAAATAATAAGAATGTTTTAAGATAGCGGTATGAATGTAAACTAAATAAGTTTGCATTTATGCCGCTATTTTTTTTGTGCTTTATCCTTCTTATAATTTCAACTTATATAGCCTCCCTGAATCTTCATCTATCACAAATTATACATTTTAATCTTAAAATGTATTTAATCCGGAATTGCGCGATAGAAATATTTTATTGTGTTTAAATTGGATTTAATCCCAGAAGGGATTAAACGTATATAGCTTGGTTAAATACGTTTTTGTACGACCCCGGTCGGGGTCGTATGTTTTTCTTTCCCATAAATGTTATAAACATTTGAATCCTTCGGGTTCTTTTTGTAGACCCGGATTGAGCGCTATGAGAATTTAATGCAAAAAAAATATTTAGATTAAATGATTATCTGATTACAAAAAAATCGAAATTGCGCCATATTATTATATAATAAGCAAAACGCTCATTTTTCTAACGCTTACGCAGTAGAACCCTTCCATATCGCGCTATTAGGGTTAAAATCATCCTGAGCTAATATATAAATTATATCGGATATTCCGATAAGTGATTCGATACATATCAAAATTAAAACTTGACAAATGTTTAAGAATATATTAATTTGATGTCTATCGAATTAAAAAATAATGTTAAGATGAAAGAGCAATTGAATAAATATAAAAAAGACGGGAAACGGAAATTTGAAACAACTGAATATTCGTTATGCATAAATCCGGGGATTCCAGCCTTGCTTATAAACTATGAAAGGATTCAAACAGGCGCAAATAAGAAGGATAAAAAATTACTTTTAAGCGTAACATTTAATACTATGAAGATGCGGTTGAATAATTCGCGCAAAACAAGTTATGAAAACGAGTACGGAAACTAAATGAAAATAGAAAAAAGTCAGAATATAATTAAAGCCCTGGCGGACGGCTCCCGCATACGTATAATGAAAGCCTTATTGGAAAAACCTCAATATGTGGAGGAATTATCGGCGCGGTTAAATATCGGCGCGCCTACAATTTCATTTCATTTAAAAAAACTTGAACATGCTGGGTTTGTAGTAAAAAACAAAGAACAGTATTACATGATGTTCAGCGTAAATAAAGATGCGCTTTCAATTACGCTTCATGAGTTGATTAACGTTGAAGACGGCGATAAAGAAATGCAGGACGAAAGGATGATTCAATACCGTAATAAAGTCATAAAAACATACTTTAAAAAGGGCATGCTGGATCATCTGCCCTCGCAGGAAAAAAAAAGAAAAATAGCGCTTGAGGAAATTGCAGGACGATTTGCTGTAAATAAAAAATATGACGAGTCTGAGGTAACCAAAATAATTGAAGAAGTATATGGCGATTACTGCACAATCCGGAGAGAGCTTATTGATAGAAAAATTATGGCAAGGAAGGGCAATGCTTACTGGCTTACAAATCCAATTGCACAAAAGCCTGTGATTGCCGCTGCGCCTGAAAGTAAAGAGGAAAATAGAGTTATGGATAGAAAAAAAGAACTTAAAATGGCATATAAAATGAATCCCCCTAAAGGAGGAGTATTCCAGATTAAAAATCTTGTAAACGGTAAATTATATGTGGGAAGCTGGCCTAACATAGAAGGAAGAATCAACAGGGACCGGATGATTCTTAATATGAACGGGCATGTTTCTGAAAAAGAGCTTCAGGAGGAATGGAACGAATTTGGCGAGAAAAATTTTGAGTTCAAAATTTTAGATATATTAAAACGTCAGGAAGATTCAAGCGATTTAGATTATAGAAAAGAGCTTGATCTACTTGAAGAAATGTGGGTAGAAAAGTTGCAGCCGTTTGGCGAAAAAGGCTATAACAGACAAAACGCAAAGAAAACGAAGCAATAATATATTTTAAAACAATATCGCATTATCTTCTCTGGGAGGGAAAAAATACTTTAGGGGAGCGTCAACCCGGTAAATGGAGGCTCTCCTTAAGAATTAAGGATTTACAATAAATGCGAGCGTTTTTTAGAAAAAAATATTAACTGAAAGGATAATTTCATTCTTTTTAATTTGTTTTGATTAGTATTTTAATTAAACTATATACAGTTATAATATTTATTTAGTATATGATCTCTGCAAATTTCATTTCAGAACAAATTAAAAAATCTAAGAGCGAACGGCGCACTTCTTCTTTTATCAGGAATTTTGTTTTCTATATAGTTGATAAAGCTTTAAAAGAGCAATATGGCGAAAACTATTCCGTACGCTGCCTGCAATCATCTGCCGGAATTCAGCGGATGCTGCAGAAGTTTGATATAGAAAGCAAACTATATACAAGCTCTTTTTGCACTATAGAGATTTTAATAGAAGGGGATAAAACCGAATGGGCCTGGGGAGGATTTTGGGATAAAGACCATCATGTTATTGCAGTCAGCGAATATTCAGATCTTATCGACCTTTCTATATCCCAGCTATACCAGCATCCCGGGTCTGGAATTAAGAACGCTATTCCAATACCGGCTTTATGGTGGACGCCGCTAAATAATTGGCCTATGCATATAAAATACTTGCCTGAAAGTCCTGTGGCAATAGAACTGCCCCCTGAAGAAATGAATAAGTTTAATAACTATTTGAACAGGGTAGACGAAATAGCCGACGAAGCTTTGCAAAAAATTAATTCCGAAGACGTAAATTTTACTCCTATGATAACAGGAATCGATTCTTTGAATAAAATGACTGAAGACGGGAATCTTTGGCTTATTCTATGCAGGAGAATTGTTGAACAAGGGATAAAATACCCAGAATGGATTATCAATAAAGAGATTGAATTAAGAAAAAATATTGCAGAAAACCGCGACGCCCAGCAAAAAAGAAAATAATAACCGCTTATTTTTAACCGCCAAGAATCAAATCGAAATCAATTTTACAGATTAAACAAATCATTTAAGCTTGAAATATTAAGGTTTACAAAATTATTAATTGTAAAATTAGTATTTGTCAGCTCTTCCTTAGTATGAGTTGTAGTTACGCCAATTACTTTCATCTTTGCGTTAATAGCAGAATTAACTCCGGAAATGGAGTCTTCAAACACTACGCAATTTTCAGCGGGGGTATTTAGTTTGGCGGCAGTTTTAAGATAAATTTCTGGATCAGGTTTGCCCCGTTTAACCTTTGAAGCGTCTATAATTATTTTAAAGTAATCAGTTAATCCCGTTTTCTCCAGAACAAAATTAATATTAACAAAAGGCGCCGAAGTAGCTATAGCAAATTTTATATTTTCATTTTTTAGGATGTCAAGAAAAGCGACTAAACCGTCCAAAGGTTTTATAAATGGCTCGTATAAAGTTCTGTAGTTTTGGTTAATTTCAGCGATGTACAATTCGCTAAGTTCTTTGGATATTTCTTTGCCAAACAGGTAGACTAACGCTTCGCTTCCAGTCCTGCCGAAAATTTTATTTTCAAGCTCGTCTTCATTTAAGAATAAATTATATTTTTTACAAAAGGCTAACCACGCTTTTTTATGATATGGATTGCTGTCAATAATAACGCCGTCCATATCAAATATTACTGAAAATTTCATTTTATTTCCCTGAAAAACAGCGCAAAACCTGAATGCGCCCGATTGATTTGTTTAATAACCTCGCTAAAAAGAATAAAGAATCACGATAAATAACTGAAACAGAGTTCCATTGTTTATTTTAAATATAAAAAGATAGCGCAGAAATTCAAGTGTATGATCTATCGCTAATTATTGAGACGTTGAAGATGAGAGAGGGTTTAGCATGTTATTCGAGGATATTGTTTTTCAATTTTGATAGCACGTCGTTATCCAGGTTAATAGCATTTACTAAATAATCCTCTATTGAGTCGTACTTCGAAAGGATATTATCCAGAGCGCTGTTAAGGTATTCTGGTATGGCTTGAAATAAAGGCTGCATACGTTCAGGTTTAATTCTAAAGAGGCTAATCCACCTTACAAGCAGAGAAATTTTTCTAATGCGCGGACCAGCATATACGTTAGTTAACATATAATCTTCAAGAACCACGCTACGGTCGACGCCGCATAACAGCTGAATGAGCGCGGAAATAAACCCCGAACGGTCTTTGCCTACGGTGCAATGCAGCAAGGCGGGGAGGTTGTCAGGATTTGATAAAAGGGTAAATATTTGATTGACTGAAGAGCGGCATTCAAACGAATAGCTGTGATAATGATCTTTTATATACTGTTCAAAATCAAAATTGCCCGACCTAAATGTGAGGAACCAAAATAACTGAAAATAATTTACATTTCTGCTTTGATGCGATAAAGAAATATTAATTACTTTTATATTTGAGTCCTTTGGAATGTTATCGCCTCTCGAATCGCGTTCATTTTGCGTGCGGAGATCGACGACAGTTTTAATTTTTAATTGCGCAAATTTATCTAAATCGTTTTTAGTCAATTTAGACAACTCGTCAGAACGGAACAACAATCCGCTTTTTAAGACGCGTCCATCGGACGTTTTTAATCCGCCTATTTCGCGGAAATTAAATGCTCCTTCAAGAGGAATATGGCGGTTATCGTTATTCATAAAAATAAATAATTAAAAATTATAACTTACGCGAAAGCTCATACCTAAACCTACGCCAAGGCCAATTATGGCTCCGGCTTTAAGATTATTAAGCAGGTAAACGGCTAAGGATGAAAATTCGTCGATGGGCGAAAGACCAAAAGCGTAAATATTTAAAAGAGTCATTATTAAATAAACTATTATAAAACCTATAAGCCAATAAGCAAAGGTAAGGAAATATGAAAGTTTGGATTCGAATTTATATTTTTTTTCTATAAGACTAATTAGGATTACAAGAGCGCCAATAAAAATAAACCAGGAGATGTTTCCAAATAGAGCCAGCATGTTTTGACTAGGCATAAGAGTAATAACTAAAAGGAGAGAATAAACGCTGCCAAAAAGAAGAAAGTCAGTTACTCCCCATTTTTTTATGAAATGGGAAAAAAATATTGCAGAGACGCCATATAAAATATAGGCGAACTCTGTAGAGGACGACCGAAAAATTGAACTGCCAATTAAAAGTAAACCTACAAATGCAAGGCAAACGATTTTAAATAATATTTGTAAAGTAACGTCTTTAAATTTGTCTTTAATGGCATTTTTCATTGAGGAGCCTTGTATTGAATAAAAAAGATATAACGGAACATACTGATAAGACGCAATATAATCAACCGGGCTGCTAATATAATACGCGTGCAGAGATACTATACGAAATGCGAAACAGAATTTACTTAAACTATAACATTATTTATACAACGCTGCTAAATATGATTCCATTCCCATATGTTGTACTGTACTTCATGGGGGATTTTATGTCCGCATTGTTTAAGAGTAAGAATAATATTTCCACGGTGATGAGCTTCGTGCGATATAAGATAGCCAAGCATAGGAATAATGCCCCGCTTAAAGCCTTTCATTTTTCCGTTGTCGTCATAACCCTGGCTAAACCAAAGAGCATAAGCGTTAGCGGACTGAACGAGCCGCTGTTTAAGCAGTTCTTTGTCTACAAGCTTCGCTTTATTAATCTCAACCTGAGATTCCATTAATTTTTTAGCGTAACGCTCAAGACGCCAAAGTCTTAAATTGTGAATGTGCGCAAACTGAAGCGCAACGTCTCTTCCGCCCCGCTTTGAGAGGGTGCATTTTAATCCTTCGTCGCTGATAGCATCTAACAGCATTAAGTTCACTCTATTATTTATCAGCCATGTTTCAATAATTTGCTCTTTCATATTTACTCTCCAAAGGTTATGAAAATAAAATATAAAAATAAATTTCAATATCGGCTCAAAAAACGGGATCAAACGCTCTTGCCGAAAGTATAATCATAGTAACGGTTATTTAAACTACTGAATAAAAAGCAGGATGAAGATTTTTTTACTGATACACAAAAACATACGCTAGGATTAAGAAGTATTTTGGGTTTATATATTTTAAGGCTAATTTAGAAATGAATCTGATTAAAAACAATAGGGGCAGACAAATATAAGTGGAGAGTTGACGGCAGAAATATATCCGCCGTCAATAAAAAAACTAATCGACAATAAAAAGTTTTGCTCCAGTGGAAGTGGAGGAGCGGTGCGGGTTAATATCGTCGGATACCTGATAACTGGCGCCCGGTTTAAGGACAAAAATTCTTCCATCTTCAAGTTCTGTTATAAGTTCTCCTTCCATAACAAGCAGAACGTGACCGCGTTTACACCAGTGATCGGCTTTATAGCCGGGGGTGTATTCAACCATTCTGACTCTGATATTGCCAATTTCTAAAGTGCGCCATAAAGCTTTGCCCGTTATTCCCGGGTGTTCAACTGGGGTTATAGCCGCCCAAACGGCAGTATTAAAAGGAACGTCTAATATTTTCATATAAGTTGTATTAAAAATTCAAAATTTATTATTTAGTTAATTAATCCAAATTTTACACGGACGCTTCGTTTGATTGATAGTTTGCCTAATAAAGGTTCTGCTTCAGCTGAGGCGTCTTTTGTTATTGTATTTAAAGCATACGAAAAAGCTGGATATGAATTATTCTCGGATATTTCCAGGATAGGACCTATCTTGGCTCCAAGAGCGGCGGCCATGTATTCGGCTTTTGCTTTGGCCGCTTTAAGAGCATTTTCGTAGGATGTTTCATTTTGCGTTTCGTAGTCAGAGGAACTATAATATGAGTTAACTGTTTCATATTCTTTATCTTCTGCAAGAAGGCTGGAAAGAATGTAGTACTTTGATATGTCTTTTAGGACAAAAGAAACGTTTACAGAAACAAAAAAACCGTTTTGTGTTTTGGAGTAGCTTTTTTGTTCATAATTTCTTCCAAGAGAAATTGGCGAAACATCAATTTCTGAAGCGGGAATATCTGTTTTTTTTAGTATTGATAAAAGTTTTTCAAGCGAAGCGTCGCATATTGATTTACTCTCTTTTAAAGAAGCGTTAATAGCTTTAATGTTTACGCTAAAGTTAATTTTATCTGCTTGAGCTAATAATTCTGAAGTCCCGTTAACTTCTATAAATGTGGGCGTTGGTTGAGCGTTAATAGATATAACGCAAAGGAATAGAACTATGAATGACGCTAACGATTTCATTTGATTTCCTCTTTTAATTGTTAGGTAATAAATATAACGCGGCTATCCCAAAGTTTAGTCTATTTAAAATAAGCGCTTGTAGATTGATAAACAAGACACGAAAAAAGAACGCGGATTACAAATAAAATCAGTTCTGATAATCAGACGAAATTACATTGAGCAACTTAATTGCGTCGTCAACCTGATCGGCAGGGACGAAAAGATAATCGTGATAAAATGCAGAAACTGCATTAACGCTTATTTCCTGATCGGCCAATACGCCAAGCACAAAAGCAAGAAAACCTACGGCCTGGAGGCTTGAATGAACTGAAAGCGTTATCATTTTAAAAACTGACGAAGGCTCTAATTTTTTTAGCTCTGCTTTTTCACGCGGAATAATAAGAGACCATCCTTCCGCTTCGCGCGTAATACTGACCGGATCGAGTTCTGCAAAATCTTTTAATTCATTAATAGCTATAGTGCAAAAAACAAATTCTCCATCGTTAAGAATCGGGTTCATATTTTTAAGTAAAAAAGATAAATCGGTAATACCAGACATAAAACAAAAGTCCTTGAAACATTATTTTTATAAATAATAAAATTACGGTAAGGTAAATTAGCGTTGGTTTATACGCCGTGCCGTTTGAAAATACGGGCAGTTATCCTTAAAGTCGCCAGATTTAATTAAAAATCTATATTCCAAAGATACTTAAAAAACATAATATTATCCAGAGTAAAAAATAATGAAAAATGAATTTTGCTTGCTAAAAATACTGGGCATAAGACTTATATCTGAAAATTATTATATGTAGTTTTACAAAACAGAAAAAAAATTCTGTATTTACTTTATATATTTGAAAAACAGGGATGAGAAATGAAAAAAGAACAAGTTTTGTTTTTTATAATCTTAATATTATCATTTGCTGCCGGGTCAGTCAGCGCACAGGTAATACAACCGTTTCGCGATTCGCGAATACATGAAATTCATGGATTTGTAAAGTTTAAATCGGGCGATATTTACGGCGCAATAGAAGAGTATACGAAAGCTATAAAGTCTAATCCTAAAGACGCGCTTGCTTATTATAACAGGGCCAACGCAAAATTTGCTCTGCGCGATACGAAAGGATCTATGGAGGATTATAACCGTTCAATAGAACTAAATCCCGCTTATGCTTACGCTTATTATAACAGAGGAGTCATAAAATCAGAAGCGGGCGATAAAAGAGGAGCTTATGAAGATTACAACAAGGCAATTGAGCTGAATTCAAAGGACGCCGATATGTATTATAATAGAGGCGTAGTTGTGTCGTCAGTAGGGGATAAAAAGAGCGCGATTGAAAATTATACAAAAGCGATTGAGCTTCGGCCTACTGATGCGGACGCATATTACAACCGAGGCAACTCGGAAGCTGATATGGGCAAAACTCCAGATGCTCTTAGCGATTACACAAAAGCGATTGAGCTTAATATAAAATATACGGCCGCTTATATAAACAGGGGGATTATTTATGCCGCATATAGAAAATATGATAAAGCTTTAGATGATTATAACAAAGCAATTGAATTAAACCCAGGTTATGCTGAGGAGTATTTTAACCGCGGTAATGCTAAGTTTATGCTTGGCGATAAAAAAGGAGCCAGCGATGATTATAAAAAAACTCTGGAACTAACTCCTGATAACGCTAACGTATATATTAACTTTGGCATTATGAAAAATGCAGATGGAGACAAGCAGGGAGCAATGGCCGATTATGCAAAAGCAATAGAAATAGACCCTAAAAACGCAGACGTATTTTACAACAGGGGGAACATTTACTATGAACTGGGAGATAAACAAAACGCATATGCAGATTATACAAGAACGCTTGAACTGAATCCCAAACACAGAAAGGCATTCGTGAACAGAGGGCTTGCTAAAAACGCCGCCGGAGATAAAAAAGGCGCTATAGAAGATTTTACAAGCGCTTTGGAGCTGGTTCCTAATAATACAGACGCGCTGAATTACAGGGGAAATGCAAGATATGATATGGGCAATATAAAAGGCGCTATTGCAGATTTTAATAAAGCTCTTGAAATTAATCCCAATGACTATAAAGCGCATTTCAACCTTGGAATTGTTAAGCATAGTTCAAATGACAACCCAGGCGCAATAATTGAGTTTACTGAGGCGATTGGACTAAATCCAAAATTCACTGACGCGTATTATAACCGCGGTATAATTAAAGCGGCTTCGAACGATAAACAGGGAGCTCTTGCAGATTTTAATTTTGCAATCAGTCTTAATCCTAAAAATGCGGACGTTTATATTAACAGAGGAAACGCTAAATACGCTTTGAAGGATAAACAGGGCTCTATAGACGATTTTACAAAAGCGATAGAACTAAATCCATCTCTTGCCGTAGCTTATTTTAACAGAGGCAGCATTAACAGCTCGTTAGGTAAAAAGGAGGAGGCTTGCTCAGATTTGAAAAAAGCTAAAGAGCTTGGCTATGATAAAGCCGACGATCTGATTAAAACAAACTGCAAATAAAACAAAACCGCATTACAACAAAATTATTTTACGCGATATTCGGAAGTTATTCGTCCGGATATTGCGTGAATAATATACTTCAGTAATTTAACCGCTAATAACAGAACTTATTTTTCTCCTGAAAACAAACACGTCGCTTCGACAAGCGGAACCTGAGCATGTCGATGGATAGCGACCACAGCTTTGAAAAGCGGAACCTGAGCGCGCCAAAGATCAGCGAAACTTACCGCAATAAGTATTTTACTATCCGCAAAGATTTAATCTCCATGTATATTCATGCATGACACTTCCGTCGTAAACGGACGTAGGAACGGTCTATCCGATGGATTAGTTTTGCAAGAAAAAAAGGAGAATACTTTGAAAGGCTTAATAAAAAACATTCAGATAGATTTTATTTCGCTGGTAAAAAAGGGAGCTAACCAGAAGGAAATAATATTCAAATCGCGCGACGCATTTACCAAAACTATTGAAATAAAAAAGATTGATAAAGAAAAACAAATGGTATATGGCGTCGTTTATAGTCCTGAAGAAGAAGACAGTCAGGGGCAATTTACTACGGTTGAAGAAATAGAAAAAGCCGCTGAAAAATTCATGAAAGCGGGCAAAACCGCTATGGTAGATAAAAACCATGACGAACAGGCCGGGCAGGGATTTATTAAGGAGAGCTGGATAAAGAAAGATATTGAACCGCTTTTCCCTGATGAAAAAAATGGCAGCTGGATAGTTGGAATAAAAGTGGAAAATGAGAATACATGGGAAGAAATCAAAAAGGGAGAAATTACCGGCCTCTCTATGCAGGGGATAGCGAATGTTTTAACCGGAGACGCTTTAGGCGTTAAGAAAGAGGAAGCGCAGGAAGCTAATCTGCAGCACGAAACAATTCTTGAAAAAATCAGAAAAAAATTTGCCAGCGTAAAGAAAAGCTTTAACGAGGATTTTGAAAAATCACAGTTTAGAACTCTTGTAATGACTTTTTTTGACTCTTGCATCAACGCGTATTATGACGGCTCTATTAACGACGAAGCTCTAATACCTGCAATACAGACAAACTATTCCCAGTTTATTGCAAAAGCAAAAGAAATGGGGTTTCCGGCCGAAGAAGTGAAAAAAATGCAGGAGGACGCAACCCCTCCAAAAGAAGAAACGGAGGATATTGCAAAGAAATATAATGAAGAACTGAAATTAGCTGTAGAAAGAATTGAAAAATTAGAAAAGACTGTGCAGGGAACAAAACAGATTCTTGATGTTCCGTCAAATGATAAGCGCTTAAGCTGGAACTGGCTTTAATAAGCAGACTTAATAATATATCAACAAAATAAAAGGAAAGAATGATGAGAACAAAAAATCTTTTTATAGCGCTTGCTATGCTAGCGTTAACCGCTTCATCGGTATTTGCGCAATACGACCTCCCAAAGACAAGCGGAGGCGATTACCAGACTGTAACGCTGTTTAACCTTGTAAACAAAGCAGATACCGCTTACAGCGCCGTATACAAGACGCCATATAACGTAACGCAAATTATTTTTGAAGGGGTTGCTGATACGGTAACTGCGTCGGATTCGCTTATTGTCGTAATTCAGGGTTCGCCTACCGGGACGGTTATAGGTCCGTGGTTTACGCATGCAGTATGGAGATGCGGCGTATTGGGCGAAGCAAACAGACAAATTATTATTGGCGCAGACCGTTATATAAGAGCCTTGTATCAATGTAAGGGCAGTGCAATTGCGAATGATTTTAGATGCTATATAACGCCTAAAAATTAGAATGATTTACGATATCAACTGAAATAAGTAAAACGGAAAAAATTAAAACAAAAATAAAGGAAGAATAACGATGAAAGATAATCAGGAATTAATTGAGGAAATTCAAAAATCAGGACTGCTTACAAGCGACGGCGGATTAATGCCACCGCAGGCGGCAAACAGTTTTATTGATTTAACAGTGGATCAAAGTCTGATTTTGAAAAAACTAAATATCGAAAAGAATATCGGCTCAGAACGGTTTCTTGATACAATTGGCGTTGGCAGCAGAATGATAATTAAAGCGAGCGAACCCGCAGTCATAGTCTCTGCGGATATTAAAAAGCCGACAATCTCAAGGCGTTCTCTAGTTCCTGTCGACTGCATTTTGCCATACGACATCAGCTTTAAATGGCTGGATGAAAACATCGAAAAGAAAAGCGCTGAACAGACAATCAACCACGCGTTTGCTTCGCAGTTTTCAAACGATTTGGTAGACCTTATGATTAATGGGGATAAAGCCGCAGCAGCTGGGACAGATCAGAAGTTTTTGCAAATTACCGACGGGTTAAAAGTAAAACTTGCAGCCGACGCTAATACGCATTTTACAGACAGAGGAAATTCATCGGACTGGAAAGGGCAGGTATTTCCGGCAATGCTAAAAGCTCTTCCGGGGAAATACAAAACTGATCCTTCCAAACTTATGTTCATTGTTGGTTACGATCTTGCAGACGAGTATATCACTTCGCTTGCCGACCGTTCTACCGCGCTTGGCGATATTTATCTGACTGAGGGGAGAACAGCCGCATATAAAGGGATTCAGGTTCAACCTGTTCCATCTGTGCCTTACGGTATGGCAATACTTACCCGGCCAAAGAACATTGCAATTGGGTTTGGAAGCGCTTTCAAAGTATTCAAACAATTAAAGCCGCGAGAACTCAACATTGAGTATACAATTACCGCCAGAATAGATTTTAATTATGCCGATTCGAACGGCATTGCGTATACCATATAAGCATACGTCTCTAAAACAATATTTCAGAAAAAAACAGATAAGAAAAAAAATGAAAATAGTTCTAACCGGCAAAACTACATACATGCTATTAGTAAGCGGGAATATAAAAATATTTGAGAAAGGCAGCGTAACAGAAATTGCCGAAGAAGAATATATGCTTATAAACAGGAAAGAATATTTCGCTTCTGTCGATTCTCTAAATGGAAGCGTTACTCCGAAAAATATTCCGCCGGCGGAGGAACCGCCTCTGCCGGCTCCGGTTACTGCGGTTAAGCGGAATTATAAAACATCAACAAAAACTAAGAGGAAATAATGTTAACGACAATAGACGACGTTATTTATGAGGCAAATCTGATAAACATTGCCGATGAAGAAGTGATAGGCGTTCATCTCGATACGGCTTCTATGATAGTAGCCCGGTTAATTGGAAGCGAATTTTATAATACTTTAGAAACAGAAAGAGCTCTGAATACAGTAAGATTTCTGGAAGTAAAAAAAGCGGAAACCAACTATGCAGTTAGTTTTATGCTGATGTCGCTTAATATTATTACAACTGGGAACGGCATAGTTACGCGGTTTGATTCAAGCAAATCCGGCGAGTATAATCTAAAACCGGACGAAGTAAATATAATGATAGCGCATTATAAAAGTTTTGCGGAGCAGTTGATTGCGCCATATTTAATTGGCGGAAAACAAAATCCTATCGCGCCGGAAAACAATTCAGATGCCGCACAGATTGAAACTGAAACAAGACGCATATCGGCTTTATAGAAAGGCGTCGCTTCGACAGGCGGAACCTGAGCATGTCGAAGGTCAGCGACACCACTGCTTCGGCAACCGGAACCTGAGCAGTGTCGAAGATCAGCGACCTTCTCGTCATGGTGAGCGAAGTCGAACCATTTCATCATTCGGCACCGTTCAGGATGACGATAATTGACTTAAACGAATTACATAAAACAAAAAAGGTTATTACAATGAAAGCGCTAATTGATAATTCAAATAACGAAGCGGTTTTTACAGCTTCTGACATTGAGTATACGGGAAGAACCGCTACGATAAAAGACGACGAACAAAACATAATTTTAATAATTGGAGACATGAATCCGGATAATAGCAGGATTGTAACTATTAGCGAAATTCCGGCGGATTTTCATGGAAGAAATTACAAATACGAAAACGGGAGTCTGGTAAAAAAAGAGGATCCCGTATAATAAGGATTTATCCTAAAGAATTATTTAAAAACAAAAACAGACTATAATTATGGCAATTACAAGCGAATACACCGGCGGATATGAAGTGACAAATATAATCCCCAAAGGGGTATATACAACTCAAACGATAATAACCGATTCTGTGCAACTGATACCTGAAGACCGGAAGAGCATATTCTCTTTGTATTACATTAATGGCTTTAGAACTAGCATAAGAATTAGTTACGGGCTATCGGCCGATGACGAAGACTTTTCAGCTTATCAGGAAATAATAAACATAAATATGATAGGCAATTACATTTTCTTTTATATAAATACTGACGCGGTCGCTTATATAAAATTTAAAATAGAAATCACCGGGAGCGCAGAAATGGAATTTAATCAACTTGGCGTTTTAAAAGGGGTCAGGACGCGTTCATTCATTTTGCTTGAAGGGCCGAATGAACATCGCGCTTATCCATGTTCGGAAAACTTAACAGTAAAGGATAACGCAAAATTACTAAATTTTTCCGGAACGCTTAAACTTGCAAAACTAAGAGGAGTCTATTCAACTACCGAAGCAGAAGTATATAACAATGGCTCAGCTTCGCAGATTGAATTACTTGGCAACATAGTTTTGATGTGCTACAGAGATTATTCTACAAACTATCTTATGCTTAGAACAGGAGTTCTTAATCCGGATGATTCAATAACGTGGCAAACTCCAATTCAGGTTTATAGCGTTGCGTTGCAGGTCGTCTCCGGTTATCAAAGTTTTTCTTTGGCAAAGCTTACAAGTTCAAAATTTGTTATCGGGTTTAATTGTACCGGAGGAGCTTCTTATATAGTTGCTGGCGACTTGATTAACGGCGTTGTAACATTAAGTTCTGTCACTTCAAATGGAACGGTTTATGCTTCTTATCCATTTTGTTCAGTATTCAGAATCAGCGATACAAAATTTATTATTTGCACTTCAAACTCAAGCGCCTATTATCCGCAATATAAATGCGTTATTGTTGGAGCAAATAATACGTTTACTCAAGGCTCTTATTATGTGCCAAATTCTGTAAGCGGTTCTTTTGCAACCGGCTGCGTTATTGATGAGAATAACTCGTCTGGTTCCGTATTTGTAACTGGAATATCATTTGCAAGCGAGACAAGACTTTATACAAATTATGTTTCGTCGCAGACTACAGTTAGCTCCAGCGCGTATATAGCGCTTAACTCTACTTATGGCGTATTACCCGATTTTACAATTGAAGCTTACAATACAGGCAGAGGATTAGTTTCATATTTCAAGGATACAACCACTCATAAGGTCGCAGTTCAGTTTTTTAATATAACTATATCTGCTATTACGCTCTCTGATCTTATTACGTCGACATATGATTCCGATCATGTTGCAGGCAAATATTTAGGCTCCGGAAAAATTCTTCATGTTTATTCGTATGCTTCAATTGCAAAATCTTTCATTATGCTTTCGGACATAACTACAAATTCAATCGCGTGGGGAACTCCGGTTGAAATAAATTCTACATCGGCAAATCTGTTTTTTTCAGTACGCGCATTTTCTGTAGTTAGATATTTAGTGTTCTATTGTAATGAAACTAATCATTCTATCCGCTTTAAGATTTATGACGACGACCGGAATTTATTTATCGGCATAATGAACGAAAGCGGATTAGCAGGCGCAAGCTGCGAAGTAAAAATACCTGGTCAGATATGTAATAAATTTTCCGGACTAACTCCCGGAGATCAATACTATATCCAAACAGACGGTTCGTTATCTGTTACGCAAACAGGTTTTTCTGCGGGCGTTGCGGTGAGCGATATGGAAATACTTGTGAAAAAGTAATGCGAATTGTTTAATGATAAGAAGGAAGAGGCAGTTATGAATATAGATCCGGTTATACTGTTAATATTATCCTCGCTGTTAACGGCGATTAATTACCTGTTTTGGTCAAGAATAAAACGAATTGAAAAAGACACTTCAGCAAACACGATTGAAATTCATGAGATTCAGTCAAATTACATTACACGTTTTGACGATATAAAAACTTCTCTTCACACAGTAGAAAAAAACATTATTGAAAGAATCCATGAATTTGAAACAAGCATTATCACAAACTATGTGAGAAAAAACGACTGTAAAAAT
The DNA here is from genome assembly GCA_002307295.1 of Ignavibacteriales bacterium UBA1304. Taxonomy (GTDB): domain Bacteria; phylum Bacteroidota; class Ignavibacteria; order Ignavibacteriales; family Ignavibacteriaceae; genus UBA1304. The sequence continues at coordinate 50,187 of DBTY01000026.1, forward strand.
TCAAATAAATAAGGAATGTACAGAAACATTCCGATTAAATAATAAAAAAAGGAGCGTCAGATGGAAGATATAAAAGGATTCATTACCGGCTTTATAGTTCGCTGGTTATTAAAAATAGGAGGCGGATTTTTCCTTTCGATTGGGATATCCAACGATTCGATAACTTTAATAATCAGTTCAGTTGTGTCCATAGTTGCCGGATTATTAATCTCAATTTTTCAGCACAACAAAGCTATTAATTCAGTTGCAAGCTGAGAAATAATTATAATTACTACGAGACGGGTTATACCCCGTCTCTTTTTATAAATAAAACATAATAATAAACTGGAGCAAACTATGAACGATTTTGAACAATTTGCCGCTGCTATGAGGGAGCAGGAAAGCGGTAATGATTATTCAGTTGTAAATAAAGAAGGATATATGGGAGCATATCAATTTGGTAAAGAAAGATTATATGATTTGGGATATTCTCTTGATGGCTATGCTCCCAAAGGAAAACCAAGGAAAACTGTGCTGCCTAAGAGCATTTTTTTAAGCGACCATTTTTTGCAGGAAAAGCTGTTTAGAATACATTGCAGTTTGTGGAAAACTTATGCAAATAAACATTATGCAGAATTTGTTGGGAGCATGGCGTGCGGAATTGAAATAACTATCTCCGGTTTAGTGGCCGGACTGCATCTACTTGGTCCTGGTTCTGACGCCCGACCAGGCGTAACTCAATTCTTACAGCGCGGAATAGTTGGTAAAGACGGGAACAAAACTCCCATAACTCTTTATCTTTCAAAGTTTAGCAATTATGACTTCGCAACTATTAAATAATATATAACTGTTCTGGCATAATCGCTATCTTAATATAGCACAGACGATTGCGCTATGCCGCTAATGTTTTAATTATATAAAATGCATAAGATATGATATAACAGTAAATTAGTATGGTTTGAGAGGCGCGCTAAAAATAGTCTGCGCAACTAAATTTAGAATAAAATGCTTTCGTTGTGATTTCAAAAACCCAAATATTATCGTAACGGTTATATAAACAAAAAGATAAGACCCGTATTCTAACTGTATACTGATGTAAGGTCTGTTAACTAACTAAATAATAATGAATTAGAGCGTGAAGCTATGAAGAAATATATCTATTTGGCCGTAGTTATTGGTCTGATATTAACTGGCTTTTTTATTGGGGAGCACGTAAATAACAGCGCTCCCGTTTGTTCAAATGTGGATACTGTAAAAGTTATAAGCAGGCATACAGATACTGTTTATAAAGTAAAATATCTTTCTGATAGAAAAAAGGGGGTTATTAAGAAAGAAATAGTTGATTCAGTTTCATGCTCCCAAAAAGATTCTGTAACAAATGACATAAAGGTTAACGTAGCTGAGTATGATACTGTTTTGGCCGATACAAGTTTTAGTTTGCATGTACGCTATTTTACAAGCGCTCCCATTGATACGGGAGCATATTTCCTTATAAACTGGATGCTTAAAGAAAAAGAAATCATTACGGAGCATGCGGAGCAAACGATAATTAAAGATAGCGGAGCATGGTATAAAACGTTTTGGAGCGGATTTTTCAGCGCAATTATAAGCGCCGCTATTTATTTGATATTACGATAAATGTATACAAATCTTCAACTATTTCCATCTCCATTGTGGGTAACATGCAAAAAATGTGGTTCCGGAGTCTGGTGTAGAAGTGAAGTAAACTTTGCCATTAAGAAAATGTTCTGTGATGAGTTTCATACTGTATGTGCCAAGTCCGCGTCCTTCGCCTTTTGTAGAAATTGACCGGGTAAATAATTGGGATTTAATATGTTCAGAAATGACGGCTTTATTATGAACCCAGAAAGATATCATTCCTGCATTCATACCGCAGCCAATTATTATTGTTTCTCCTTTTACGGAAGCTTCAATAGCGTTTTTTATCATGTTGCCAATTACTCTTTCCAACGCTGAGGGGTCGCTTTCAAAATCGAGATTCTCGCTATTTTCATAAATCATAATTGATATATTATCTGTATTAAGCGAGGGTTGAAATATTTCGATTTGTTTATTAAGAAATTCAATAGAGTTTAACCGTTTAATTTCCAAAACGAAATCCGAAGATTTTGAAGAAAGTAGATATCTATGCATTTTAATTTCATCAAGAATTTTACCGGACTGCTGTTTGATAAGTTTTGCAAATTTAGTTCTGTTTTCGTTTTCTATATTATCAAGCAAAATCTCTGCAAGTCCTTTTAGATTACCGGCAGTGTTAAGCACATCGTGAAAGAAGATTCTTTCAATTTGTTTTTTTTCAGAAATGTCTTCAACGATACCTACTCCTCCGTAGATGCTGCCGTCAAGATTAAAGATTGGAGCTACTTCCATTTTGGCAGGAATTACTTTTCCAGAAACAGTAGAAATATAATTGCCTTCAAAGCTGCCATTTTTCCCAGAAAGAGTTGTTTGAAAAGCTTCTACAAGCTTCTTATTCGGTAAAGTGAGAAGGTTTATTTTTTTTATATTTTCAATGGAGTTGCCAAGAAAGCCGGACATTAGTTCATTACATTCCGAAATAGTTCCATTACAGTCAAAACAAAAAATACCCACTGGCGCATTATTAAAAACAAGGCGGAATTTTTCTTCGCTTTTACGAAGAGCTTTGTTTGATAATTCAGATTTTGTAACGTCGTTTATCAGCAAAGCCGTTCCGTATGGATTTCCCATTTGATCGAATAAAGGCATGTTGCGCCAGGAACAAGTAATTTGTTTGCCTGATTTTGTAAGAACTTGGCCAATACATCGTTCGCTTCCCTGGTTACTAAAAAACTTTTCTTTAATATGCTCAAGCGGTTTAGACTTTGTTTTATCAATGCCAATTTCCGCAATGCTTCTACCTATTGTTCCTTCTTTTGTATATTCTAAAATTTCTTCGGCTTTTGGATTCCATTCCTTAATAACGAAATTATTGTCTACTTCAATGTAGCCTACAGGCATATTCTTTGTGTAAGTCTGGAATTTATAATTTAGCTTTTCAGAATTATTTTTTCCGTTAGTATTTTCATAACTCAGCAGCGTTTGTTTAACGGCGTTCAACTCTTCTTCTTTCTTAATCAGTTCAGCAGTTCTGTTGCTAAGTTCTTCCGCCTGAAGAGAAACAGAATCCTTAATATTAGTAAGCTGATTTTTGTATTCTTCTGCGGCATTCTTTGCTTGTTTACACTCGGTAATATCCTGTATTATTCCATACATTTTTACCGGGTTATCGAACTGATCGTAATCAAAATTGCCTGTCTCATAAACCCAGCGTATCTGGTTATCGTTTTTACGAAGAATTTTGTACGTCATATTAAAAGAATTTTTAGAGCTAAGACGATTTGTAAAGTATTGTATCATCCTTGACTTATCGTTGGGATGAATAGAGTTAATCCAGTCTGCTATATGTATTTGGCTTTTATCTACGAATCCAAAGATTCGGTTTAGAGATTTAGAGAATATTAAATTATCGTCTTTAATATCCATTTCGTAAACGCCAAAGCCGATCTGATTTTCAGCTTCCTTGAAGAGGCGTAAATCGGAATATAGCTTTTCATTTTTTACTTTAAGCTCGTCAATTTCTGATAGCAGTTCTAAAAGCTTCGCCGATTCGATACCGTTTTCTTTCTTAGGTTTTACAGTTTTAGTTTTTTTCGGTTTTGAAGAGATAGATTCCTCATCTTTTAATGCTGCAGTTTTTGTAGACATATCTATTGCCATATTCGATCCCTTAAATTAAAAGAACACTAAAATAGTTGACAAATGGAAGAAGAAAATATTGTAAAGTAAAATTTAATTTGTTTTAGTTATTCTGTCGTCGGCTGTCGGTCCATATATATTAGGGAGCGCAACATTAAGGATGCGTAGATAAACTGTAAGCTGAGCTCTGTGATGAATCAAATGGTTAAACGACATTTGCCTAATAGCTTTATATTTTGGCGCCGAAAATACCGTCTGCCCTACAACAGAGAGGCTCCATTCTTTCTCCAAATCGTCGTTGGATGTTTTGCTTAATTCAATTAACGCCTCTTCAACTTTTGGATTAAAAAAATCTAGCGTTTCAGCAATGGAACTGGGAATGAAAGGTTTGTATGAAGCTACGTCAAAATCATAGTCGTCGAGTTTAACAGTTAAAGTAATCCATTCAGGAATTTCAGCTATGTGACCTACAAGGCGGGCAAGTTCCATGCTTTTTTCGTGAGGTTTCCAGAGAGCTTTTTCAAATGGAATAACGCTAAAGATTTTTTGAGTTGAAGCTGCTTCGGCTTTTAGCTCTTCTATGAAGTTTTCAGAAATAGTCATCACTTCTCCCTTAAAAAAAATCATAATTAAATAGCTTTCTAAAATTAGCAAAAACAAAGGGAAGCGCCAAATTAAGAAAAGATGAATATATTTTAATCTTTCAACTGCCGCACAGTAAAATAGTACCGCTCGGAATTATCGAAGAGTGTTTAAGTATCTATTTCAAATGTCCTTATTATTAAATTGGCATGAGAGATTTTAAAAAAATTGTGATATTAATTAAAATAATTTTATAAATTAATCCGCCTTAATTAGATTTAAAAATGTCTAAACAATTGGGTTTTCCTTATAATATAGATTGCTAAAAAAATGAAAAGAAGGTAATAAAATGTTCAAGAAAAAATATTTATCGTTAATAATAACCATATTATTTGTTTCATCCTTTGTACAAGCGCAAAATCAGGCTTTTCTATTTACTCTTACGCCTCTTAAGCACGCTGCAAACTCTGCATTTTTACGTTATGAAGCCGCTTATGGACAAAAAACATTTGAACCAATAAGCGTTGATGACTTTGAACAAAATGCGGGCTTTCAGGGGAATATCGGGAAATATCTAACCACGACAGATCATTTAGGATTGGCGCTTACTAATGGCGAAACAAAATTATCTTATCAAACCGAGGCGCTTGCTAATATATTGAATGACGATAATAATAAAATTATCGACTTTACGGCCGGGTTGGGTTTTCTTCATGAATATTCAGGAACAAACGTTTTAATCAGCAGGGTTATAATCGGCCGGCAGTTTGCTTCATGCCAGGCGTACGGCAATCTTATATTTGAACATGCGTTTTCGACAGGCCGCGATCCCATAGATTTTATGACTACGGTTGGATTTTCTTATAATTTATATGATAATTTAAGACTTGGCTTAGAAGCTGTTGGGCAGGACCTTGAAGGGCTTTGGGATACAGACGAAGCTGAAGGCGGAGCGACCATGTATTTGGGGCCGTCTTTAAATTTCACAGTTCCAGGCATCGCTTTGAACGTGACATTCGGAGGTGGAGAAATTATCAGAGCTACTCATAGTATTCGAAATAGCGAAGCGATGAGAGAGCTTCCTTATGGCAAAGGAAATGGATTTATTTTTAGAAACGTAATAAGCTTAGGTTTGTAAACTTCGATTATACGCCCAAATAAAAATTTGACGAATCAATTTTAATTATTAAAAATCCGGGCAAAAAATAATTTTGCCCGGTTCCATAGAAATAATTAAATGCCTATTTTCAAACTGCCGCTTAAAATATTCTTAGGGTTCAAGTTGAATGAGCCGCTTTGTGCAAAATCAGAAATTAAAGAATAATCCAAATGAAACTCAATTGGGTATTTAATATTGTATAGCCTGCTGATAGGAAACAAAATACCCGCGCCATAAGTAAGATCGCTGTACTTGTCAGAATATGATTCTGTGAGATTTTGCGACGACTTATCCCAAAGATAACCAATTCTTAATTGCAGAATTTCAAAGAATGAAAATTCTGATCCAAGCTGAAGAGCATACGTATTATCAAGGTTTACTACATTTCTATAGTTTATTGAGTATGTCATTTTGAATAAATTCAAATCTGCAACTTTTGCGCCTGTCTGGAATTCGTAAGAAGCTCCAGCGCGTAAAAAGGACGGGATAGAATATTTGCCTAAACTATATTCAGATTTACCGCTTTGTGCAACTGCGTCTGTTTTCATTTCAAGCTTTGTTTTTGAAATATTTGTTAAACTTATTCCAAATAAAACGGATTGTTTGTTTTTATTGGAACTGAAATCCAATTTTTTTAGCATGCCTAAATCGACAAAAAAAGTAGAATTGTTTTTTTGGAAAAATTGATTTTCATAATAATCTAAATTTACGCCAATACAAAAATCGTTATAATTATATGAGTAATTAAACGTATATAAAGTTTGATTAGGCGTATAGGTATACAAGGTCTTGTATCCGTAGCCAGAACTATCCCTTATCGTCCTTTGCATTTCAGAGCCTTCAGAGTAATGCGAAGCATTAAATGCTATTGCGCCGTATTTTTGCGTATTATAACTTATACCGTAGGCTTCATAGTGCGGTCTGTTATCGCCAATTAAATAAGGATTAAAGTGCGACGCTTCAATATTAAGCCCTGTTACTAAAGAAGATGCCGCCGGATTATAAGTTGCAGAAAAAGGGGAGCCATAAGTAGTAGCCATTCCTCCTCCCATAGCCTCCGCTTTTGCATTTGGCTGCGTGTACATAAAAACTCCTTCCTCGCCATACATTGAATAATCCTGCGCTATGACGCTTTGCATGCTCAATAATAAAAGGCATGTAATAAAATAATATATTTTCATAAAATAAAATTCCTATCTTAATATTCTAATAAAATTAAAACTACATGATTTATTAAAGGCCGATATTCAGTCTTAAGCTGTAAACAGAATATTTTACGCCAAATACATTATATATGCTTTGATCCGAATAAAACGTTAAATATGAATCGTAATATCTTGGCTGCGCAATTCTTGCAAAATCAAATTGTAAACTTACGGGCATGCTAAAATCATAAAATTTACTGATAGGTATGTTAATACCAAAACCATAAGTAAACTCATTTATTTTTTCTTTTGCTCCGCTTGAAATGTCAGTGTTGAGGCTTTGAGAATAAAAGCCCGCTCTGATTTTTAAAATTTCAACAAAGGTAAACTCCGTTCCTAATTGAATCGCCGTTCCGTATTTATAATTCAGCACGTCTTTGTAATCGAGCGCAAAAATAGTTTTAAGCAGACTGAAATCAGCAATCTTTATATCAGGTTCAAATTCGTAACTGCCTCCAACGCGCATAATAGAAGGGAGTATTTGCTGATAGTCCGAAGTATTATAATATGAGGGCAAATTTTCAGATGAGCTAAGTTTTGTGTTTGTTATATTTGAACAGCTTAAACCAAGATAAAAATTATGACTGGCAGTACTGCTTTTTGAATGAAATTTTTTCATCAAGCCTAAATCTAATTGTGCTGCTGAGTATTCGGTATAGCCTTTATCGCACCAGAAATAATCCACATTTAAACCTGCGCTAAAATCATCAGTAATCATGCATGAGTAGTTGAAGACAAAGAATTTAGACTTGGGAGTATATGTTAATTTATTATAAGGCGCTTTTGTCTGATATGTATAATCAGCTTTATTTTGATTATAAAGGACTTCATTAAACGAAGCTGCGCCGTATTTGCCAAAGTTATAACTTGCGCTATATGAATCAAAATAGGCTTTGTTATTATAATAAGCTTCGTTGGGCTCAAGATGCGATATTTCAGTATTTAGACCGCTATTAAACGCCGACGAAGCCGGGTTGTAAAAAGCAGAATAAGATGAGCCGTACATTGCAACATGGCCTTGTCCCATGGCTTCGGACTGAGCGTCGACCTGCTTTGTGAGAAACATATAATCATAAGCTCCCTGATAAGTTTGTGAATATAAATTAGTTAAGCAGATTAAAATAAGAACCGTCGCGTAGTAAAGTACTTTCATTATTGTAGCTCCCTGATTAAATTATATAATATTGTATTTGTGAAATTATTTAATAATTAAACTGCCGGGCGGTAAATAAAATTCACCCGGCTAAAAAGAAATTTTTATATGCCTAACTTAAGGTTAAGGCTGTATATGTTGTAACTGCGGTAATTATAGTAAATTGAATAATTAGCATAATAAGTATAATTATCGTATTCATTAGCAATGGGGAGCCTTGCGTAATCAAATTGCAGTTCAATAGGGAGTTTTGTATCGTAAAGTTTTCCTATTGGCAATGACAACCCTGCGCCATAAGTAAAAGCGCTATGTTTGTCAGTCCGCGTTTCAGTATGATTTCCGGAAGATTTATCCCAATAATATCCTGCGCGTAGTTTTAATATATCTAAAAAAGTAAACTCCGTCCCAAACTGCAGGGAATACGTTTTATCTAAATTCAGCGCATATTTGTAATTAATAGAATAAAGCATTTTAAATAAATTTAATTCGGAAATATTCTCGTTGGCTTGAAATTCATAAGATATGCCGGATCGAAAAAAAGATGGAATAGAATAACTGATAGTATCTTCCATAAGTTCTGCGCGTGAAATATTAGTAAGGCTTACTCCAATCAACAGAAATTGTTTGCTATTGTCTGAGGCTATATCAATTTTTTTTAACAGCCCTAAATCTGCATAGTAAGCGGAATAATCGCTCGAATCTTTATGATCTTTGTAATAATTAATATTTATGCCTAATGCAAAGTTATTGTGAACATACGAATAGTTAAGCGTATGCAGCCATGAATAAGGCGTATAATTGTAATAATTATCCCGGTTGAAAGAATAATGCGCCGTGGTAAAAGCGATTGTTCCATATTTATTAGTACTGTAACTTGCGCCAAAATAATCGTAATAGTTTTTATTATCGCTATATATATAAGGATTAGAATGAGACGCTTCAATATCAAATCCTTCTGTAAACGATGACGAAGCCGGGTTATACATAACCGAAGACGGATCGCCGTAAGTAGTGGCCGTGCCGCGCCCCATGGCTTCCGCTCTTGCATTTGGCTGCATATACATAAATACATTGCTGCCGTATAACGTGTTTTCCTGCGCAGATATGTACGCTAAATTCAGCCATAACATTGGCAGAATTAAAAATATCTTTTTCATTACTAAACTCCTGTTATAAAATATTTTGATTATGATAAGCTCTGAATTAAAAACAATTTAGTATTATAAACCTATTTTTAATTTCAGGCTGTAAACAGAGTAATCTGTTTGCGAATCATAACTGCCATTTTCGTAATCATAATCTCTATAGTCATAAGTTTCAGCATAGTAAGAAGATTCCGGATTCTGAATTCTTGCAAAATCGAATTGTAAACTTACAGGTCTATTACATTTATAAAATTTACTGATAGGAATATCAATTCCAAAACCATAAGTAAAGGAATTTATTCTGTCTTTTAGGTAAGGAGAATTATAACTATTAACGCTTTGCGTATAATACCCGGCTCGTATTTTTAATATATCAAAAAAAGTAAATTCAGAGCCGAATTGAATAGCGTCGTCATATTTGTAGTTTAGAACGTCGCGGTAATCGACTGCAAAAAGAGTTTTAATTACATGAAAATCTGCTACTTTCATTTCTGGCGAAAATTCATAACTGCCTCCAACGCGCATAATAGAGGGAGCGGTTTCGGCAAAAGTTGATTTATTATCATATTCATATGACGACTTAATATCGGAAGATTTAAGTTTAGCGTTTGTTATATTTGAACAGCTAAGTCCCAGATAAAAATCATGGTCTGCGGAATTAGTTTTTATCTGGAATTTTTTCATAAAGCCTATGTCTACTAGCGCAGCATTATATTTAGCGTAACCTGCGTCGCTTCGCAAATAATCTATATTTAATCCGGCGCTAAAACCTTCGCATATCATATAGGAGTAATTTAACAAATACAATTGCATTGTAGGCGTATGTTGCAATTGACCATAGTAATAATTATTCCATGGATAAGAATAATAATATGTATAATTTTCGTTAGCCGTATAATAGATCTCATTTAACGAAATTGCTCCGTATTTATCTGAGTTGTAGCTAATCCCGTAAGAATTATAATAGGGTCTGGAGTCATAAATATTATTTGGATCAAGGTGCGAGACCTCCGCGTTCAATCCGCTGCTGAATGCCGACGAAGCTGGATTGTAAAAAGCAGAAAATGGGGAGCCGTACATTGTAGCATGTCCTTCTCCCATAGCTTCGGCCTGAGCGTTTACCTGTTGATTAAGAAATAAATTATCGTAACCGCCCTTATATGTTTGAGGATAAATATTTGTCAAACAAATTAATGACGCGAACAAAATGCAATTTAACTTCTTCATTTATTATTACTCCCTGATTAGTTTATTTTAATAAAATATGGATAAGCCGCAGTTCTTCAATCCATAACGTTTATGGATAAAAAATAATTATATAGGCTTATCGTTTAGGAAATTTCAGTATTATTGGTTTGGTTTTAAAGCGGCGCTTTTTGAATTGGAAAAAACTAAAAATAAATAAATTCATATGAATCCCCGAATGATTAATATTTTATTGTTTTAACGTAAAAATTAATTAAATTAATTACAACACAATTCCCAAAACCTAAAACAAAATGGGTATAATCCTATATACAATTAAATCCCTACGTTTAATTTTAAACTGTAAATAGAATAATATGCCGATGATTCAGAATATAATTTTGTATTGGCCAGAGAATAATAATATCCGGGATTTTTAAGTCGCGCAAAATCGAACTGTAATTCAAGCGGATCGTCAAGTTTGCAAAGCTTGCTAATAGGGATATTTATGCCAACGCCCCATGTAAAATGCGATAAGTCAGTTTTCATATTTGGATCGTAATCCGTATCTACATTATCATTATAGTAACCGCCTCGCAATTTAAGCGCTTCACAGAAAGTAAATTCCGTTCCAAGTTGCAAAGCTCTGTCGTAATTATTGTTTGTCACAAACTTGCCGTCAATAGCTATAAGAGCTTTTACAGCATTGTAGTTTATTAGTTTAATATTCGGATTAAACTCGTAAGAAGCTCCAATACGCGCTATAGTAGGACCTGAATATTTAGAAGTGTAGCGGCCGCCTCTTTCTATATTCCCATCAGTTATATCTGTACAACTTAAGCCAAGAAAGAATATATGGGTCGCTGCGTCAATATTTAAGATAAATCGTTTTAAAAAGCCAATATCGTACATTATGCCGTTATCATTGCTCTGGACGTAGTCATTCCAAAAGTAATCTATATTTATGCCTAAACTAAAATCAGAAGGAAACTTATACGAGTAATTCAATATATCTAGTTTTGATTTCACAGGATGGATGAAAACATTATCTTCGCTTGCGTTATAAGTCTCATTATAAGTATAATAAATTTCATTAAACGTTACTGCGCCAAATTTATTAAGATTAATGGTAACTCCATATGAATTAGTATGGGCGTTTGGATAATAACCGAAGTTGGGTATATAGCGAGAAAACTCCGTAGTTACTCCTTCGCTAAAAGCTGACGAAGCCGGGTTATAAAAAACAGAAAAAGGGGAGCCTGTCATTGTCGCGTGTCCTCGCCCCATTGCTTCGGCCTGGGCGTTAGCCTGTTGGCGCAGAAAGAAGCTGTCAAAAAATCCGTCATAAGATTGAGCGAAGCCGCCCGATAAACAAAATATCCAAACTGATATAATATAAATTATTTTTTTCATAATTCGCCTAAATCCCGACGTTTAATTTTAAACTGTAAATAGAATAATATGCCGAAGGTTTAGAATATGCTTCGGTATTATAAAGGGAAGAAGCGAAATAATAACCGGGATTTTTAAGATTTGCAAAATCAAATTGTAATCTGATTGGCGTCTGGGAACCTAACAATTTATTAATCGGAATATTTATTCCCGCTCCCCAGGTAAAATTTGCCAAATGACCATTCGCTTTTAGTTCATAGTCGGTATTTACGTTTTCGTTATAATAACCGCCTCTTAATTTAAGCGTTTCAAAGAGAGTAAATTCAGTTCCAAGCTGGAAAGCTTTTGCGCGGCTGCTGTTTGTTACAAATCTGTAATCCATTGATAGAAGCGTTTGAACAGCGTTATAATTTGATATTTTAATTTTTGGATCAAACTCATAAGAAGCGCCTATACGGGCGATTGCAGGGTATGAACGAAAATTTTGAATATTGCCAAGCATTATATTATTATAGCTTGCGCCGAGAAGGAAAACGTGATCGGCATAATCGGTTTTATATGCAAATCGTTTTAAGCCGCCAAGATCAAATATTACGGCATTATCGCTTTCGATGAAATAATCATTCCATAGATAATTGATATTTATCCCTATGCCTAAATCGTTGTGAAATTTATAAGAATAATTAAAAATATCTAATTTCGATCTGATAGAGTGAATATACCTGATATACTGAAAACCTGCATGATCTAAATTATCAGTATAGTAAATTTCGTTGAATGCAAAGGCTCCGTATTTATTTGTGTTATAACTTATGCCATATGAATTAGTGTGTGAGTTTGTGTTTTGATAAAAACTTGGATCAAGGCGCGAAAACTCCGTAGTTATTCCATCGCTGAAAGATGATGAAGCGGGGTTATAAAAAACAGAAAAAGGGGATCCGGTCATTGTAACGTGTCCCTGTCCCATGGCTTCTGCCTGGGCGTTTGCCTGCTGGCGCAGAAAGAAGTTGTCAAACAAACCATGGTAAGATTGCGCAAAGCCGCACGATATACCCAGCAGCCAAAATGTAACAATACACGTTAGCTTTTTCATCTTTATCCTCCTTATATGTCTATGGAATTATATCCGTTTAATAGCTTTAACGTAAAAAACTCTATAGGCAAAACCTGCTATATTTTGTTCTGGGATTTATAAGGGAGTTCGCTAAGTCGTGAAGCCTTAACGAGAATGAAGAGTGAGCTGACAGAAGCATATAATCCCCAAATATTAAATTAATTATATATCAAGAACTTAGGATGAAAGACATTAAAATGCAATTCATTTATTATTCGTTGAAAATAGCGACTGGTTTTGTGGGCGCAAAAAAAACACAAATTTAATTTTTACGGTATTGAAAAAGAGGAAAGTATATAATATCTTTCGATATGACAAACTGAAAAAAATCTGCTTTTTCTTATTTCTGGTCCAAATGAAGAGGAAAGGACATCTAAACCCTTATGGAATCTTTGTAAGTCGCTTTAAATAAAACGATTCAGCTCCGGCGCAATTCAAAATCTTTTTTAAGCGTAGAAAACTCCTTTCTCTTTAATAGCTCTAAGCAGAATATTGGAAAGCAATTTGAACTATAATATAGTTCCTTTTGTTAGAGCTTCAACTAATTTGTATTCAGAAAAAATTTCAGCGTTTTGGGCTCTACAATAAACATTATGATTAAGAGGGTAGAATTACCCGGGATATTTCTAAATGGATGAAAAACTAAGGTATATATGGGCAATTACAGGTAATTCAAGGGAATCGAATTATCTTAGTTGCACCCTGTCGAGACTTTCAGGTGAAGGATTTCAGATAAAACTATCCTATGGATTAGAAGACGATTTGAAATTTTCTGAAAACAAAAAGCCGGAACTTATAATACTCGATTTTTCATCTGACGAAGAAAAAGAGAAAGAATATTTTAACAAGCTGCGTTTTATTGCCATTGACGCTCCTATTATAATTCTTGCTAAGAATACCAACGAAGAGTTTGCCCTGTCGATGATTAAATCAGCAGCTAAAGACTATATACCGACAAATACAGATAGTCAGGATTCGATATTAATATCAGTTCTTAACGCCATTGAAAGAGCGCGACAAATGACCATGACAAATAATGCGGTTGAAAAAGAATCTGAAGCAATGTTAAAAATGACAAACAGAATTCTAAAATTTACAAACGAAAGCATAAGAATTGTAATGCAATCGCAAAATGAAAAAGAACTTTTTGATAATATATGCCATTTTTTAGTTGAAAAGGATTCTTATTGTTTAGCATGGATTGCAATAACTAACAGCAATGAAAAAAACGTTCTCAAGGATATGCTCTATTGCTCATCGGATACCAGGTTAGACGAAATAGCCCAAAAGGCCAAGAATGATTTTGATTATTGGCTTAATAGCTGGGCTCCGGTTATAGAGATTAATAATAAATACGTCAATAACGATATTAAAGCGGATCCCGGCCAATTGTTTTTATTGCAGGAAGCTAATAAGCTTGACTGTAAATCGTTAATTGTTTTGCCAATTATATTTATGAAAAAGGCGCTTGGCTTTCTTAATGTTTACTCAAAAGAACCAGAAGCTTTTAGTCAATCCGATTGTTCTTGGCTGATAGACTTAACAGCCGATATTGCCTTTAAATTAAATACTTTGAGGACTCTTGCCGAAAAAGCGGCGCAAGTAGAATTATTACAGGGGAAAAAAAGGCAGGCGGAATTTTTAATAAAAGCTTTGGACGGCGTAGGGTATAAGGTTAAATATGATACGATGAATTTTGAGTTCTTTGACGATAAAATAGAAAAGCTTACCGGTTATTCTACTGAAGAAATAAACAAGATAGGATTTCAAAGTCTGATTGAAAGGACGACAACTTCATCAAAAGAAAGCGCTTCGGTTAAAAAGACAAAGCATAAAAATGAAAAAGAAGAAGCAGGCGAGTATAGGACCGATTATTTTATTAAAACAAAATCCGGTTCTCTTAAGTGGATTGAAGATCATTCATTCCTTTGGTATGACGATAATAAAACTCTAATTGGAGCCGCTGGAATTCTTACTGATATTAGTCAAAGAAAGCTTTCCGAAGAAAGATTAGCCCGCTTAAAAAATGCCGAGCAAGAGTTTAAACAGCTAAAAGAAAATTTCTTGTTTAGTATAAATCACGAGCTTATTAGTCCTATGGTGGTTATACAGGGTTTTTCTGAAATTATGAAAAGGGAGCTTCCTAATTCCGCAGATAGAGAAATGGCCGAATCGATTTATTCAAGCGGGAGTCAGCTGACGCAAACTCTTAATTCAGTTTTGGAATTATCCAGAATCGAAGGAGGCAAAATTAATCTAAGGGATGACGAAATAAATCTGATTGAACTTGTCGAAGAAATAATTTCGGCAGATAAAGAAAGCGCTAATAAAAAAGGGTTGTCGCTTAATGTTATTACTAATTATAAGACGCTTATAATTAAATCCGATGAAAGGTTATTGAAAATAGTTATTAATAATCTGATTAATAACGCCGTAAAGTTTACGAAGCAGGGGGGAGTAAACATAAATATTGAGCTGACTGATTTTGACAAAAACCAAAAGCATGTAGTAATCAGGGTAAGCGATACAGGTATTGGAATACCAGAAGAGGGAAAGGACTTAATCTGGAAAGAATTCAGACAATTAAGCGAAGGACTTAGCAGACGCTATGAAGGCGCCGGGCTTGGCCTAACAATTGCAAAAAAATACGCCGCCGCTCTTAAAGGTTCTATTGAAGTTGAAAGCGTAGTGGGCGAAGGCTCTGTATTTAGTTTTAAGTTTGCCGTACAGGATGTAAATTTTGAAGCGAAAAGAAAAACTGTCGTTCACCGAAGAAAAATCAGAAGAGAGTCAATCCCATCGCATCAAGAATCGCCTAAAGTTCTTGTTGTAGACGACGACGAAGCAAGCCGTTCGATAATGAGCGTCTTTCTTTCTGAATCCTTTACGTATGACGTTGCAAAAGACGCCGATGAAGCCATTGAAAAACTTCTGGTTGAAAAGTATGACGCTATTCTTATGGATATCAATCTTGGCAAAGGAAAAACCGGAATTGAAGCTGCCAGACAAATCAGGAAACTTGATGGATACAGGGATACTCCAATTATTGCAATCACTGCGTTTGCGTTACAGGGGGATGTTGAAGAAGTTTTTTCTTCAGGATGCACGCATTATATTTCAAAACCTTTAGATAAAGCAGAATTTGTTCCATTTATAAAGCGAATTGTAAAAGGGGCATAATCCGGCTTTTCTCCATTTTCTTTCAGAAAACAAACCACATTATAACAAAAGCAACGCTGCTTATCAGTTTTATTTAGCGGACATCATTTTGCTACGCCGCTTATAAAGAACCCTTTTGCCGGCGGTTATTTTAGTTGCAATTTTACGCCTGAAGTTAGCCTGAATTGAGAGCTTGGTTCGGGGTTAACTAAATTAGTTTAATTGGAGGTTAGTATGAAACGTTTATTTATCCCATTGTTTGTGATGCTATTATTGTCTACGTCTGTAATGTTTTCTAAAGACAGAGTAAACCCAAGATTTGTTGTGAAGGAGAATACTATCTCAAGTTTATTGGCGGGAGTTAATTCCGGCAATGCGGGTCTTGTATCAAGTTCAGCGGCTATGCTGGGCGATTTACGCTCATCGGAGGCTGTAATACCTTTGATGGAGCAACTAAAAAGCTCCAGCGACGAAAGAGTAAGAATTCAGGCGGCAATTTCTCTGTGGAAAATTGGAGATGCGCGAGGAATTTATACTATAGCTCAAGCTGTTAAATTTGATACAAGCGAACGCGTAAAAAAAATATGCTACATATTATATCTTGATACGCGCGATACGCTGCAAACCAGATTTTAAGGTTATCTCAATCTTAAAACACCAATAGGCGAATAATCCCTGAAAGCGCGTAAGCGTTTACAGGGATTTCGCTTTTTAAACTCATTCTGTAATTTCATTGTCTAACAAAAAATGAAAGAATCAAATAGTAAAAAAAATACTATGGAATATTTAAAATGTCTGCTCGATCTTGGACTTATCGATTTCGCATTCGTTTTTTTTATTTATCCTCTCTCTAATTTTTGGAAAAAATAAAGATATTCCTTTTTAGTATTGGAGTCAGATTAATACGCTTCTCCTTTTTTGACTGGTTATTAAAAGAGAAAATTTCTTATTTAGGTTTTACAATATAAAAGGAAAAGCAATTTGGCTAAAAACAACATAATGCGCATTAACCTGGTTCTGGATAGCGCGCTGTTGCTATTATTTTTGTTTGTCCATGAACAAAAAGCCATTGGGCTTTTTCTGCATGAATGGTGCGGTTTATTACTGCTTATTGTAGTTATTATTCATATACTGCTTCATTGGAATTGGATTGACGGCGTTTTTAGAAAATTTTTCCGGAAAATGAAAGTGGAAACCAGAATTAACCAAATTATTGTTATACTGATATATATAGGCATAACTGTGGTAATGTTTTCCGGGATAATGATTTCCAGAGAGGCTATTCCTGCAATTGGAATTCATACGGCTAAAAATATTTTCTGGAAATGGCTTCATTTCAAATCGGTAGACGTTACTATTTGGCTTGTTGCGGCTCATGTTGGTATGCATTGGCGATGGATTTTGAATAATATAAAAGGCGTTTTGACCGATCGTTTGTTTCGTAAATCCGGCAATAAAATTTCTAAGGATAATTTGCCGGTCTGATTAAAAAAGGAAAGATAAAATGATTAAATTATTTTTTAAAGTGTTTCTTATACTTATTACTATGAGCGTTATTGCTACATGTCTTCAGCTTATTGCTCAGACAAACGTAGCTAAATCGACTGCTTCAGAAATGATGCGCAGACAACGCGCCGGTAGAACTGAAGCTAATAAAACCTTCCAAATTAAAAGCGTTCCCACATTTAGCGGCGAACTTAAATCTACTCAGGGCGAGATCAAATCTTCTGTTGTTCCAATAGATGTAAAAAGCGGCAAGAGTCCTGCAGCCAACAGAGAAAAAGAAAGAGGTTTCTCTTTAGGTTCGTTGTTATTTGGCGCATCTAAGAATATTTTTCTTATTGCTTTAGTTACTTTAGCTATTGAACTAACGCGAAAAATATTCGGTAGATTTAAACCGCATGTTGCATAAATAGTAAGCGTACAATTGGGAGACAAATATTTTGTAAGTGTGGACTTTTTACTAATAATCAGTATGTTCATATGATAACAAAATTTAAAGCTAAGTTTATTGTTATAATGTTAAAATATTAATATGCAGGAAATAGATTTTCGATTTTTTTTAGTATATTAACGCTATAGAAATATAGTTGTTTATTATTTATAGATTACTGAATATTCCTATTTTGACGTGTGGTCATGACGACTAAATTCAATTAGTTTCCAGAAAATTTTAATAAATAAATTATTACACTCAATTGGATTGTTCGCATATTGAGGCTCGAATTTTTGTATGATTTGGCTTAAAAAATATTTATAACCGCTTAATATAAATGTTTTTTAAGCTTTATCGGAAGTTTAGATTTTTTATTATTTTCACTAGTATACAATTCAAAATATATAAATAAGCATGCATTGCTGACAGCAACTCGTGCAATTCCGTTTAAAGTAGTAAGAGGGCATAGAAATGAATACGGCTTTAATTGCTGCGACCATTAAGGATATAAATTCCGCTGTTGAAATGACTAAAAGTATTAGCGACTTCAAAAAATACATTGATGATAAAAATGACGAAATAAAACTAACCGATATTGTAGATATATTGGCTGAAGCCAAACAAAATGTTCTTAAAATTTGTCGGATACTTGAGGAGAAAGAAAGAGAGGTGATGAACCTCCGAAGGATTTTTTCTGATAACGATAATTATGTTGAGCTGCCTGAAGGAATATACAGGAAAGATGAAAATGGAGTCCCGACAGGGAAGCCAATTTGCTTTAAATGCTGGGAATCCAGCAGTAAAATAGACCTTCTGGAAAACCTTTATTCCGATCATCAAAAAAACGCTTCTGAAAACTAGGGATTTTCTAATCCTTAAGTTTTGCGATTGTATTTTGCATATAAAATATTCATTTAGAATAGATTATTTCGCATTTCTGGCGTTTTATCTAACTTCTGCTTATTTTATCAAAGTAAATTGAGTTAATTATAGCTTATACTGTTATTCTGGTTATTCTGAAGAAAAAGGGAAAACGCCTGTGAACACATGGAAAAATCTCATTAGCATAAAATCGATTATCTCATTGCTAAAAAATGAGAAAACTGCAGGAATTCTATTTATTTTGATTTTGCTAATTATCACGCCAATGGTAATTTCGGCTTATATTAGAGTAGAAATTGATACTTATGATTGTTCCCGTTTTGAAGAAATGATAAATGGAACAGCGCATAAACCTTTTGTTTACAGAGTATTGGTTCCGGTAATAATCAAAAGCGCATCTGCCGCTATCCCCCAAAACATCAAACAAAGAATAAACGATTATGGCGTTAAAAACGTAAAATACCTGACGGAAAAAGGTAAAAACATTTATCTCGCTGATTTGCTTATTGCCGCTTTTGTCTGGTATTTATCTATAATTGGTTTTGCATTAGTAATGAAAAAAATTCTAACTGATGTTTATATTGTGGACAAGCGCGTTCTATATACTATAATTCTGTTTTCCGTGATGGGGATTACCATTTTCTTTAGGTACTACAGCTACATTTACGATTTTACATATTTGTTTTTGTACTCGTTAAGTTTGTATTATTTATCAAAATCAAAATGGGCGCTATATTTAGCCGCGTTTATTTTAACTACAATAAATAAAGAAACTTCAATACTACTTGTTATGGTTTATTTCATTCATTACAGAAATAAGCTGCCTAAACCGCTATTTGTGAAACTACTGACCGCCCAGCTGGCAATTTTTATCGTTATCAAAACTACAATTAATCTGATCTTTATCAATAACCCAGGGTCTATAGTCGAGTTTCATATTCTAAACAATATTGCAATGCATCCGTTTTCTTTATCCGATTTTATCGCTTTTGTAGTTTTAGTCGTAGCAGTTGTATACGACTGGAAAAACAAACCGATATTCGCAAAACAATCATTGTCTGTTTTCATCCCTTTAGTAACTTTAACTTTGTTTTTAGGGCTATTATCGGAGTTTAGGGATTATTACGAAGTTTATCCTCCTCTGATTATCTTAGTAGTTTACACTATTGGCAAAATTTTGGGGGACGGAATAATTACTCTTAATGAAAAGAATTCCTTTTGCGAGAACAAAAAAATAATAAAGAATTAAGAGGGACTAAAGTAATGATAAAATTTGTTTGTCCTCTTATTGTAGTTGACGAAATTATAGTCTCTAAGCGTTTTTATGAAGAGTTGCTGGGGCAAAACGTGAAGTTCGATTTTGTGGAGAACGTTACGTTTGAAGGAGGTTTTTCAATTCATCAGAAAACGCATTTTCAAGACCTGATTGGCGGAGAGAATAGCATATTAAGCGGAAAAAAATCCAATAATAGCGAGCTTTATTTTGAAACAGAAGAAATTGAAGCCGTATCTGAAAAATTGAAAAGCGCAGACGTGGTATTTATCCATCACATTAAAGAGCAGCCTTGGGGGCAGCGCGTAATGCGTTTACGCGATCCCGATGGGCATATAATTGAGGTCGGAGAAACTTTGGAATCAATGATATTGAGATTTGCTAATAACGGAATGTCGACCGATTGGATATGCCACAAAAGCTCACTGCCTGCAGAATTTGTAGAAAAGGCGCTCCAGCGAAAACCATTAAATTTAGATAAAGACTAGTTTTTTTTACAAAATAATAGAACTTAATAGAGTTTTTATCTTTAATTACGACTAAGCGGTCTAAACTAATCTTTTACTTTTTCGATTATAAAATTTGGAACAGTATAAGCGGATTAAATTAATCAAAAGTTGTATTAAGATTTGCATTTTTTCTGATATACGGTTTTTTTAATTTATTCTTTAGTTAAATATTTTTTTAAAGCTAAATAAAAGAGTAGTTTTCGATAGAAAAATTGATTAGAAAACGCAAATTGCGTTTTGCATAAAAAATTACGCTTTTTGTAAAATAAAAAGAAACAGGGTTATGCTATTCAAACATTCTAATAAGCCAAAAAAGAGCGGAACAGTTTTGGACATCGCTCATATAAATATGCAGGGGGAGGACATGATTCTTGTGCCTCTGACTAGTTCTTTCAGTTATAAAACGCCTGAAGAGCAAAATTTAGTGATAAATTCGCTACAGACTAGCGCATTAGAAGCCGGGTTAAAAGGACAGGTGATTCCCGTATGGTTAAATGTTGTGAACAAAATGAGCTTTATTGCTCCTGAATATTATCACCCTTTTTTAAGAAGCGTTGATATGAATTTTGTGCAGCTTAACCTTAATAAAAAGCTTGAATATAAATAATAGATTTCAAAACTAAATAGAAATAAAATGGCTGCTGTTGACGAAGTATTTGATATAACTTTTCTGGAGAATATTTCCTTTATTAAAGACGAAGGGCTTACTCTTATTCTTGAAGAAAAAGTTCCCGCCGACCATGCGATTGGTTTTTCTCCTTATTATAAATTCAGTATGCAAAACACAGTAACTGAAGAAATAATGGGCGAAATTCGTCTGCGTATAGGCGCTACAAATGATGAAATTAATTACAGGGGAAATATTGGCTGTACAGTGTTTGAAAAGTTCCGCGGTTTTAATTATGCCGCAAGGAGCAGCAAACTTCTCAGACCAATAGCAAAGTCGCATCAGCTTAACCCAATATGGCTTACATGCGACGAAAACAATATCGCCGCAATTAAATCAATTGAGTCTCTCGGCGCTGAATATGTAGACTCGCGCGCCATGACTGAAGATTATCCTTATGCGTGGTATTATCCAATTGAATCCCGCGTTAAACGCAGGTATAAATGGATTATTTACTAAACGCAAATATTCCATATGCAAATTGATAAAGCAAAAATTGCCGCGTGCGTTTTCGATTTTGACGGCGTAATTGTAGATTCTGAACCGCTTCACGAGCTTGCACAGCAGGCTGCTTTTGATTTTTACGGGATAAATTACGAACCAGGAATCTTTAGTAAATACAGGGGAATTCGCGACGCTGTTTTGTACCAATACGGGCTTGATCGCGCTCCCGCAAGCGGCGTCACATTAGAACAATTAGATATTCTAAAAAAAGAAAAGTTCCACGAACTATTTGAAAACGTTAAATATATCCCCGGTTCTCTCGATTTTCTACGCAAAGCAAGAAGTCAGTACGGTAAAATTGGACTCGTAACTTCATCGGCGCGCAAGTGGGTTGTCGCCGAGGTTAATAAATCAGGCATCTATGATTTATTCGATTTCATCGTTACCGGAGACGACACTGAAAATCATAAACCCGATCCAGAGCCCTATTTACATATGCTAAACGCGTTAAAAGTAAGGGGAGAGGAAACTATCGTAATAGAAGATTCGCAATCCGGCATACTTTCCGCAAAAGCCGCAGGCTGCATTGCCATTGGGCTTACTACTTCTTTTAGCGGTAAAGAACTTGCTTCATCGGGCGCTGATTTTGTTAGCGATTCCTTTGCGGAACTTGCCAAAATACTCTTTTAGTAATCCTGCGCAAATAATGCTTCTTCCTGGTTTTCCCAATTGACCAAAAATATTTCAGACGGGGAGAGGGATAAAGTTGAGATTTGGTTTTTCAATTATTACTCGTATATTAGAATTATATATATGGGGCAAATTTGTTAGATGCGAATCATACGCAGATTCCGGCTCGTACAATTCTAGTTTTAACATTTCTGCAAACTTCATGCTTATCTATAAGTAATATTATGAAAATGTAATTTTATTTAATAGCGGGAGAAATGAAATGAAAAAAATACAATTCAACATTCTTATGGCTTTTGCCATATTATCATTTGTTAGTTTAACAAATGCGCAATGGAAAAAAATACCTGTCGCGCCTGGAAAGGCTATGATTAGCTGCGTTGCAACCGATAGTAATCATGTTTATGCAGGGACAAATTTTGGAGAAATTTACGCGCTTGAGAAAGGCAAAAACTCCTGGAAGCAAATATACAAGCCTTCTGATAACGCAAGCATTCCTGAAATTATATCGAATGATACGGCTGTTTTTGCCGAATACGGAAGAACGATAATATATGTAAATATACAAAATGGAAATTCAGGCGATACATATTCTCCTCTTAGCGGCGGTTGTATACTCTATACTATATGCAGCATGGCTTATTTTAATAACTCGTTATTTATTACTGCAAGCGATCAATCTTATATATATGCAAGAAAAGTATATTACGATGGTTATAATTGGGAAGGAGTAAATGACAGCCTGAATGGCGCGCATATAATTGCGTTCAGCAAATATAAAAATCAGCTATATGGCGCTTCGGCAGATAGCGGTTTATTTGTTCTTTCGGGCGACGAAACTTACTGGCGTAAATGTAAAAGCGGTTTAGCTAATATAAAACATTTTGCAATTGCAGATTCTGTCTTTTTTGTTACGGATAATAAAAACATATACTACTCAAATTATAGCGATAGCTCCTGGAAACCATTGCCCAATGTTCCAGTTGGTTCCGATTATGAATCGATGAAAGCGTTCGGAAAATATCTTTTTGTAAAATACGGTTCAGCGCTGTATAAATCGAGCGACTATGGAGCCGCATGGTCTTTGTGCAATATTAACAAGGTAAACGCAGCAGTCAATTCTTATTGCATGCAGGGTGACAAATTAATTATCGGTACGGATATAGGCGTATACATGGCTGATATAAACAGCATGCAATGGACTGATAATAACGATAGCCTTTCTCAGGCGGAAGTTTATTCGGTTTGCGAAGGGAGTAAAAATCTCTTTGCCAGCACAAGCATGGGGCTGCATTATTCCACTGACGGAGGCGTTTCGTGGCGTATGACGAGTCTGCCGCAAAATCAGGTCTATAAATTGTATAGCCGTAGCAGCCATATTTTTGCCGCGGCTGATTCTGGTCTTTATAAATCCTCAGATGACGGTAAAACATGGGAGGCGGATACGAATACAGTTGTCAGGTCATATTCGCTAATTATTGACGATAATAATTTGTATAATCGAAATGACAAAACGATATACAGATCTACCGATTGGGGGCAAACATGGGGCGTCCCATTAACGCTTTCATTACTTCAGATTAGTCGCCTGACAATCAAAGGGAATATTATTTTTGCGACAGATTATAACAATGCAACATATTGTTCAAAAGATTATGGCTCAACATGGCATATAAGTTCAATTTCGCGGCTTGACGCTTCAATAGCTGGAATTGCAATATGCGATACTATATTATTTGCAATTCAGGGACGAGGCGGTTTTTATGATCCTTCTGGCATTTTTCGTTCTACTGATTATGGAACAACCTGGAAGGATCAAAAATTTGCTTATGCAATCAATATTGTTTCAAACGATAAATATGTTTTGGTATCGGCTGAAGGCGATGTTTTATTCTCTGACGATAAAGGCGATAAATGGAAATCAATCATTGCGGGAATGAACGCGCCGTATTTTTCGTCGTTAGCAATTGGTTCCGCTTATCTGTATGGCGCTTCGGAATGGGGCTTGTGGAAAATTCCTATTTCTGAAATTACAGCAATAAAGGATAATAAAAATACTTTGCCAGATAAATATTTGCTAAAACAAAATTATCCTAACCCTTTTAATCCTGTTACAAATATTGTTTATTCTGTAGCAAAAGAGGGGAGAGTAAAAATTGTAGTTTATAATATCTTAGGGCAGGCGATAAAAGAATTGGTTAATGAGAACAAGTCAGCGGGCGTTTATCAGGCGCAGTTTAATTGCGCTGGATTATCGTCAGGCGTATATTTTTACAGGACGGAGTCAGGCGGTTTTACTGAAACAAAAAAGATGATCATCCAAAAGTAATAAAATCCCTCCCGGCTCCTCCATCATGGAGAGGAGCCAAAAGGGTTTGGGAGTTCTCAGCGTGTGGTTTTACGCAAAGAAAATTAATATTAGAAACATAAAATTTAAGTATAGATACAAATGGGAAATCAACTTTTTATCCATTCAAGAGCTTTATCAAAACCGTCAAAGTATTCAAGATTTATTCCCCGGTTATCTACTACAGTTTTGAAAAAATCAAGTTTCTCGTCAGAAGGATGCATCATTTTACTATTAATCATTGCGATTTTTGTTTTGTAATCCGCCACATGAAATAATTGCTCGCCGATAACGAAAATATCAATTATTCTAAATGAAGAATCCAGATCGAAGTTATCAATAATAAAACTTTTTGTCTGGTTTGTTTCTGCAAACTCAGTGATTTCTTTAAGTATTTTTTGAAATAGCTCTTTCTTCCAGGTTCCGCGCGTTTTAACCAAGATTACATTATCATCCTTTAAAAGTTCAATTTCCCACTTCATGCTATTCTCTTAAATTAATTTAATTAACAACGTATTATGCTGTTCTTATTTTTTAATTATGTTCAAAATTAGCAGACCTGTCAATGGAATAACGCGAACCTATAGATGTGTGATCAAGCTTAAATCTATTTATAATGCCCTTGAGGTTGACGGTTAGTCTACTTAAATCATCGGCAGTTTTTGCAATTTGTTGAGAGCCGGCCGCCGATTGCTGGGTTACGCTGCTAATGCTTTCAATGTTTTTACTTATTTGTTCAGATGTAGCCGATTGTTCTTCGCTTGCGGCGGCAACCTGATTTACCATATCGGACACTTTGTGATTTACCTGAAGAATATCGCTTAATACCTGAGCTACTTCTCCAGTTAATCTCATACCGTCTACTACATGAGCCTCGGCTTCCGTCATAGAACGGTCTGCTTCGCGGGCTTCTACCTGAATGGTTTTAATTGTATCGGCAATTTCCTTAGTCGCTTTAGAAGTTCTTTCTGCAAGTTTGCGCACTTCGTCCGCCACAACTGCAAAACCGCGTCCCTGTTCTCCTGCTCGGGCGGCTTCAATAGCCGCGTTAAGGGCAAGAAGGTTTGTCTGATCTGCAATATCGTCTATCACCTGAGTGATTTCGCCAATTTGATCGGATTTACTTGCAAGAGTTGAAATTATTTTGGCGGTTTCTTTAGACGAATTAACAATTTTCTGTATGCCTTGTTTAGTGTCTTCAATTTTTTCTGCGCCTTTTTCTGCATTAGTTTTTGCCAGTTCGGAGTTTTCTGCGGCAAAATTAGCATTTTTTGTCGATTCAAGAATTGTTCTTGTCATTTCTTCAATTGCGCTTGCAATTTCTGCTGTTTGCGCGCTTTGCTGGTTTACTCCTTCGGCCATTTCTTCAGTGCTTGCTGAAATTTCATTGGCAGAGCTTGAAGTAGCGTCGACCGCTTCGTTTACTTCTAACAGAACATTTGAAAGCGATTCTGTCAGGATGTTAATGCTGTTCTTTATTAATTCGTGATCGCCTTTATGCTGGCTAGTTATTTTTATAGTCATATCGCCGTTAGCTATTTTTCCTAAAGCGTCTACTCCTTCATTGATAGGAATAATTACCGCGTCCAAAGTATCGTTTACGCCTTTAATTATTTTGCGGAAGTCGCCTGAATGTTTAGACGCGTCGGCTCTTACGCTTAATCTGCCTTCAACAGCTGAAGCTGAAAGTATTTCTGCGTCTGTTATCATTGCGTTAATTGCGTCGATACATGTGTTAAAGTTGATTTTTATTTCGTTAAAATCGCCATTGTAATTTTCGTCTATTTTAGGAGGAATGTTGCCTTTGCTTATTCTGTCAATATACTCGGCTGCAACATTTAGCGGCGCAATAAGAGCGTCAAGCGTTTTGTTTACGCCTGCAATTACTTCTCTGTAATCTCCGCTATGCTTATTAACGTCGGCTCTTTCAGAAAGTTTTCCGTTTATAGCCGCCAATGTAAGCCCGTCAACGTCTGCTACCAGATTTTTTATACTGCTTATCATAAGAATGAACGAAGGCACTAACTGATCCTTTTCAGATCTTCTGCCTAATTTTTTTAAATCTTCTAATCTGTGTAAGTCTCCTTTAGAAATTTCGACTATTATATTTTGAGTATTTGAAAGTCTGTCAATAACAAGATTAACTGACTCTGCTATATTTGCATAAATACCCTGATAACTTCCGTTAACTACGTTTGTGTAATCGTTATATGATACTTTATCCAGCACAAATGCGGCTTCAGTTAATCCTTTCATGCCGTCTACGCAGGCGTTAATACTGTCTTTAATAAGGTTATAATCGCCTTTATATTCTTCTGTAATTTTTTCAGGAATTTCGCCAGAACCAATTTTTTTAATATTAGCGATTGCAGTTTTTAACGGTATTCTAAGCGCGTGGGTAGCCGCTCCAATTTCTTCAATTATTTTACGGAAGTCTCCGCCATGCTTGCCTGTATCCACAGTAAAATCTAATTTGCCTGCAATTGTCGCCGCCGAAAGCTCTTTAGCGTCTGACGCCAACGCATTAATAGCGTCAATACATATGTTCAAATTATTTTTTATTTCCTGAAAATCGCCGTTATAGTTTTCGCTGATTTTGGGTGGAATATCTCCTTTGCTGATTCGGTCTACATATTCGGCGGCGATATTCAAAGGTCCGATGACGGCGTCTAATGTGCTGTTGACTCCTTCTATAATTTTTCTAAAATCTCCATAATGTTTAGTCGCGTCAGCGCGTACGCTTAGTTTGCCTTGTACTGCCACTGCTGAAAGAGCATTTGCGTCTGATATTAAAGCGTTAATAGCGTCGATACATTGGTTTAGATTTACTTTAATCTCGTTAAAATCGCCGTTGTAATTATCAGTAATTTTTTCGGGTATGTTGCCTTTGCTTATTCTGTCAATGTATTCGGCTGCAATATTTAGCGGTTGAATTAAAGAGTCTAACGTATTATTTATTCCGCTTACGATGTCTTTATATCCGCCTTTGAAATTATCTTCATTGCCGCGAGCGCTTAGTTTCCCTTCAGTTGCCGCTTTGGTTAACAAACCCACTTCGGCAATAAGTTCCTTAATATTTGTATTTACAAGATTAATAACCGGGGCAATTTCATCAGAATTATCTTGCAAGGGGATAGTAAATTTGACGTTGCCTTCTGATATTTTTTTAAATGAGCCAATTACTTCTTCGTCCAGGTACTTTGCAAAACGGTCTAGCATTTTACCCATTTGCCCAAGCTCGTCCTCAGTTTCAAGATTCACTCTTGCTTTTACATGTCCTTTAAGTAATTCTCCAGCCATATCGAAAACTTTCAGTACTGGGTTTTTAATTACTTTTGTTATAAACATGCCAAGCCACATCGAAATAACAATTCCAATTATGGCAAAGATAATCATAAATAAAATTGTCGACGACGCAGTCTCAGAATTAGTCGCCTGGGTTTTATGAGCCGAATCTACGTTGTAAGTATATAGTTTGGTTATAGCGGCTCTATAATCGGCGCTGAACTGTTGAAGCTCTCCTTCAACAATTGCATTGGCTTCTTTTGTATTGCCATTATTTATAAGCGTAGTAATTTTTTTTACAATCTCTACGTATTGTTTACGTAATGGGATATAATTATCGTACAACTCTTTTTCTTCAGGCGCAGTCAGGCTGCTTTCGTATTTTTTTAGCGCTTCGCCGTTAAGCCGTGAAAGTTCATTAAACTCGGTAGTTTTGTTTGCCAGAAAAGTTTTATCGGAGTTTGTAGACATTTCTGTAAGAATGCAATTAGCTCTTTCAAATCTTGACATTACAAGTCCAAGATTTTCTAATGATATTACTGAATCGTCAAACATTCCCTGATCAAGTTTCGCAAGAGAATGCAGGTTCAGTATGCTGTAAATGCTCATCAGCCCAGTAATTACTGATACAAGCAAAAATGAATAAATTAATTTTTTAGCGACAGGAAGATTATAAAACCATTTCATTTGGGGCTCCTTCAATTATGAAAACCGCGTATATAAAAAATTTTCTTTTTCAACTGTATAGTCGGATGCGAGTATAGTATTCTTTGCAAATTTGTTGTTAAAGGCGGAAAAAGGTTGTTAATGGTAAAATAACTTAAAAGCTGCGGTGGAAAAGTAAATAAGAAATTAGAATTATATCAATTTCAAAAATTGAAAAAATAACGTTTACTGTAATATTTTTTAAAAATAAAATAACTCAATCTGCTAAATTCTGTCTTTTAAAATCTTAGAATAACGCCGGCTAATTGAAAAAACGGAACTGCAATTTTTTAGCGATAAGGAATACAAATTATTAACCAACTTTTGTATTTTGTTTATATAGTTTATGTTGATGATAACAGACCTGTGAATACGCGTGAAAAGATTTTCAGGTAAAAGCTGTTCCCATATATTAAGAGATTTTCTGACTAAAATATGTCTATTATCGTCTAACACTACATTAGTGTATTGGTTTTCAGCAAGTATATATTTAATTCGTTCAATTTTTATAAATTCTTTAGAAGTGTGAATTTTAAATAGAATGTTGTCTCCTTCCTTATATCTTTTTTTGCCATTAGTTTTAGATGAATTTTCATCTTCTTCAAGGACTTTTGTTTTAACGATCTCGCATTTAGAAAGCCTTGTCTCAATCGATTTTAGAAGCTCCTGAGCCGTATACGGCTTAAAAATATAATCATCGGAGCCAAGGTTCATTCCTTTACGCAGATCGCTTTTCTCTACTTTTGCAGTCAAAAATATGAAAGGAGTAAGCGGAGTAATATTCTTTTTGTTTAATTCTTCAAGAACCTCATAACCGTCAAAATCTGGCATCATAATGTCGCAGATTATTAAATCGGGGCGTAAATTTTCTGCAAAAACAATTCCCTTAGGTCCGTTATTGCAGGTAACAACTTCATAACTTTCCGCTTCGAGCAGCGTAGTAATATTTTCGAGTATGTCAAAATCGTCTTCAATAATAAGTATTTTTCGTTTTGCCATTGTATAACCCTGTTTTAATTAGTAAATGACGCGGAGTAAGTAAAAAAAAAGAAAATCAACGGCGCCTTTTTGCGGCGGCAAATTAAAAGAGGCAAAGAAAATTAAAGTTGTTTTTTGAAACATGATTATAACGATTATCCAGAATAAACTTTATTTATTTATAGGGATAAAAACAGTAAAACTCGTTCCTTTCCCTTCAGAGCTATCGCAGAATAACTTTCCGCTATGCAGCTCTATTGATCTTTTTATAATTGACATACCCAGACCCGTACCCTGAATGTCGCCAATATTTGATCCACGGTGGAATGGATCAAATAAATATATCTGATCTTTTTCCGGTATTCCTATGCCCTCGTCAGATATTTTAAATACTAAGTTATTATTTTCTGGTTTTACATGCAATATTACATTTCCTCCATTTGGAGAATATTTAACGGCGTTTGAAAGAAGATTAGAAAGAAGATATTGAATTAATTTTCCGTCAAGAAAGTATATCTGTCTGGGAGCTTTGAATTCAAACGTTAAAGTATGCTTAACCGTAAGGATGTGGTTAATATCTTCCAGGATGCTTATGCATAATTTCTTAATATTAATATTTTGCGGCGTAAAAGTAATATTCCCATTTTCCGTTCTGCTTATAGTAAGTATATCGCTTACTATATCGTTAAGATGCAGAGTAGTTTTTTTTATTTTTTTTATTTGTTTATTAAGCTTTTCAGAACTCCAATCATTTCCATAACGTTCTAAAAGTTCCGTAGACGATAAAACAACTGTTAGGGGAGTGCGGAATTCGTGCGAGGCGACAGAAATAAAATGCGATTTCAATTCGTTTAATTCCTTTTCTTTTTCAAGGAGTTCCATTATTTTTTCTTCGCTTTCTTTCTGTCTGGCAAGTTCTACCACAAGTTTGTGGTTTACTTCCTCAAGCATTATTGTTCGTCTTTTCACTAATTCTTCCAGATGAGATTTATAAGCTTTAAGTTCCGCCTCTTCTCGCTTTCTTTTAGTTATATTTCTGGCAAATGCCGAAATTCCTATTATTTCTTCATCTTTGGTAATAGCGTTAAGCGATAGTTCAAAAGTCGCGTCAATTTCTTCAAAATAATACTCAACGTTAATTTTTTTCTTTAATAGGGCAGTATTATATAAGTTTTGCCATTCTGTAGCTTTTGCTGTAGGAAAGAACTCGGATGGGGTCATGTTGCATTTTATATCAATTCCTAAACATTTTCTAATGCCATAATAAAGCGCGGAGTTAAATTCTACAATTCCGAAATTTGTAGAATCAACTGACCAAATACAATCATTAGTGCTTTCAAAAAGCGCAAATAGATTTGCGCGCGATTCTTTCAACTCCTCTTCGGATCTTATTCTTAGCGTAATATCCCGCGAAGCGAATTGATACTCTTTTATTTCCCCTGTAGTTTTATCTAAAACAGCTCTTCCGTTTGATTCGCACCAAATATAGAAGCCGTCTTTATGCCGTATTCTTAAAACAATGGCAGTTAAATCGGCATATGGCAAAGTCTTATTGGAACAATTTAAAACTTTTTCAATATCGTCCGGATGAATAAACTGAAATATGTGCCGTCCTAAAACTTCAGCTACTTTATAGCCAAATTGCCTTACACAGGCGGGGGATATGTAAGAAATAATACCTTCGATTGAAAAACAGGAAATGGCGTCCGTTGAATTTTTAGCTATCAGACAAAAACGATTTTCGCTTTTTATCAAAGCGTTTTCAATCGTTTTTTTTTCAGTTATTTCCATATACATAGCCAAAAATCCGATGAAAGAATTTTTGGGGTTTTTAAATGGCGCAGTTGAAATAGATACCCAGACGATATCGTTATTTTTTGATACTAAACGCCTTTCATAATGCCCTTTAACCCCATTGTTTTGTAGTTCAATCCTTTTGTAATAGCTGGTTAACTCGTCTTTGAAAACAAAAAAATCAAGATTTTTGCCAATGATTTCGTTTTTTCTGTACCCAACTAATTTGGCAAATTTTGTATTAGCTAATAAAATTATTCCCTGGTTATCAGCTAAAACAATTCCTTCGTTTGCAGTCTCAAAAATCATCCTGTAAATTTCATCGTTTAGCAAAAAATCATTAGTCTGTTGTATAGCTGTTTTTTTCAGTGGCATATTTAACGTATTTCCGATCCATTTATGGTAAATTCCTGAATCTGTTTCTGTTTTCCGAAACGTGCATTTATGTTTTCTAAATTATGCAGAACGCAAAATATTTTGAAATATCAAAATATTAGTTGCCTAAAATTAAATAAAATAAGCTGTTATTAAAACAGTAATGATTGTAAATATAAAGCAGATGCTAATTAAAGAAAGGGGAGCGAATATAAAAAAAGTCCCGATCAATCGGGACTTTTAAAAACCTATATGCAATATAAACGTATTTTTATTTTTGAAGTATCAGCTTTTTAGTGCATCTATAATTTTGTCTGCCATCAATAGATGAAGCTTCAATGCTGTAGAAATAAACTCCGCTTGAAAGAGTTGAAGCGTTAAAGTTTACTTCGTGAACGCCTTTTTTCTCTACTTTGTTGACTAATTGTCTGACCTGTTCGCCAATCAAATTATAGATAGTCAGTTTAACGCTGCTTTCAAAAGGAAGCGAATACTTAATTACCGTAGACGGGTTAAATGGGTTTGGATAATTCTGCTTCAAATTATAATCGCCAGGGGCGTCTGATTGACTTTGCATATCGGCAACCGCTTCAACGTTCATTTCGTCTAATAAATTGGCTTCAATAGCTTCTGAAGGCATTGTGTTTATGTTAATAGACGGCGCAAAAACAGATCCGTAAGAGTTTTCTGTATTTACCACATAAGAAGCAGTTTGGGCTTTCGTAAACGAACTATTTTCTCCCCACTGCGAAAAAGCATTGCTGGCATTAAATGCCAGTAGCGTAAAAAGAACCAAAATTTTGTAAAATGTTTTCATCTTTCTCCCTGATTTATATTAATCTCATAAATTTTATCGTTAATTATTACGTTCTGATTCTATTATCGAACAAATAATCATTTATTTTCTATTTAAATTCAATATCTGAAAGAAAATGTAATAAAACTATTATATAATAGCAACAAAACATAATAATAAGTTGGCAAATACTTGATGAACGGGAAATTTAATAAATAAACGGCTTGATTTTGTAAGCGGCTTGGATATAAATTAAGGTTAAAATTGTTCCGTATTTCAAATTTTTTGTAATGTTCTATTGCATGACCAATTATTAAATTATTTTAGGAGAATTTATGGGCCAAAAAATCTCACGACGCGCGTTTCTGGAAAAAGGAGGCAAGGGGTTAGTCGCCACGGCTTTTATTCCTACATTTCTTGGTAGCGATATTGACAAAGTATTTGCCAAAGCTATGGGGACTGATATGAAACTCCAGGATTATTTTAACCGCTTTAATGTTGACGAAAAAACTATTAACGACGTTATGGCGGCGGCTTTATCAAAAGGAGCCGATTATTGCGATCTCTTTTTTGAGCATACCATAGGGAATTACATTGGGCTGGAAGATAAAGCGGTTAACAAAGCTTATAGCAATATAAGTTATGGCGTGGGCATAAGAGTTCTTAAAGGAGACCAGACCGGGTATTCTTTTACTGAAGAAATTACTCCGGAAGCTATGAAGCTTGCGGCAAAAACTGCAGCTAATATTGCAAGCGGTTCGGGCAGTTTTAATCCGGTTAAGTTTAAAAGGAGCGAATTAGCCGACTACTATTCCATAAAGACGTCTTGGGAACAGGTTGGCATCGATAAAAAAATACCATATTTACAGCAGATTAACGAAAAAGTTTTTAATGAAGATAAGAGAATTATAAAATCTAATATCTGGTTTAACGACGAAAGCAGATATATCCTTATCGCTACTTCAGAAGGCGTAATTCAGTACGACTATCAGCCGATGGGGCAGATTTCCGTAAGCTGTAATGCTGAACAAAACGGCAAAAGAGAACAGAACTATTTCGATCTTTCCGGAAGAAGAGGAATTGAGTTTTTTACTCCGGCAAATATAGACAGGCTTGCTAAAGAATCTGTTCGCCGAACCGTAGAACTATTTGAAGCCGTTAAACCGGACGCTGGCGAAATGCCGGTAATATTAGCCGCCGGCAGTTCAGGCATACTTCTGCATGAGGCTATTGGTCATGGCATGGAAGCTGATTTTAACAGAAAGAATATTTCCATTTTTGCAGATAAAATAAACAAACCTGTGGCTGAAAATTTTGTTTCGATTGTAGACGATGGAACAAACCCCAATGTTCGCGGTTCAATTAACGTAGACGACGAGGGGAACCCTACAGAAAAGACTTTTCTTGTAAAAGACGGCATAATGAAAAGTTATTTGCACGATAGAATCAGCGCAAAGTATTACAATGTTAATTCTACCGGAAGCGGCAGGCGGGAATCGTTCCGCTGTTATCCGTTGCCAAGAATGCGTAATACATATATGCTGCCTGGACCTCACTCAAAAGAAGAAATTATTAAAAGCGTTAAAAATGGCATTTATGCCGAGTCGTTTACAAACGGTCAGGTATATATAGGCGCGGGAGATTTTACGTTCTATGTTAAATCAGGTTATCTTGTAGAAGACGGCAAACTTACAAAACCAATTAAGGACATAAATATAATTGGCAATGGGCCAAAAGTTCTTGCTGACGTTGTTATGGTGGGCGACGATCTCAAGATGGCCGAGGGCGGATGGACTTGCGGTAAAAACGGGCAGAGCGTGCCTGTTTCTATGGGGCTCCCTACAGTTAAGGTTTCTAAGATTACCGTAGGCGGAGTTAAATCGTAATTGCAAATTATCATTAGCCAGTTTAACTGAATTTAGTAAAATTGTAAAAGGATTTTAAAATGGATAAAAATGAAAGAATAGATTTAGCCGAATGGGTCACTAAACAAATTCTACAGAATGGCGCAGACCAGGCGACTGTCGCAATTTCTAATAGCAGATCCGTCGACGTTTCGTATAGAGATAAGAAAATAGAAAATCTTCAGGAATCTACGCAGAATAGTCTTAGTATTGACATATATGCAAATAAAAAATACTCTGGGCATAGCACAAGCGATTTAAGAAAAGAATCGTTAACAAAGTTTATTAAGCAAGCTGTAGCAGGAACCAAATATTTGACTGAAGACGAATTCCGCCAGCTGCCTGAACCTAAATATTATCCTAAAAAGCTTGACGTTGATCTGCAATTGAAAGACGAAAAGTATAGCAAGATAGAAGCGCAGGATAGAGTAAAAATTGCGGCGGATATAGAAAACGCGGCAAAAATTGGCAACGATCTTATTGTATCCGTATCGTCCGAATATTCTGATAGTATTTATGAAGACGTACTAATGCAAAGCAACGGGTTTGTAGGCGAATCATCCAGCACTTTCTTTTCGGCAGGAGCGGAAGTTACTGTAAAGGATAAAGACGGCGGCAGGCCGTCTGACTGGTATTACGCAAGTTCAAGGTTTTATAATGATTTGCCGCAAAGCGAGTTCTTAGGTAAAGCGGCGGCTAATAGAGCTTTGGCAAAAATAGGGCAGAAAAAAATTGAGTCTGGCCAGTATACCATGCTTGTAGAAAACCGCGCCGCATCAAGACTTTTATCAGTATTCTTTGGCGCAATGAGCGCGCGCTCTATTCAGCAAAAGAGCTCTTTTCTTGACGGGTATCTCGGTAAAAAAATAGCTTCCGAAAAGCTTACAGTTATAGACGATCCGTTTATAGTAAAAGGGTTCGGCTCCCGTTTATTTGACGGAGAAGGGCTGGCTGCAAATAAAAGAGTTCTAATTGATAAAGGCGTTTTGCAGCAATACTTTGTTGACAATTATTATGGAAGAAAAGCTGGAATGGAGCCTAATTCTGGTTCCCGCTCAAACATACTTCTGGAAAACGGTTCTAAAAAATCTGACGAGCTTATTAAAAATATTAAAAAAGGAATTATGGTTAACAGCTTTCTTGGCGGCAATTCAAACTCGACTACCGGAGATTTTTCTTTTGGCATAGTTGGACGCCTGATAGAAAATGGAGAACTTACAATCCCAATTAACGAAATGAACATCTCCGGCAACGCAAAAGAATTGTGGAATCAGCTTTCCGAAATTGGCGCTGATCCATATCCTTATTCTTCCGTTCAGATGCCGAGTCTTGTATTTGAAGGGATAAATTTTAGCGGGAAATAGGGAATGTATTTTAATGTTGCATTGTCTAATAAGTAAATCTAAATTGATCCTTTAATAATTGTCGCGGCAGGTTTAGTTGGAATCTGCCGCTGCGATTTACACTAATTTGAATATTATAGGAGTCGCCCCAAAAGAGAAATTCTACCATTAGTTTGTTTAACAATCCAGGAAATCTAATGGAAACTCAGAAAGTAAATTCAGCAGTTCCGGAAATTCTCGATAAGAGTAATTACCTTAGGGGTTTGTTAGTGTTGATAGGTAAAAGCAGAAACATCTGCGAACAAGATGTAAAGATTTTTTTAGAAGAAGGCTCTTCTTTGGGCTATGAAAAAGAATTTTGCCAAACCGCTTTGAAGGAATCGATTGGCAACAGATATTTAGAGAAAGAACCGCCTCGTTTTTTCAACGTTAAATTTGCTTATAATTTTATTCTGAAAGGAATAGACATCCTTGGTGCGAAAAAAATAATCCATCCTGAAGCTGTTAGATTTCTTGAAAGCGTAGCGATAGAAAACGATTTTGTTGATGAATGGAAAAGCAAAAAACGAAGTTTGTTAGGTTCGCGACGTTTTGAAAGCAAACTTACACATCCGGTCTATTTTGTTGAAGCGTCAAACAATTATGTATTTAGAACAATTTCTATGTAAAGCTTAATGCGCGCATTTTCAGAAATGCAGCTGTTTGCCTTCAATATGCTCAAGCTTTGCGTATTGAAACAAAATGCATCTCTTTCTTTATAGCTTGCGCGGAGTTTGTTTATTTTGTAAATAAGCTATATGAGTTTTGTTGAAGTTTACCTGTTTGGTTTTTAGTGTATCGTTAAATAATATGAGGTATAAATGGAAGCAGTTCAGAATAATTCAACAGCTCCTGAAATTCTTGATCATAGCAATTATTTGAGAGGATTATTAATCTTAATTGGAAAAGATAAGAATGTTTGGGATTATGAATTAAAAGCGTTCCTGGAAGAAAGCTCTTCTATGGGTTTTGACAAAGAGTTCTCGCGTAATGCTCTTAGAGACGTTATCCGTAATAAATATTTAGAAACCGATCCGCCGCTGTTCTTTAATAAAGACTTAGCCCGTAGGTTCCTCGAGCGCGGAGTAGGCATTATTAATGACGGTTTTAAAATTCATCCGGATGAAGTTAAGTTTCTTGAAAGCGCTGCATATGTTAATGGTCTGATTGAAGAATGGAATACTCGGTATTTTGTAAAACTGAAATCTAAAGAAGAGATAATGGCTCATTAGAAATAATATTCCTCACAAAATCAGTCATATGAAATCAACACGTAAGACTTCCTCATATAATCCTGGGTAAGTCTTACAGGTTGATTTTTTTTTTAATATCCTTTCATCCATTTAACCGCGTCTCCCAGGCTGTCAACATCTACAATAGTTAAACCATGCGGACCAATTTTAGATAAATATCCTGCAACTGTGGTTTTAGCCGATCTGCTGATTTTAGATTTTATTGTAATGTAATATTTAATTCCGCATTTAGTAAATGATGGAAAGACTTCATTAATAATAAGAGAATGAATATCTTCAGAAAAAGAACCGGTCGCTCCGCTTGAATCTACTATCCATGCAACTGCTTTATTTGTTTTGGCAAAAATAATTCCATGCTCCAAAATTGCGTTTTTATATTCGTTTATTGAAACAGTAAAAGAAGTCCATACGTTGACAATTGCCAATATTTCCGGCATCCAAATAATGTCTAATTTCTCCGGAATACTATATATTACCATTATTACTCCTATTATTCAAAGTAATAAATAAAATGCTATTTTAGCTATTTATTGTCAATACACAGAAAATAGTATTCATGTATATTGATGGGCATTGTTTAAACGCTAAAAAATATTTTGACAATAGACAGCAGGGGATTTATATTAGATAAACAGATATTTAAATAATTAAAAAGTCGTGATTTTTGGCTAATTGTTTCGACTATAAATAAAAACTAATTGGCCGGAGAACCAAAGCGTGGCTGAACTGAAAGCAATTTTCAGGATAGCCATTGCTTTTTTTTTGTATTTTAATAAAAAAGAGAATTTGCAAAACATATTTTATGCGAGCTTATTACTGGCGGAAAGCTTATTTTGTTTCATAAAAAAGAAGGAATGATGGAATGAAATATACGGCTTGCTTGTTCTTGTTTTTGTTCTCTATTTTTATTTACCCAACAGACGAGAAAAATATGAATAATCCGTTTTTTAAGGAGTGGACTACTCCATTTAAAACTCCTCCGTTTAACGAAATCAAAAGCGAACATTATTTACCTGCCTTTGCAGAAGGAATACTAAGGCAAAATGCGGAGACAGATTTAATAGTTGATAATAAAGAAAAACCGACATTTAAAAATACAATTGAAGCTCTGGAAAAATCCGGTGAATTACTCCGAACAGCATCCGCAGTATTTTTTAATCTTAATGCCGCAAACACAAACGATACTATGCAGGAAATTGCCAGAAAAGCCGCGCCAATGCTCTCCAGACATAGCGATGAGATAAATCTGAATGTAAAGCTCTTTGAAAGAGTAAAATATATTTATGATATGCGAGACAAACTCGATCTTACGACTGAACAAAAAACTGTATTGTCTAATTATTATTCCGATTTTATTAGAGGCGGCGTAAATCTAAATCCGGAAGAAAAAGAACGGCTAAAAAAAATCAACTCCGAACTTGCTTTGCTCGGAATTAAATTTAGCGAAAACATTCTTAAGGAAACAAATTCCTGCGCGCTTGTTATAGATAAGAAAGAAGACCTCGCCGGACTGCCTGACCCTATTATTAAGGAAGCTTCAATCAAAGCTGAAGAAAAAGGGTTTCCCGGTAAATGGGCGTTTACTTTGCAGAAAACAAGTCTTACTCCTTTTTTACAGTATAGCCAAAACCGCGAACTTAGAGAAAAAATCTACAAAGCATACATAAGCCGCGGCAACAACAACGACGAATCCGATAACAAAAAAATAGTCGCCCGGACGGCTGTTTTAAGACTGAAAAAAGCTAATTTGTTAGGCTATAAAACTTATGCCAATTTTGCTCTTGAAAAACGCATGGCTAAAAATCCTGAAACAGTTTATGATTTTATGGGGAAGTTAATGAAGCCCGCTTTAAAACGAGCTAAAACTGAAATTGCCGAAATGCAGGAGATTATCAATAAAGAAGGAAATACATTTAAGCTACAGGCGTGGGACTGGACATATTATGCCGAAAAACTTAAGAAAGAAAAGTATGATCTCGACGAAGAAATGCTGCGTCCATATTTAAAATTAGAAAACGTACGGGCGGGAGCTTTTGCAGTCGCTAATAAACTCTATGGATTACAGTTTGTAGAGCGTACTGATATTCAGGTTTATCAACCCGATGTAAAAGTATTTGAAGTAAAAGAAGCTGACGGGAAGCATGTCGGTATTTTATATCTTGATTATTTCCCAAGGGATGGAAAAGAAACCGGGGCATGGTGCAACGGTTTCAGAAGTCAATCAAATATTGACGGGGTCTTCGTAACTCCAATTGTTTACAATGTGGCTAATCTAGCAAAGCCAACTGCGGATAAGCCGTCTCTGCTTAATTTTGAAGAAGCGACTACTATATTCCATGAGTTCGGTCACGCTATACATGCGTTGGTTTCTAATATTACTTATCCAGATGGAGCGGGTCGTATTCCTGTTGATTTTGTTGAGCTGCCTTCGCAGGTTTTGGAAAACTGGGCTTCTGATCCGGAAGTAATAAAAATGTATGCAAAACATTATAAAACCGGCGAGACTATGCCAGAAAAGCTTATTGATAAAATAGAAAATGCGCGGTTGTTTAATCAGGGTTTTGAGTGTACTGAATTATTTGCGGCTTCGCTGCTTGATATGGACTGGCATACTATTACTGATACTATTCCTAAAGACGTAAATGAATTTGAAAAAGCTTCTATAGACAAGATGGGTCTAATTCCCGAAATCGCTCCGCGGTACCAAAGCACAAATTTCCGTCATATATTTAACGACGACGAATATGCTGCTGGTTATTATGGCTATACCTGGGCTCAGGTTCTTGATGCGGACGTCTTCCAGGCGTTTAAGAGCAAAGGAGATTTATTCGATCAGAAGCTGGCCGCTTCATTTAGATATGATCTGCTGGCAAAACAGGGGAGCGACGATCCGATGAATTTGTATAAAAAATTTATGGGGCGCGAACCCCAAATAGACGCGTTGCTTAGGAAAAAAGGGCTTGAATAACGCTTCAGCAAAGCGGAACCTGAGTTGTGTCGAAGATGCGTATTTAGATATAAAAAAAGCGGAACCCGTAACGAGTTCCGCTTTTTTTAGAAAAGAAATAAACAGGGAATTATTTTAATAAACTCATTTTCTTTGTCATTAAAACATTACCTGCTGAAAGCTTATAAATATAAACTCCGCTTGAAAGTTCAGAAGCGTTAAAGCTAACTGAATAGCTGCCTGCAGCTTTATTTTCGTTAACTAAAGTTTTAACAAGCTTGCCAAGAACATCGTAAACTTCAATTTTAACTTTACCGTCTACAGCTACGCTATAAGAAATAGTAGTAGATGGGTTAAATGGATTAGGATAGTTTTGGCTAAGATCAAATTTTTGAGGACCTGAAACCTGAACAGCTTCAGTCAAGTTGTAATATTTAGCTGAACCGTCAAAATCAATTTGTTTAAGTCTGTAGTTATAAGAAGCTACTCCAAGTTTAGAAACGTCGTCTTTGAACGAATAACTGTTTATTGCAGTAGTAGTAGAGTTGCCTTTTACAAAACCAATGTTTGACCATGTAGCGGCCGAAGCAATTTTTCTTTCAACCTGGAAGCCAGAGTTGTTAGTTTCAGTAGCGGTGCTCCATTTTAACGTAACAACGCCGTCTTTAGCGCTTGAAGTGAAAGAGGATAATTCAACAGGAATTGTTGTAGCTTTTGCTAAATTAGCTTCAATCATAAAACGGCCATAATCCGAAATTTCTCCAAAGTTGCTGCCATCTAAATCGCAACCGAAGTATGCATTATCTCTTGAAGGATCTTCAGCTTGATATCCAACAGGGTACCATGCTGTTGTGCTGGCTACTTGAGCAATTCCGATATAAATACTTTTATTTGTTACAGTTGGAGTTTTAGGGAATGTTAGAGTTATAGCTTGTCCTAAATCAGATGCTTTTGTAGTATAGGCGGCAGATGTATCAAGAATTTTTCCTGTGCTGTCTGTGACGATACCATAAAGTGTTTTTCCCGTATTAGCCGTATAATTAAAAAGCGGTAAAGTAACCGAACTTACATTTGCGCTGCCGCTTACAAAATATCTGGCAAGAATCGCTCCGGAAGTTGTGCCATAACCTATGCCGCTTATAGCTGCGGAAGTATCGCCATAACCAAAAGTATTATTAGTTGTCGTTAATAAAGTAGAAACAGAATTGTTTGCATTATTTCCGTCTGAAGCTACAGAAACAGTTACAGTATTTGCTCCAGTAGCTGTTGGCGTAAAAGCGTCAAAAGTAACTAACGAAGCTGCTGCATCATGAGTTAAACTGGCAACAGTTTTTGTATTAGTAAACGTATTAGCTCCGGTAACTTTTAATGTTACGACTACATTCGTTAAATCCTGATCGCCAACATTCTGTACGCAAGCCTGAATAGGAGAAGCTGCGCCCCATACTAATGGCAATTTGCCATATGAATAAACTAAAGTAACTGCTGCGTCATTGTTGACTCCAGTTTTAAAACCTGCTCTTGTTTCAGGTCTGTAAGCTGAAGTGTTAGCTATTGCTG
Source organism: Ignavibacteriales bacterium UBA1304 (assembly GCA_002307295.1). GTDB lineage: Bacteria > Bacteroidota > Ignavibacteria > Ignavibacteriales > Ignavibacteriaceae > UBA1304. The sequence continues at coordinate 91,725 of DBTY01000026.1, forward strand.
TTGGGATAGCGGTTGTTGAAAATGCATTTCTTAAGCCGTTGCTGCCGCCAACTGCATTCGCGTTGCAATTTGCTACGTTAGCTGTAGTGGCAATTGTTCCTGTTGCATTCTGATAATCAAACGCTACGTAAAGAGCTCCGCCATTATAAGTGAATGCGGTTCCGTTGGAAAGCGTAAAATCCCATGCTCCTGTTGTCGCCGGGATAGTAACGTTGCCGTCATGAACAAGGGTCATGCTGTCAATTGTTCCAGTAGAGCCGTTTGACCAGGTTGTGCTTTTAGACCATGCTGCATCTGTTGTATTTTGTAAATAGAGTTTTAACGCTCCTGTTGTAGCAACGTTCTGGGCTGTGGAATAACTAAAGCCCCATGAGTAAAATGTCGCTCCTTTAGGAACGCCTGCTGCGGCTAATTCTGCAGCTGAAATAATATACCCTGTTCTGACGTAACGCTGTGCGCCCTGTGGGGCTCTTGAATTTCCTGAAGTTGCTCCGCTGTTAGGAAGAATAGATTTTAATGTGTACGTGTTAGCAGGGCTGGCTATGTTTTTCTTCACTGACAAGGAAGAAACTTTGCTTAGGATTTTATCTTGAGCATAACCGCTTACCCCAAGAATAAAAATAGATATAAAAAACAGTCTGAAAAAAGACTTCATAATATGACCTCTAGATTATTTAATATATAAAACAATTAACTAAAAATCCCCATAGTATTATATGCCGCATATTATGAAAAGGCATATTCATAACCAGGCTGATTTATTTTTAAAAATAAGGAAAATAAACTAAAAAAGCTAAAAAACTTATGGACAAATGATTCAAAAACTTTATTAATCACAGCTGTCCCACAGCTGTCCAAAATAAAACAGA
>DBTY01000012.1 GCA_002307295.1 Ignavibacteriales bacterium UBA1304
TTCAAAGATATTGCTAAAAAATGGACTATGCCTGTTAGAAATTGGGCTTTTGTTATTTCTCATTTATCTGTTATTTTTAACGACAGGATTAAAGATTTTATTTAATCCCTCAAACCCCATTTACACATAACTTTTTACAGTCTCTAAAAGTAAACTTATTTTAATAACATCATGCTTTTGGTTTTGCTGTATCCGTTAAATAACATCCGGTAAAAATACACGCCCGAAGAGTTATTTGCATTTTTCCAGTTCGCAAGATGCGAGCCTGCAGAGTAATATCCGTCTGCGGCTACATATACAACTCTTCCTGTTACGTCGTACACTTCAATTTTTACGTTGCCGCTTTGCGGAATGTAAAACTCTATTGAGGTGGATGGATTAAAAGGGTTTGGATAATTCTGGCGTAAAACAAAAGTATCCGGTCTTAACAATTTTTGTTCATTAACGCTTGTGGGATAGTCATACGATTCGTTAACCATATGCCAGAGCTCTTCCGTTTGTCCGTTATAATCCCGTTGCAAGTATTTGGTTTTTAACGCGGCTCTTGTAAAATTAGTAAGCGGAGTAAGAGTTGCGCTTCCGTCTGATTTCCATTCGTAAACGGGTATATTAGCAGGATTAAACGTAGTAGTAAAACCTCTTTCAACGGCTAAGTGGAACAAGCCAAAGTTACCCGGTTCGTGTCCGCCTAACCAGATTCCAATGTTATCTACAAGAAACTGGTTCTTGCCAAATATAATGTAGTTGCACATATAGTCGGTTGCCGTGCCGTCTGCGGCTGGACCTACGCTAAAGTTTCCGTCTCTGCCGTATATTCCTTCAATAATATGTAGTCCGGCTTTTGTAACGGAATTTGTATCAAGGCAGCGCGAGCACCATGTCTCCATCCATAAACCGCCGTTATCGCCGGGTCTATCCCATCGTGGAATTTTCTGTTCAAGATGACGGTTATAATTTGCCGTTATAACTTCTCTTGCGTCAGAATGCACATGGTCGGCTGAAACATCCATATCGGAGCTGAAAATTCTGCAATGTTCCTGATAATTATGCGCAATTGAGCCCTGTAAGTTTTTAGCGCAAAGCGTCATGCCCATTGTGTGAGTTTTTAGTTTTGCAATATTAATTAAATAGCTGTCTGGAGAATTAACCGGAGCTAAGAAGGGGAGCTTTTTAAACCAGATGCCGTTATTTATATCAACCCATTGCACATCTGCGGCGTCTAATGTATCCACTGTTCCGCTTAAGTCTTTAATATTGGCTCCGGTTCTTGCCGCCATGCTAATATAGCCGCCTTCTTCAAAGTCGGAAGGGCAGTTAGTTTCGCGGATGTAAAAATTATTTTTTGCAACGCCTACAGTTTTAAGGCTTTCTATAATTCCTTCTACAAAATTAGAATCCGTTACAATACCCATTGTGCCAAGAGTGGTGTAACCGGGGGTAGTGGTAGCGTATCTACAGGTTATATTTGGCTTCAGGGCAATTTTTGTAGAGACGGGAGTTCCTCCTTCGGCGGCGGTACGGTTTATAAATACCGAGTCTCCAAAATCCAATCCAGCCTTCTTTATTGCGGCGGCGTTGGTTTTTACGTCGATGTTAGTCTTCATTATAAAAACCGCTTCCGGGTGATTTTCGATAAAAGAATGCACACCAAAACATTTATCGTCATTCTTAAAATACTTCCCAAAAATATTTGGGGGAGTTAATAATGTGGCGCCTGCGGCTACAGTAGTAGTTTTTAGAAATGTTCTTCTTGTTATATTCATGAGATTCCCCATTGTTTAATAAACTAATTTATTGTATTTATATTAATGTAAACAATTATTCCTACCTAATCAAAATCATTTTACGGGATTCTGATAATTTTGAGCCCGCGCTAATGCGGTAAATATAAACTCCGCTTGCAAGCGACGAAGCGTTAAAATTAACTTTGTGCACGCCAGCGTTCTGATAGCTGTTTACAAGGGTAGAAACTTCTCTACCTAAAATATCGTATACTTTAAGCGTAACAAACTCCGCCGTTTTTATTTCGTAGCTGATTATTGTCGACGGGTTAAATGGATTAGGGTAGCTTTGACTAAGAGAATAACTACTAACAGCAGCGTCAGGTTTTTCTTGTACTCCAGTTACAACTCCGTTTTCGTTAAAAACGGTTAAACCTAAATTTGTACCAATCCACTTATTTCCGGCTTTATCGAAAGCGATTGAAGTAATCCAATTATTTAGTAATAAGGAATTTGAAGTATTGTAAACAGTCCAGTTTGTTCCATCAAACTTGAACAGACCATAATTCGCTCCTACCCATTTATTACCAGCATGATCCATCGAGATAGTATTAATTAAATTATGAATCCCATAAATTAGCGGAGAATTAGATTCAGTAAAAATAAATAAGGTTGTATCGTTGTACTTTGCCAGACCTTTGTTGGTTGCAAGCCATTTATTACCTGCATCATCAATTGAAATTGAATTAATGATCATATTCATGTTCATTATGCTAATTATTTCATGATAGTCAGTCCAGTTTGTTCCGTCAAATTTAAATAAACTTGCATAACCTCCGGCCCATATATTTCCAATTTTATCTATTGCGTATTGAAAATCCCGACCTAATTTTTTGGAATAATCAACGATCCGACTTGTATCATTGAATTTAACAAAATAGCCTTCCATAGTCCCACACCACTTATTGTTGGTGCTGTCTATAATTATTGTTGTAATATAATCGTCAGGCAATCCAGAATTTGACGAATTATAAACAATCCAGTTTGTTCCGTCAAATTTAGCTAAGCCTTTATAAGTTCCAATCCATTTATTATTGGCAGAATCTATAGCTATAGAATAAATAGTATTATCTGTTAATCCAGAATTTGAAGTATTGAAGACAGTCCAGTTTGTTCCATCAAATTTAACTAAGCCTTTTTCAGTCCCAATCCACTTATTATTAAATTTGTCTATGGTTATTAAATTTATATAATTGTTGGGTAAACCAGAATTTGAGGTATTGTAATTAACCCATTTGGGGATTTGCGAATACGAAAGCGAAGATGATACAATTAATAAAATTATAAAAAAATGATAAGCTAAATTTTTCATATAAAAACCCCAATTTGTTATTTGAATTTATAAATATAAACTATTTACAATAAAAAGGCAAAAGCCTTTTTATTTATCGGAAATAGAATATATGCAACAATTATTTTTACCTAATCAAAATCATTTTACGGGATTCGGATAATTTACTACCAGCGCTGATGCGGTAAATATAAACTCCGCTTGCAAGCGCTGAAGCGTTAAAATTAACTTTATGCACGCCTGCGTTTTGATAGCTGTTTACAAGGGTAGAAACTTCTCTGCCTAAAATATCGTATATGTTAAGCGTAACAAACTCCGCCGTTTTTATTTCGTAGCTGATTATTGTCGAAGGATTAAACGGGTTGGGGTAGTTTTGTTTAAGCGCATAATCATTAACTATATCGCGCTGTGCAACAATTCCGTCTTTATTAAAAACGCTTAAACCGTCAGTGGAGCCAATCCATTTATTATCAGCTTTGTCTATTGTTAAGGATAATAAATAATTGCCGGGCAATGCTGAATTTGAAGCGTTATAAACCGTCCAAATTTTACCGCCATATTTTGCTAATCCGTTTTCTGTTGCAATCCATTTGTCTCCGGCATTGTCAATTGCTACAGCATGAATACAATTATCAGGCAATGCTGAATTTGAAGTATTATAAACGATCCAATTTTTATCATCAAATTTTGTTAATCCGTTTGTTGTACCAATCCATTTAGATTTGGAGCCGTCGATGGCAATAGAAAGAACAGTATCGTTAGGCAAGAATGAATTTGATTTATTATAGACTGTCCAGTTAGCTCCGTCAAACTTAGCTAAACCTCCGCTATTGGTTCCAATCCATTTGTTTCCAATATTATCGACAACTATTATGTTAATATAATTATTTGGCAGTAGGGAGTTTGATTTATTATAAATTGTCCAATTTGCTCCATCGTATTTTGCCAGACCATTATTAGTTCCAATCCACTTGTTTCCAGCAGCGTCAAGAGCTATTGCATTAACGCTACGACCAGGCAGACCGGAATTATCCTGATCATAAATAGTCCAATTTGTTCCGTCAAATTTTGCCAACCCGCCATAGGAAGTCCCAATCCATTTATTGCCCATATTGTCTATTGCAATAGTTTTAATTTCGGTATTTGGCAATGCTGAATTTGAAGAATTATAAACCGTCCAATTATCTCCGTCAAATTTCACTATTCCACCATAATCAGTTCCAATCCATTTCGCTCCGGTATTATCTATTACGATTGAAGATATTATGCCTTGCGGGAGGATTGAATTTGAGATATTGTACTTAGTCTTGTCGGTTTTGCCATACTTAATTAGTCCATTGCCAGTTGCGCCGACCCATAGATTATTTGAGTTGTCAATTATTATTGAAGTAATATAATCGAAAGGCGAAATCAAAGACCTCGTATTATTTAGAATTGTCCAGTTTATCCCGTCAAATTTTGCTAATCCGCCGTTTCCGGCTCCAAGCCATAAATTCCCCGAATGATCTATTATTACCGTGGATATAAAGAAGTCAGTAAAAAAAGAATTTAAAGTATCATAATCAGTCCATGTAGTTCCGTCGAATTTTGCTAAACCGTAAGTAGATCCTACCCATTTGTTATCCGCAGAATCTATAGCTACAGATTTAACGACATAGCCGAATTCTATATTCGGATTTGGATTATTATAAAAAGTAAAATTAGCTCCGTCAAATTTAATTAAGCCATGGTTAGAGCCGCACCACTTATTTCCAGCCTTGTCTATTGCAATTGAAAAGAATGTGGAATAAGGAGACTTTGCATTATAGACCGACCAACTTGTCCCGTCAAATTTAGTCAGATAGTTTGTAGTCCCAATCCATTTATTGCCGTCGTCGTCAATCGTTATTGAATATACAAAATTATCGGGCAACCCGGAGTTTGACGTGTTATAAACAGTAAAGTTTTTCCCGTCAAATTTAACCAAACCTCTGCCATTAAGACCTATCCATTTATCGCCGTTTTTATCAATAGCCAGGGAACGAATGCTGTCGCTTGGAAGAGCGGAATTTGTTTTATCAAAAAATGTTTTCTTCCCGGTATTTCTGTCTAATTTAATAAGTCCATACTCTGAGCCGATCCATAAAAAATTATTGTCTTCAATCATCGCATAAACTATTTCGTTCTGAGTATAGTTAATCCATTTTTGTTTTTGGGAATAGGTAAGCGTCGATGATGCGGCTAATAAAAGAAGAAGAAAATAAAAGAAAAAGTTTCTCATAAAACACCCCCGGTTAATTTTTATAGCCTTATAATATAAGATTTTTATAAGCAAAAAGAACTATAATTTATGATACGCAAATATACTTTAATTCGGCAGACTAAAAGTCTGCCGCTACGAAAAATAAATAATACAGATTTTATATAACAACTGCTTCTTTGTCTGATAAACCAAAGATCAAGGCTGTTATGCCAAATCGTGGTTTGGGTAAACAATGCCGCACTCTTTGCGTATAGCGTCAAGCGTATCAATTAAATCGAGACTAAAATCAAAGCTCATTAACGCGCTTTGTGTTTTGCCGCTTAGTATAGCTTTTACCACTTCGTCGGCTTCGTAATTATAGCCGTTGCCTTTAAACTGAAAAGTGATTGGAATTTCTTCTCCATTATTGCGGATTACTTTTATATTACCCGGGCAAAACCATCGGTTCTCCAGAACTATTTTCCCTTTTTCGCCATGTATCTCCGATACAACGTCGGCGTTAGCCGTATACGAGGAATAGAGCGACGCTAACGCGTTGTTAGCGTATTTGAACGACATACTGCATGAATAATCGACGTCAGTTGCGCCTATATCCGCCATGGCTTTAATTTCGACTGGTTTGCCTAATATAAATAATGAGAGAAAAACGGGATAGATGCCAATATCAAGCAGGGAACCGCCGCAAAGCTCTTTGTTAAAATGTCGGTGTGCCGGGCTGTTGGCGGATTTAAATGCGAACGAAGATGTAAGCAGATTTATTTTCCCTATCTCTCCTGAAGCTGCAATTTCTTTTGCTTTAATTATATTCGGTAAAAAGCGCGACCATAAAGCTTCCATTAAAAAAAGATTTTTCTCTTTTGCTTTGTCAATCATAGTACGAACTTCAGAGCCGTTTACTCCAAATGGTTTTTCGCAAAGCACGTGTTTGCCATGTTCAAGCGCCATTATAGTATTCTGATAATGCAGATGGTGAGGGGTAGCGACGTAAATTACGTCAACCTGCGGGTCTTTTGCCACTTCTTCATAGCTGCCGTAAACTTTAGGAACTTTGAATCCATCGGAGAAAGCTTTTGCTTTTTCTAACAACCGCGAACCGACTGCGTAAAGTTCTGTATTATCAACAGTTTTTAGCGCTTCGGCAAGCGTGCGCGCCATACGTCCCGTCCCTAAAATGCCCCATCTTACTTTTTTATCCGCCATTTAATTGCCCTCAGAAAAATAGTCAAAGAATATTCTGTAATTAAACTAACTGAATGAAATTAGTTAAAAATATGTTCTTGTTATAATTTAATAAAAAATAATTAAAATTGTATACAACGATTAATGCGTTGTACGTTTTTGACGCCTGTATTTGCAGGTAAAGTACGATTTTTAGTCTCAATAACTGGAGTTGTTGTTTTATTTATGACGAGATTGTTTTTGTAGGGATAATTAAAAAGCAGGGGAGAGTTTAAAATAAAAAAACCCAAATCAAAAGATTTGGGTTTTTGTACCGAGGACCGGAATCGAACCGGTACGGGAACAAGTTCCCACAGGATTTTAAGTCCTGTGCGTCTACCAATTCCGCCACCCCGGCATCTGGTAAAAATTAAGTCCACAAATATAGAGATTTGTTAAAATTTAATCAAGGGTTTTGCAAAAAAAATCTAAAAAGTTTTGTAATTTTTTTATTAACAAAGAGTATTGTTGACAATAAGAGCTAAAATAAAAAAAACCGGGAAAAGTTTTGCCCGGTTTTCAAAAATAAATATCTTATGAAAAATTAAAAAGAAGCGCGCATTAGTAAATTTATTCCGTCAAGCGAAGAAAACTTATTGCCTGCGCTAACAGAAAAACTAAGGCTGTTATTCTGGCTTAATCTTTTATTGTACGACGTTACAAGTCTAACTGCGTCTATTGCGCTGATAATCCTGTTAACGATGACCGCGCCTACTACAAAACGGAGATCCGTGTAAGCCTGTTCGCTTGAGACCCACATATTTCTATATGCTTTTCTGTCTTCGGTCGAGCTCCATTTCCAATAGTCTTTATGTATATCGTACATTTCAGAATAATATCCGTTAAAAGATTTAGTGTCGTTATACTGATTAATATCTTTGTAGTTTCCTATTGCGGAATAATAGTCGGAGTTTTTACCTGCATTGTCTACTCCGCCATTTGCTGCCGCATAACTTTTGTAGTTATCTTTCTGCCAATTGCCATAAGCGTTTATTCCAATATAGGCGCCCCAAAGAGCCGCTTCAGCAATTGTAAAATATTTTCCAACGTCATAAGAGCCTGCATAAAGCTCGCCCATACCGGGGAGAAGCAGAGAATAAATAACGGCAAGCCCAACGTTCTTTTTGCCTTTATCCTGCGGAGAAGATAAAAGATTCAGTTCAGGCTTTTGAGCCGGAATTTCTTTAATCTCGTTTTTAAGCTCGTATAATGGCTTTTGTTGGATTGTTTGAGCAAAGCCAAGGGAAGATAATAAGATAACGACTGCGAATATTCTTTTCATATTTTTTAATTATAAGTTTAGAATTTTGAAAGTATTAAATCAATATATTTTTTTATCACTTCTTTATTATCCCTTTACAGTTTTCTCCGTTTATTTCTGTAAGAGTAATGTTTTCTAACTGATTTATAACGGCTTCGTCATATTGAGTTTCTACCCGTATATAATTTGAAGTAAACCCTTTCATTAAACCGTTATGATTTTCGCGTTCAAATAATACCTGCGCGTCTTTGCCGAGCATTGAATTATAAAACGCCATTTTCTTTTTTTCGCTTAATATTCTAAGCATATTATTTCGTTTCTTCCGCTCTACATGCTCAACTGAACCGGGCATGGAAATAGCTTTTGTATCCGGGCGTTCGGAATATGTGAACACATGAAGATATGAAACAGGCAGAGCCTTAAGGAAATTATAAGTATCCATAAAATCGTTTTCTTCTTCGCCGGGAAAGCCGACTATAACGTCCGCTCCGATGCCGACGTTGTCTATTCTGCTGACTGTCTTCTCTATTAATTTCTTGTAAAACTCAACGTTATACCTTCTTTGCATTAAGCGTAAAATTTTAGGGCTGCCGTTTTGCAGAGGGATGTGAAAATGTCTGCACATCTTTTCGTTATCTGCCGTAAGGGCAAGTATGTCGTCTGTAAGGAGGTTAGGCTCAATAGAAGAGATTCTTATTCTGAAATCTCCTTTTATATTTACAAGCAAAAGCAGAAGCTGATATAAATCAGTATTTAGCGCTTTGCCGTAATCGCCCACGTTTACGCCTGTAAGAACAATTTCTTTATAACCGGAAAGAACTAATTCTTCAAATTGTCTTATTATTTCATTTGCGTCAAGGCTTCTGCTAACGCCTCTGGCGCGGGGGATAGTGCAATAAGAGCATTGATAATCGCAGCCGTCCTGAATTTTAAGATAAGCTCTTGTTCTGTTGTCGCCGTCGGAGGAAGAAGCTATTCCAAAATCATCGGCTGTTGAAGTATCTGAAACAAACACGCATGCAAGTTCTTTTTTTTCAAACGAACTGATATGCGAAAACAAATTAAATTTTTCTGCGCTGCCCAATACAACGTCAACCCCGTCAATAACGGCTATTTCATCCGGGCGTAATTGCGCGTAGCAGCCTGTGACAGCAATAAAAGCTTCTGGGTTATTTCTTAGGGCTCGTCTTACTATCTGGCGGCATTCGCGGTCTGCATTTTCCGTAACCGTGCAGGTGTTAATTACATAAATGTCTGCGCGGGTTTGGAAATCTACAATTTCAAAACCATGATTTAAGAATTGCTTGCCTATTGTGGAAGTTTCTGCAAAATTAAGCTTGCATCCTAAGGTATATAAAGCCGCTTTTTTTGTTGACATATTGAGTAAAAAAAAGGCGGGGTAGAGAACCCCGCCAGAGATTAACTTAAGTATTAAAGTTAATTAATTATTGATTCTATCAGGAGATATGCTCTTATCGTCTCCGCCTTCAAAATTAGGGAAGTCCGATGGATCAACTGCTGATGTTTCTGCGTTTCTGATATCCTGAACAGTTACCTTATCTAACTTATGTTTGGTAAGATATTCTTCAACTTCTTCGTCAGTTTTTTCTTTTAACGCTGCAATACCGCTAAGAACGATTTTCTTGTTTTCCTTATCGAATTCGATTACCGTTACTGGTATAACGTCGTCGACAGGGAAGTAGTTTGCAATGTTTTTGATTTTAGAAGTTGAAAGCTGGTTAGCCGGAACAAATCCGTCTACGCCTTCAGGCAATTCAGCAATTAAGCCTTTTTCAATAATTCTTACAACTTTGGCTGTTGAAAGAGTTCCAACTGCATAAAGTTTTTCAAAATTATTCCAAGGGTTATCCTGAATTTGTTTGTGACCTAAAGAAATTTTTCTTTGGTCTACGTCTACGCTAAGAACTGTAACTTCAAGTTTCTCGCCTTTTTTAACAACTTCCCCGGGGTGTCTGATTTTTTTAGTCCACGATAAATCAGAAATGTGAACTAAACCGTCTACTCCTGGTTCTAACTCAATAAACACGCCGAAGTTTGTTAGGTTACGGGCAATACCGGTATGAACTGAACCGACAGGGTATTTCTGCATTAAAGCGCCCCATGGATCTGGTTCTAATTGTTTAATACCGAGAGAAATTTTCTTTTCGTCTTTATCTAAGCTCAAAATAACAGCTTCTACAATTTGTCCCATAGCGACAACCTGTGAAGGATGTTTAATGTGCTGAGTCCAGCTCATTTCTGAATTATGGATTAAGCCTTCAATGCCTTTTTCAATTTCAATGAAAGCGCCGTAATCAGTAAGAGAAACAACGCGTCCTGAAACTTTATCTCCAATTTTATATTTTTTGTCAATTTCTTCCCAAGGATGCGGAAGTAATTTTTTAAGACTAAGAGAGATTCTCTTCTTTTCTTCGTCAAAATCGGTAACGACAACTTTAATTGTCTGATCCAATTTAACGACTTCGTTAGGATGGTTAATTCTACCCCAGCTTAAATCTGTGATATGAATTAAACCGTCAACGCCGCCAAGATCGACAAATACGCCGAAATCGGTAATAGCTTTTACAAGACCTTCAAGGATCTGTCCTTTTTCAAGGCTGTTTAATATAGCTAATCTCTGATCTGCAATTTCTTCTTCAACAAGAACTTTGTGAGAAATAACTACGTTTTCAGTAGGCACGTTAACTTTAACTACTTTGAAGTCCATTGTCTGACCGACAAAAGCGTCAAAATCTCTAATAGGTCTGATATCAATCTGAGAACCTGGTAAAAAGGCTTCCATACCAACAAGATCAACGACCATACCGCCTTTAATTCTTTTAAGTATTCTACCTTGAATAATTTCGCCAGTTTCATAAGCTTTAATAACGCGTTCCCATATTTTCATGAAGTCGGCTCTCTTCTTGCTCAGAACAAGATTTCCATCCTGATCTTCAACGCTTTCCAGAACTACTTCAATTTCCTGTCCAACTTTAACTTCGAATCCTATAAATTCGTCTTTCGGAATAGCGCCTTCGGATTTGAATCCTACGTCTACTATAATATAATCATTCTGAACGCGAACGACCTTCCCTTTAATCATTTCGCCTTCTTTAACATCCCTGAATGAATCAGAGTATAATTTCGCTAAGGTAAAAAACTCTTCCTTTGAATATTCTTCATCGTTAAAAAATCTTTTCGCTTTGTCGAAATCGTCGTTTGTCGGAACTCTTTTTACAGCGGGTGTAACTTCGTCAGACATCCGTCCTCCTAAAATAAATATATTTTTATCTGCTGTTTGATAAAAGTCATCAAATTCAACCGGCAGATGCTTGTTTGTTGTTGTTATTTTATTTAATATGACTTTTTATTAAAGACCAAAATTTCTTTCTATGTACTCCTTCATTTGGGTCATTACCCATTGGGGAGTGGAAGTAGCTCCTGTAATTCCAACTTTAGTAACATTTAAAAACCATTCCGGGTTCAAATCGTCTATAGTTTCGGCAAAATAAGTTTTTTCATTCTCTTCTTTTGCAATGTTAAAAAGAACTTTTCCGTTGCTGCTTTTTTTGCCGGCGGTAAAGATCATTATATCGTTGGCTTTTGCAAACTCACGGAGCTTTTTGTCCCTGCCGGATACCTGTCCGCAGATGGTATTTTTAGCATGGAACTCAATGGCTTCTTCTTCAAGAGAGCCGACTTCTAAATTAGCAATTCTTTCTTCAAGCGCAGTCTTTATGGCGGAAAATGTTTCTTTGTCCATTGTCGTCTGCGAGAACAAAACCGTCGGTTTTGTAAAATTAACAGTTTCTAAGGCTTCTTTAACGGAAAGAACTACAATAGCTTCGTCATCTGTAACGCCGCGCAGTCCTATAACTTCCGCATGATCTTTTTTACCAAAAATAACTACCTGAAAACCTTTTTCAGTATATTTTCTTATTCGCTCCTGCACCTTAGTCACAACCGGGCAGGTGGCGTCAATTAACTCAATTCCATATTCAAAAGCAGCTTTGTAAGTAGAAGGAGGTTCGCCATGAGCGCGTATTAAAACTTTAGAGCCTCTTTCTATTTTTGCGAAATCTTCAACAGTAACGGTCGTTAACCCGGCTTTTTTAAGTCTTTCAACTTCGGTAGAGTTGTGAATAATTTCGCCTAAGCTGTACATTTTTGGCGTAACAGAAAGCTCGTTCTCCGCAAACTCAACCGCTCTTACAACCCCCCAGCAGAAACCTGCCGATTTATCGACTGTAACTTCCATACCGTCCGATCCTTGCTTTACAAACTATAAACTCAATCCCTTTTTAGCTGCCGTTTCTTTAACTTTGTTATAAATAATCTCAACCTGTTCGTCAATCGTAATAGAGGAAGTGTCAATTTCAGTGGCGTCGTCAGCTTTTCGTAATGGGCTGATTTCGCGGTGGCTGTCAATATCGTCCCGTTTTAGCAGATTATCGCGTATATCATTAAGAGTAATTTTGCCGTCGGAAGGTCTTACTTCGTTAAGACGTCTGATAGCTCTTTGCTCTATTGAAGCCGTTAAAAATATTTTCAAATCAGCATTAGGAAAAACAGTTGTGGCAATATCGCGTCCTTCCATAACAACTGCGCCGTTTGCGCCCATTTCCTGCTGTTTTTTTACTAATTCTGTGCGGATTTCTTCAATTACGCTTATATCGCTTACATTTGAGTTTACTTCTGCGCTGCGGATTTTATCTGTAATATCAATATCGTTTAAAAATACGGTCGTAACGCCATTGGCATATTGTAAACTGAGAGTAGAGTTTTTAACGGACTCAATTATAGCCGTTTTATGTTGCAGTATATTCTTTTGAAGCGCTAAATATGTTACGGCGCGGTACATTGCGCCCGTATCAATATAAAGATACCCTAACTTTTGTGCAAGCAGCTTAGCCGTTGTGCTTTTTCCTGCTCCTGCATAACCATCTATTGCAATAATCATTTTTTTGGACATATTACAGAAATATACAAAAAATTATTTTAATTGCAAAACCAGAAATTAACAAAAAAGCGTAAAAAAAGTACATTTAATAAAATGGCGGCAAATAATCTGGGGTGTTTGACTTTGTATGACATCCAATCCACAACCTGCCAGAGCGCCCAAAGATGATTATTTTTTGATATTAGAAAAATATCTTATCCATAACTCTTTGAATCGGTAATTTCCCATTTCGCCAAATCTGTTCATTATTTTATCTGCTAAGAATTTTGCGCGAGAGATATTGCTTTCAATTGCTTTTACAAGGATATTCTCGATTTCTTTTTCTTTCCCAAAATAAAAATGCAAAGGAGCTTCAGTGCTTAATAGAATATCAAATAGCCTGATGGTTTCAAGCGGATAGTTTTGTGACTGAATGTTAAGATAATCAATTAAATAAGGCAAATGAAAACCTTTTCTGTTTAATTTAATAGTTTCTGAAAGTTGAGATTCTATCTCTATTAAGGTTATTTCTTTAGGTAGATAATTTAACCAGTTTAAGTACTTAGAGAATTCTTGTTCTGTCTCCTTATCCACATCTGGTTTGGCAACTTTTTGCTCCTTTTTAGCGATTTTAATTCTTGTTTTCCATATCTCTTTTGCTTGCGGCCAAAATGATTTTTTCGCAATGCCAGAATAAAATATATTTTCTCTTTGCGCTAAGTTTGTAATAAACTGAATAGCATGGAGTATATCGGGGTTGTTTTTTATCGAAAAATATCTCCGCGTTAAACTCTTTTTTTGATAAACATCGTCAAATCCGTTTACTGCAGCAACGATGAAGTATTCAGAAAGAGATTCTCCAGGTCTGTTCCCGGGACCAGTAGGAGTAAATAAATCATTCTGCTCTAAATAATTCAATGCTCGTTCAAATTGTGGTTTTAATAATTCGAATATTTCTGGATAAAATTGGGATGAATAAAAATAACTACTCAAAGCTGCATCCCAGTATTCCTTTTGTTCAGGGAAAATTTTGTCAAGATTATTTTTAAGCCAATCAAAATTCAGATAAGCAAGATTCGCGATGAAAAAACCAAAAGTAGAATGCACATCAAGACTATTGTCTTTATTTTTGTCTAATTTTGTCTCCAACAGATTAATTACTCTGTCTTCCATTCTATTCGGATGCTCCCCTGTATGCTGATCTTTAGTATTATATGCATACCATAATGCATAGTCAATTAGTGTATACATGGCTGCGCCGCGAATGCTGTTTAGCGAAAGAGTAAACGGATCAAGACCCTCATCATTGCTTTTTCTATACTGAGAATCTTGAGAATTAGCTCCGTAGTAACATAGATATTCAATTATTTCCCAAATCTTTTCTTTGTACTCGATTGGAAAATCCTTTTGATTTACCCTAATTGCAGATTGAATAGCGTCCAATATTCTACTTCTAACGCCATTATAATTAGTTCCCCATTCGTCAGTGAATTGTTTTGGAAGATTTTCATAATGCATCAGACGTGAAAACAAAGAAAGAATTTCTTCGACATTGTAATATTGACCAGTTTTCCAAATATCAGTAATTTGACTTGTAAACCAATAGGCATAGTTCGGTTTTAAGTCAAGAATAAAATCAAGTTTTGTTTTTAAGAACCTTTCAGGATTCTCCTTCACAATTACGCCGAATATTCTTGCTAATCCCTCAACCGTTGGCGAGTTTTCCCCTTTTGCATTATTAAAATCTTTCAAGTACAGAAATAACTTATCATCATCCTTCGACTCTAGTTCTGAAGCTGACAAAGGAGCTCTCTCTCCAAAAGAAGATTCGCGAGAGATAACAGTATCGCTTATCTTTTCATCTGGGAATCCATCTTTAAGCGATTTATAGAAGCCCTTATCTTCGCCTTCTAAATATGGTTCAAAAAAACGTAATCTATCGAATGAAATATATTTCTTTTGTTCTTCATTTAGCTCAAAGTCGTTAGTTTTGTCTTCGTAATTATAGGATATAATTGATTTAATAATAAACTGTCTATCTGTCGGATCAAGTTTGTCAAAAATTTCTTTTAACAGAAGATAATATTCATGAGCTAACTCGCCATTAAATAGCAATTCCTTGTTGTGAATTATTTTTCCAATTTCATCCTTAAATGTATGATGATTTAACCGAAGCACATGAATGGCAATACGTTTGAAAATAGAGTACTTGTGCTTTAAAAAGTTTTGAAGAATTAAAAAAATATTTGAAGGATTATCTTTTACTGTGGTTTCTAGAAAATTTCTTAATGCCACTAATAATGATTCTTTCGGATCATAAAGATCATAGTTTTGTTCACTGTCTTCTATTGTAACGCGCCAAATAAAAGAAAGATCATCAACAGGTTTTCTGTAATTATATTCTATTTTTATCATTTGCTCTAAAGAGGCAGTCAAAATGCTAATTACTTCAAATGGTTTTACCTTGAATAAAGGTTTTATTCCATCTGTAAGCATTCCTTTGAACCAATAATACTCTATTACAGGTACGGCTTTATTCCTTTCTTTGCCAATTACTGATTCAATTTCTTTATCTCTAACTCTGTTCGGTCTCTGTTTCTTAGGAATAGTTAAAATGTTTAAGAGTCGCAAAGCCGCGTCATATTTATTGTCTTTAACAAAATGCTCGAACCATTTAATTATGGTTGGAGAAAAATCATCAAAATTAAAAATTCTTGATCTTGTCCACTTTTTTACATCTACAACTAATTTAGAAGTATAATTAGTCGGAAGAATTATGCCAATTTCTACAAATTTACTTAATATCCGTGGGCTATCTGTATTTGCTTTTTTTATAATTTCTGTGACTTCTTTAGGAAATGTTTGAGCAACTTTTTGTAGATATTCACATATATAGAATTGCTCTTCAAATAAGTTTTGATTGTTTGATGAAGGTTCTGATAGAACTGAAAAATTATTATTTTTTATCAATGGAATAAACCAAAATGGATTTTCTAAATTACGATAAAAATAAGTTCTAAGAGATTTTACTTTAATCAATTTGCTTAACTGATTAAATTGGAAATCGTCAATTTCTTCCAATTTGATTAAGTCGTCAATTTCTAATGCCATATAATAAAATTTCATTTAATATCTCCTAGTGCCCTTGATTTAAATCAAATGGTTTACTTCCTAATTCTGTTAATTTAGGCATTGTTATATTTGGTGTTTGATCTTTTAGATAACTGAGAGCTAAGTTTAAGTTAGAATGTTCGGTAATATCGTGTGCTGAAATTTTATAACTTATCACTGATATTTTCACTTTGTATAGTTCTTCTTCAAAGTCTGTAAATTGTTTGATAGCTGTTTTATATTTTTTTTCATCGCCTAATTTATTGTCTACTGGATATGGTAAAAAAATGAAATGCTCTTTAAGTGCTGCTATTTCTTTTCCAGGATGGTTCGATATTTTATCGTGAGATTTAAGTAATCTATAGCGAATATTTTCAAAAAGATTTTTAAAGTCAACATCTTTCATGCTAAAGCCGACAAATAGGATAGAGCACTTTCCCAATAGTTTATAAATAAATGGTTCAAATGCTTTTTCTTCTTTGTATGCTTCTTCATAAGATTGCTCCCCATAAACGAGATTATTTAAATAATATTTGAGTACTTCCTCTGTTTCACCATCAACTATAAAAGCTCTTCCATGCAAATAATATAAAGTTCGTTCATTGTAATACTCCAATGCATCACTAGGATAAGAAACTAATTTATTACAATCTTCACGATGGTCATACAAAGTAGCGTCAAAATTAGTAGTAATGTATTCTCTGAAATTTGTCTTCCATAACGTATATAAATTTGTATGATGTCTTTGTTTACCATCTCTTCCGAATTCTTTTTTTAAAAAATCATAATAGGCACTACCAAGTTTATCTTTACATTTATCAATTATATTTTGAGAACTTAAATTTGAGATATCCATTTCACTAAAGCCTGCGATTTGTGATAGACAAGGATTTTGTTCGTTGAATACTTTAATGCCTTCATCCCAAATGCGATAGCCAAGGGGTTTTGAGAGACCTGCTCCAGTGAATAAGGCACATTCTCCATTTCGGACAATTTCAATAAGCTTATCAAATCTTGAACTGTCAATTTCTCTTTCTAAAAATTCATACATAAAAATTGGAATTATTGCCTAATTTATTTTAAACCATTTTTCAAATTAATCAACATTTGTGACCAAACTTACAGATTATCTTAGTATATAATAATTAAAATTATGTATAAATTTCCAATAAATAAAGCGAAACCGCTTTATATCATTTTATGATAGTAAATGTTAATTATCTGAACAAGTTCCCCATAGTATAAAACACAAAACCCTCAAGGGTGCGTTTGCACTTTTGAGGGTTTCTTATTTTGATATACTTGTTTTATAGAATAAATCTTTAAAGGCGCAGACCGAATGTCCGCGCTACGACAGGAATAAACTTTATCTTAACTCAATGCCGCCAAGAGTGTTTTCAATTGAGTCGATTATTGGGTCGCCGCTTGAAGCGCGCTCCGTTGCGGCTCCTGTTGATTGCGGCGCATTTGAATTTGCAGAGCTTGCGTTAGTCCTTGCTGATGAAGATCGCGCAGGAGCAGCCTCCCCATTTACTCCAAATACAAAACCAAACCGTTTGCCAAATACGCCTTCCGTTTTATCTATAAGGTAATCAAGATTCTGTTCCAATTCTATTTGTGCATGTCCATCCTGCGTAGAAGCGTAAATTTTATTCCCTTCAACTCTTTGCAAGTGCAGGTTCATAATAATAGGACCCAGAATTAATCCTTTTTCCGCATTTACTGCTTTTATAAACGCGCCCCATCTGCCTTTAATTTCTTCAACTGTGTTTGCGGTTTCAGACTCCGGTTCTTTTTCTACCTCTGCAATTTTAGTTTGCGCAAGCGGGGGAGTAGGGCGGCTTTTTACTGCCGCTACGGCGCTTTCCGGTTCTTCAAGCGAACTTAGATCGCTGTTTTGCAGCTTCTTAAGCAGCTCGGTAATTGTAGAAGTTTTTTCAAAACCAACTAAAAGGCATAAGGCTATTTCAATTTTTACTTTCTGGTTTTGCGATGATTTTATTTCCTGCTGAAACTTAGTCAGATAATTCAGCACGCGCAAAAGATCGCCTTCGGAAAATTTATCGGCGTATGATTCATATTTTGTTTTGTAGATTTCAGCGGATTCAATTAGTCCCGCGCTTTTAGTAATTGCTACAGTGAGGATATTTCTGAAATGCTCAATCAGTCCGTCCATAAAATCGATATAGTTCCAGCCGTTATCGTAAATTCTGCTTGAAACTTCAAAAATGGATTTGAAATTTTTATCGAGTATAGCGTCGGAAATAGCGAAATAAATATCGTCGTCAATAAGATTAAGCATTTTTGTAACAGTTGCATAATCAATATTCTGCCCGCAAAAAGCCACAACCTGGTCGAATAAACTTTCCGCGTCGCGCAAAGCTCCGTCAGCTTTTTTAGCAATAATCGTTAAGGTCTTATCGTCAATTTCAATTTTAAATTTATCGTCGTTGGCAATTTTAAGCAGCTGCTCTTTAATGGTATCAAGCTGAATTCTTCTGAAATCAAAACGCTGGCAGCGCGAAATTATAGTCAGCGGCACCTTGTGAACGTCGGTAGTAGCAAAAATAAAAATAGTATGTTCAGGAGGTTCTTCCAGTGTTTTAAGAAACGCGTTAAACGATTCTTTGGTTAACATGTGAACCTCATCTATGATATAGACTTTATACTTCCCCTTAGTCGGCTGATACTTAACCGATTCCCTAAGAGTTCTTATTTCGTCAATACCGCGGTTAGAGGCTCCATCGATTTCAATAATATCCATCGACTGAAAATTTTTGATCGACAGGCACATCTCGCATTCGTTGCACGGCTCAAAATCAACCGGATGAAGGCAGTTAAGAGTTTTTGCAAAAATTCTTGCAGTAGTAGTTTTGCCTACTCCTCTGGGGCCTGCAAAAAGAAAAGCGTGAGCAATTCTTTTGTTCTTAATAGAATTTTTAAGAGTAGTGGTAATGTGTTCCTGCCCGGCTACTTCGCTAAATTTTTGAGGCCGCCATGCGCGCGCCGATACTTGAAATGCCATTGTATAATTAAATTTGTTTTAAATTAGTAAATTATTTCTGACGTTAAAAAACCGCAGAGTAATTCTAAATATTTTCTGTCGGTTTGGTTAAACGAATTGTAACTGTAACTATCTAAATCCAGAACGCCCCAAACTTTTCCGTTTAGTAAAAGCGGGACGACAATTTCAGATTTCGATCCGGAGTCGCAGGCTATATGCCCTTCAAAGAGTTCAGTATTTGGAACAACGATTGTCTCTTTTCTCTCTGCGCTTGCGCCGCAAACTCCGCCGCCAAAGGCTATTTTTGTACAAGCGACTTTCCCCTGGAAAGGTCCCAGGGTCAATTTGTCTTCTTCTGCAATATAAAAACCAACCCAGCTTATTTTTGTAAAAGCTTCTTTCAAAGCGGCGGTAAAATTTGCAAGATTGCAAATAACGCCGTCTTCTTTTGCAAGAAGAGATTTTATCTGAGGAAGCAGCGCTTCGTAAATCTCTTCGTCTGGCAAAGCTGCATTTATATTAAGCTGATCAGACATTTCTGCCCGGTTTTTTCTTCTTTATTGGTTTCTTTGCAACCTTTAACGAAACTGGCGTTTTAGCGTTTTTGTTTATTTTGAAATTTTCAAAAACATATTTAATAGCGTCGTCAATTTTTTCGATAGGAATTATTTCAAGACCGTCAGTTATTTTAGATTGTATTTCCGTTAGGTCTATTTCGTTATCCTTAGGTATAAGAATTCGTTTAATTCCGTTGCGTTTAGCTGCAATAAGTTTTTCATTCAAGCCGCCGATAGGCAGAACGTTGCCGCGTAGAGTAATTTCTCCGGTCATTGCAATTTCGTTCATAGTCGGTTTGCCTGTTATTGCCGAAAGCATAGCCATAGTCATTGTAATGCCGGCCGACGGTCCGTCCTTAGGTATAGCGCCTTCAGGCAGATGAATATGTATTTCTTTTCCTTTGAAGTAACCCGGATCGATGCCAAATTTTACGGCATTAGAACGGATATAGCTTAAAGCGGCCTGAGCGGATTCCTTCATAACGCTGCCAAGCTGACCAGTTAAAGTAAGCCTTTCGGAACCGACCATTACGGTAACGTCAACGTTAAGAATTTCGCCGCCGACGCTTGTCCATGCAAGCCCTGTAACGCTGCCGACTCTTTTTTCTTTAGTGTAATTATGTTTTCTGTATTTAGGCACGCCAAGAAATTCTTCCGTTTTTTTAGCGTCAATAACAATTCCTTTTTTAGAATTTCCTGTTGTCTTATGCATAACAACGTCTTTTGCAATTTTACGGCAAATATTAGCAAGTTCGCGTTCAAGATTTCTTACGCCAGCTTCGCGCGTATATTCCGAAATTACTTTTCTAACGGCGTCGTCTTCAATTTTTACATTCTTATTTTCAATGCCGTGCAGTTTTATCTGTTTTGGAATTATATGCCGTTTGGCAATTTCCAATTTGTCATATTCAAGATATCCGGGCAGTTCAATAATTTCCATTCTATCCTGCAAAGGCAGAGGAATATTATAGCGAACATTGGCTGTGGTAATAAATAGCGTCTGCGAAAGATCGTAGTCTATTTCTAAGTAATGGTCGTTAAAAGTATTGTTTTGCTCCGGGTCTAAAACTTCAAGCATAGCCGAAGATGGATCGCCTCGGAAATCGGCGCTCATTTTATCAATTTCGTCAAGTAGTATTACCGGATTTATAGTCCCGGCTTTTTTCATGGATTGAATTATTTTACCCGGCATAGAGCCTATATATGTTCTTCTGTGACCGCGTATTTCAGCTTCGTCGCGTATGCCGCCAAGGCTGATTCTTACAAATTTTCTGCCAAGCGCGCGGGCAATAGATTTGCCTAACGAAGTTTTACCGACTCCGGGAGGTCCTACAAAGCAGAGTATCTGTCCTTTTAATTCCTGAACTAAATTTAGAACGGCAATTTGTTCAAGTATTCTTTCCTTTGGTTTATCAAGGCCAAAGTGGTCTTCATCCAAAGTAGCTTTAACGTGTTCAATATCAAGATTGTCTTTAGTCTTTTTAGTCCATGGAACAAGCGTCAGCCAGTCGATGTAATTTCTTATCACAGCAGATTCAGGGGAGAGCTGAGGAATTTTGCTGAATTTGCTTAATTCTTCATTTGCTTTTTCTTCGGCGTATTTGGGCATTTTAGCTTTTTTAATCTGCCCTTTAAGTTTAGCTATATCGCCAGAGTTTTCGTCTTCTTCGCCAAGTTCAGTTTGCAGAGTGCGAATCTGTTCCTGAATAATATACTTGCGCTGTGTTTTGGCAATGTTTTCCTGAACTTTATTATCTATTTCTTTTTCAATTTTAAGTATGTCAATTTCGGAGTTTAGTATTTTTATTATTTCGTAATACTGCTCTTTGATAGTAAATTTTTGGAGTATAGTCTGTTTAATTTCTACTACCTGATTGATATTTGCAGCAACGTAAAAAAGTTTTCTATCCGGCTCTTCAATATTTTCAAAAGCGGATAGAGCTTCCGGGGGCACGTTTCTGTTTATTTTCACATAGCTTCTAAAAAGCTGGCTCATCTGACGGACAAGGGCGTTCATCTCGTGATCGTTCTCAACTTCAGGAACAATTACTTCAATTTTTGCTTCAAAAAACTCTTCGTTATCTGTAAACTCAGTTATCCTGCCCTGTAAGAGACCATCGACGAGTATTTTCATTAATCCGTTTGGAAGCTTTAATATCTGTACGATTTTTGCGACGGTTCCTTCAAGAAAAATATCGTCTTTAGTCGGATCTTCAAGGTTCGATTTTTTTTGAGTAGCAAGAAAAATATATTTAGACGCTTCCAGAGCCTTGTTTGCAGCTTTGATAGATTGTTCTCTGCCCACAAGCACGGGGAAAATCATATATGGGTAAATAACATAATCTCGTAATGGCAGAATAGGTAAAATTTCCGGCAAATCATCAATTATTGTTATTTCATCTTTATCCTGAGTCATTTCAACTTTTTCAACGGTATCCAATTATACTCCTAAACATTAATAATGAGAATAATAATATATTATAAATTCAAAACGCTTTCAAACCAATAAAATTTATACAATGATAATACTTAATGGCTTTGTAAAGTTAAGCTATTTAAAGTAAATTTATTAATTTAGTTCTATATTTATAATAATTTAAAATAAGAATAAAAAAAATGATTGAAGATATAATTAAAATTGCCAAAGAAGCGGGTGAAATTGTAAGAAATGGGTTTGGTAAAAATCTGGAAATTGAATTTAAAACCAACGAATCAAATTTAGTTACGCAGATTGATAAAAAATCGGAAGCCTTCATAACGGATTTTATCCAGAAAAAATTTCCGGGACACGGCGTCCTGGGGGAAGAGGGCGCGTCAATAAAAGCGACTTCGGACTATACGTGGGTGGTTGATCCTTTGGACGGAACTACAAATTTTGCTCATGGCGTTCCGATCTTTTCTGTTTCGATTGGCGTTCAGAAAAACGGCGAGAATGTGGCGGGAGTTATATATGACGTGATGCGCGATGAAGCGTACTCTGCCGAGCTTGGCGGCGGAGCGTTTTGTAATAACAAGAAAATAAGCGTCAGCCAAAACGAAATGATGCAAAGGAGTCTGCTTGTTACCGGATTTCCGTACGATATAGCCGATAACCCGAACAACGCGCTGGATATATTTGTGCAGCTTGTAAAGGTTGCGCGCGGAATGCGCCGGCTTGGCTCGGCCGCTCTGGATATGTGCTATGTGGCAAAAGGAGTTTTTGACGGATTCTGGGAAGTTCATCTTCATCCATGGGACATCTGCGCAGGCATGCTTATTATTAAAGAGGCAGGCGGCAGAACGACTGATTTTAAAGGAGCTAAAATGGATATTTTTAACCGCCAGATACTTTCCACAAACGGAAAAATTCATAACCAGATGTTAGATATAATTGATAAATGTACTACTAAAAAATAATGCGATTATCTCCAGATTCGTAGCGGCAGACTTTTAGTCTGCCGAATTAAAGCATGTTTGTCATTTACGTAAATAGAATGTCATTCCCACGAAAGCGGGAAGCTCGGTTAGGATAAATTTATCTATTGGCTTATTTCCGTTGGGTTGTAACCAAAATACTTCTTAAATGCATGAGAAAAATGAGAAAGATTCTCAAAGCCCGCTTCAAAATACACATCGCCTGGTTTCCTATTTCTTATTTTAAGCTGGTAATGAGCCAGATTTAGCCGTTTTTGTGTGAGCCATCTTTGCGGAGTGGTTTTGAAAGCCTTTTTAAAATCGCGCTTGAAAGTTGTCAGACTTCTTCCGGTAAGGCGAGCGAACTTATCCAATGTCAAGTTAAACATATAGTTCTTTTCCATGAAGTCAGTCAGATTAATTTTCCCAGGTATTTCAAAATTTGCCAAGAGATTATCTATGCTTGGCTCAATAGTTCTAAGTATGTTGATGGCTTCTTCCACTTTTATTGAAATTATGTTTTCGGGCAAGACATCGCGCATTTCAAAGTAAGGCATTAGGGAGGCCAGACAGCTATCCAACAACGGATGCTTTTTAAAAGTGAAAATTCTGGATTGATAATTGGATTGGATGGGTTTAAAATTGTACTTGATGTAAAAATCTTTTAAGCGGTCGATAGTCAAGTTTAAAACTACTGATTTAAAAGGCCGACCGCCTTTTGGATAATTCATAAATGTGGCTAATTGATTACGGGGAAAGAGTATGGTATCGCCTGGTCCAAAAATATGGACGGCGTCCGCCTGTACGATTTTCGCTTCTCCTGATATAAACCATATCAACGCATGATGCTCCAGAAACACTTCCGCGCTGAAAAATTTTTCTTCAAAGCTGGAAAGCTTAATTTCTGGGCTCACATATTGCGATTCGTGTGTTTGCATAATAACTATACTACAAATTATTTATTATAAAAGAAAAGTCTGAGTTCATCACACAGACTTTTCCAATTCACTTCTCTAAACAGCGTCAAAGGTTACTCCGGTTAATTCCTGGGTCAAATCCCAAAGTCTTTTAGCATTATCTTCATCTACTGAATAAGGTTTTACGCCTCTAAGCGTTAATGGGTTGTCGTATTTATGTTCAATATTGCCGTTGTCTAATTCCGCTATATCGCAGTTTTCGCAATAAATCCCGCTTATGTCATTTAGGCTCTCGCTGGTAGCGCACCATATTGATGTTGCAGCCCCCTGCGGAACGGTTTTTAATTTTCTTGCTACTTCGGGATATATGTTGCCGTTTTCGTCATGAGTGCCCATTTGTTGAAATAACTTCATAGGAGCTTTTCGCCCTAGATCGGTATCATTTACAGAACCGGGATGAAGCGAAAAACCCCGGACATTTGAAGAGCGCCCGCGCGCATCAAGTTCTACTATAAACAAATTATTTGCCGTTTTAGCCTGACCATAACCCTGCAGCGTTTCATATTCCCGTTTTTCAAAATTAGGATCGTCAAAATTGAAAGGGGCAAATTGATGGCCAAAAGAAGAAACGCTAATCACTCGTGCTCCATTAGCTTTTTTCAAAGCAGGCCAAAGTCTGGCAGTCAACTGAAAATGCCCTAAATGATTTGTGCAAAGCTGGGATTCATAACCTCGTGAATCGCGCTCTAACGGCGCCCACATAATGCCCGCATTATTGATGAGAATGTGAAGCGGGCTTCCTGTTTTAAGAAAATTCTCGGCAAAGATATCGATAGATTTGGGATCCATAAGATCCATGGTTTCAATCGTAATATTTTTCAGTCCTATCAGATTTCTCTTTGCCTTTTCTATATTTCTGACTGGCACAACAACATTTGCGCCGGCAGAAATTAGGGCTTTAACTGTTTCAAGACCGATTCCGGAATAACCGCCTGTTACAATTGCGGTTTTGCCGCTAAGGTCAATTCCTTTGATTAGATCGGAAGTTGTAGAGTTGTGATCAAACCCTGAATTTAAAGGTTTTTGAAGAACGCCGTTGTAATTGTTCGTCGTTTTTACTTCTTTCATTTTTAAGCTCTCCTTTTTAATTGTTTACTTTTTCCAAGTATGTTTTTTAATATGGAGTAAAGTTAAATACATCAGAGCGCTTTTATTTTGTTTAGAAGTCCGATTTTACTTTGTTAAAACGGCCATTGTTCAGTTTTTATATTGAATTCCTCTTGTCGCTTCCAGCAGTCCTATTAGTAGCGGCATTTTTTCCGTGCTAAGCTTATTTGAAATTATATAAAATGATCATTTTAAGCAAGTATAATTATTAAATTTTTGATGCTTCCGACAATAGGGGAAATCCATAAACAGATGTTGGATATAATTGATAAATGTATGACTAAAAAATAATGCGATTGTCTCCAGATTCGTAGCGGCAGACTGTTAGTCTGCCGAATTGAAGTATATTTGTTATTCACGCGAAAGCGGGAATCTCTGAGAGAATAAATTTTTATCCAGACCAAGGTACGACTGTTACGCAATAATTCCAAGTTTTACTTGGCTTCATGACTGAAGAAGTACAAAATAGTTATCATTATTTAGAAGTTGGGCAGGTACTTTTTATTTCAATCGAAACTCAATATCAAATTGTCTGTCGTTTTCTGAATGCTTATAGAATGAATTTACAGAGTAAGGTGGAGTTAGCTCATTACAATATTTTATAAATTCATCATATAATTTAGTATGACCGCTTTTAAGTTTTATATCAAAATTTATCCAACTAAATAATTCAGTTGTTGTGACAGAAAAAGGATTTTTCGATTTAAGATTTTCTAATATAGAATTATTAAGGATATTGAATTGCTCTTTAGTCATATTGTAAACTCCAATACTAAATGAAAATATTATCAATATAATGTTTCGCAGTTAGTTATGTTGTAAAATTAAAACGAAGATTATATAATTCAATTTTTGCAAATACCCATTTTTTCTTAATAAAAAACAATAACGATATAAGAAAGATAATCATTACAATAGACCATATCTTTATTCGTGGAATTGTATTTATCCAATAATTATCAAGATTTTCACGATACTTGGTTTTAATTAAAGTAAATGCTGGATAATTTTGTAAAATATTAATAAGAGTATTGTATTTTTGCAAATCAATCAGATCTAAAAGTTTTGAATAATTAACCTTATATCCTTTTGGGGGTAAGTAATTTCTATAATTGCTGGAGTGTTGAAAGACAACTTCTTTATCTATTTGAGACCAATCAATTGGTTTTGGCTTTTTATTTCTAATGATATTTGTTTCATTAGTTTTTTCAAGAAAATTTTCTATTTTCGGCAAATTATTAGAGTTTAGTATAAGCGATGAATAAATTGAATTCCAAAATTCGTTTGTCGGGTCATCCCAATCAGCGCGGAACCCTTTTTTTAACTTATCAACGATAATTGATAATTCAAAAACATTGTTATTCGTTAGCAAGTTTGGGTAATCGCTTTTAATTTTGTTTTCCGTTTGAAGTATTATTGAATAATCGGGCTGAAACCATGGAGAGATGCTATTGATTAACAGTAATGATATTCCTGAAAGAAGGAATATCATTAATAAATACAAACTAAAAAATATTATCCTTGGAGAGGAGTGGTTATACAGGAATTGAAAGAATGCGGATATCAGTAATGCAATAAAAGTCTCAATTAATAATTCCCCTAAAAGCAGATGTCTTTCAAGAACTACTTTATTATCTGAAAAAATAAATTCTTTTTTCAGATCATTAAATAAAAAATCATATCCTTTTACGGGAATTTTATCTTCAAAATAATAATTAAGTCTATCCCTATCATTTGGACTTCTTAGCCTTTCATTATCCCAAGAAAAAGGAGGGAATAGGGAAATAATTGCTCCTATTAGTAAAAAACTTACAATTAATATTTTGTTTTTATTTGTCATATTGAAATATGCAATATCAAAATTTGGGAATCATATTATTGGTCACATTTATACCCCTCGGAGTAGTTTTTCTTTGGTATTTGGAGAGGTTATTAAAACATCCTTTATTAACATAAACAAAATTCTTTCTTTTTGCATCAGCAATTTTATGAATTTTTAATTAAAATTATAAAATATTTTGTATCTGGTTATTAAGTTTTTGAAAGAGATACCCGCTTTCGCGGGTATGACAATGTGTTAAGTGGATGGTCGTTCGCTTTACTAATAAAACATGCAGTAGCATTATTTATCAATATCCGAGTACATTTCTTCTATCAGAGAGCCGTAACGTTTTTCTACAAAGTCTCTTCTAACTTTTAGCGATGGAGTAATTTCTCCAGACTCCAGACTAAACTGCTTATCGAGCAGGACAAATTTTCTAACCCGCTCATAATTAGCTAATTGCTTCTGGAATTTTGTCATATCTTTTTCAATCAGATTATATATTTCCTGATTGTTTGTAAGATCGGCTACAGTATCGTATGGAATATTATTGGAATCCGCATATTCTTTAACGGCTTCAAAATCTGGTACAATTAACGCGCTAAGGAACATGCGCCTGTCGCCAATTAGGACAAACTGATCGATATATTTGCTGCCTAAAAACAGGTTTTCAATCTGGGAAGGCGCAATATATTTTCCGCCGGAAGTTTTAAAAAGATGTTTTTTTCTATCTGTAATTATTAAAAAGCCTGAAGCGTCAAACACGCCAAGATCGCCCGTATGAAGCCATCCGTCTTTTAATGTTTCTTCAGTTTCTTTTTTGTTTTTGAAATACCCCTGCATAACGTTAGGCCCTTTAACAAGTATTTCGCCGTCGTTAGCAATTTTTACCAGAACGCCTGGAAGAGGTTTTCCTACGGTTCCAAATTTATTGTCGTCTTCGCGGTTTACCGCAATTACAGGGGAAGTTTCAGTCATGCCATAACCTTCAATAATTAGAATTCCGACTGCTTCAAAAAACTCGCCCGACTCTCTTGATAACGCCGCGCCGCCGGAAACAAAAAATCGCAGGTTTCCGCCTGTAATATTCCTGACTTTTTCCAAGACTAATTTATCAGCTAATTTATGTTTTACTCCTAATCCAACCGGGATGCTTCCGTCTTTTTTAGCTTCGGCATATTTTCTGCCGAGCTCAAGAGCCCAGTTAAAAAGTTTTTGTTTGTTTTCCGACTGACTTTCGATATTGCGGGTAATTTTAGAATACATTCTTTCAAACAACCTCGGGACTGTGGTCATTATAGTCGGTTTTACTTCCTGAAAATTGCGCATAACGGATTCAATGCTTTCGGCAAAACAAATAACGCAGCCGCCGGATAGCGCTGTGTAATATCCGGTCATTCGTTCAAATATGTGACATAAAGGAAGGAACGAAAGGAACACGTCGTTTTTTTCTACATGAAATACTCCATGAGCCCCTTTAACATTTGAAACAATGTTTTTGTGGGTTAGCATAACGCCTTTGGGCTCGCCGGTTGTGCCCGAAGTATATATTATTGTGCACAAATCTGTTTCTTTGCACAAACGTATATTTTCTTTAAAGTAGAAAGGCGTTTCTTTTTTTTGCAGCTCGCCCCGCTCCTGAATATCTTTGAAAGTGTAAAGATTTGGAACTCCGGTGATTAAATCTTTTTCGTTCATTACAATAATGAACTTTGCAGTTTTTAGATTGGACCGAATTTTTAATATTTTATTTAGCTGAAATTTGTTGGATACGA
The DNA here is from genome assembly GCA_002307295.1 of Ignavibacteriales bacterium UBA1304. Taxonomy (GTDB): domain Bacteria; phylum Bacteroidota; class Ignavibacteria; order Ignavibacteriales; family Ignavibacteriaceae; genus UBA1304. Next base: position 28,479 of record DBTY01000012.1, read on the forward strand.
TAACTCCAACCGATTCCGAATTATTGATAATAAACTCAATGCTTGCGGCTGTAAGGGAAGGGTAAAGGGGCACGTCTACAGCGCCGAGGCCAAGTATAGCAAGATCGGAATAAATCCACTCAGGTCTGTTTTCAGAAATAATTGCAATTTTATCGTTTCGCTTAATTCCAACGGAAGCGAGTCCGAGAGCGAAATTTTCTGTTTCTTCTTTTAATTGCTGATAACTTATACCTGTAAACTTACCGCCAGTTTTGTACTTAAGAGCCGGGTAAACGGCGGTCTTTGAATGCTCCTCAGTAAGATATTCATATAGTCCGGGTATAGTCTTAAAATTACATAAATAAGGCATCATAATCTCCTAATAAACTGGGTGTGAAAATAGATTTATGACGCGTGAAAAGCAAATAAAACTTTTCGACAAACTTTCTACGTACGCCAGAAGATTTTTCGTTTAGTAAAGAAGCTTACAATAAGGGCAAGCGTAAGCACAATCATTACCGCCTTTAATACTCCTAACCATGGAGTAGGGAACATTGAGTCTAAGAATACGCCTAATCCTGTAATGCCTAGTATAGGGGGCATAAGGTTTGTTATACCAACATAGGCTATCATTGGGTTTTGCCCGTTATTAATCAGTAATTGCACCCATTTCTTTTTCTTAAAGACGTCAATTATTATAGTAAACGCTATAAGCATAAATATAGCAAGCCCCGCAGTAACAAAGTAATAACTCATTGTGGGGTGATCTTTTTTTATGCCGCCTTCGTAAGGTTCAAAGGCTAAGCCAAGTAAAAGAAGATAGGAACCCCATTGGAATATCTTTCTGATAAATATTTCAGTCGGCGTTTTTGCTTTAGAAATAAGCCCCCATGTAATTAGCATTAATCCAATGGAGCCTAATAAGGTTTCAAAGACGAGTCTTGATTTAAGCCCTACAAGACAAGCCAAAACAAAAATAAACATAATTCCTGCAATTACAATAAGAGAGCTTTTACTCCATTCCTTAACGGTTTCATTTTGCTTTAGCGCTGTGTCGGACTTCATCCATTTTAAAATTAAATCGCCAATTACTGTTCCCGGTAAAACTATAAATAAATACTGCTGAAAATAAAGCATGCCAAACCAGGGGAGAGGCGTGCTATGCCATAGCCATTTACCCCAGCTTAGTTCAGTGTGAATAAGTCTGGCCGCAAACAGAAAACCAAGTATGCCAAGCCTTAGCAATAAATTAGAACGGGTAAAGTACCAGATTAGGGAAGCTGAAATAGCTATGTTGGCGAGCACTAATAAAATGATATCGCTTCGTTCGGCTATAAAACCGCTTCCGTCAGGGTATCTTACAAGGGCAAGAAAAACCACAATCCCAACTACTCCGCATACTTTTATTAGCGCGCTTATAACGGGACTCATTTTGTATGGAAATCTTGCAAGAGCCGGGAACAAAAGAAGAAAACCTAACAAAGCATATAAATACGTAGCTATATCAGGCGCTGCTTTCATTTCTCCGGGTCTTATATGGAGATCGAAAATAGCGAAGCCGACAAGAATAAAACCTCTTAAAATAATAGAACTAATAATTTTATATTGCGGAACGCCTTTTTCAATTTTTCTTGAAATGGAAAGAGGAATAGCGGCTCCCATCGAAAAAAGGAAAAATGGAAAAACCAAATCAACCCATGTGATGCCAGCCAAACCGGGCATAAATTTATGAAGCGGCGGCGGAACCTGCGCATGATACATCCACGAAGGCAATACGCCAAAAGGGATTTGCCCTGATAGCAGCATTGTAAGAATTGCAAAACCCCTTAATGCGTCGAGCGCGTAGGAGCGTTTGGGAGAGCTTATTTCTGTGTCCATATCTGTATGCTTATTCTTTTATTTTCAATAAATGAAAATTATAAAAGATTATGCTTATTAAAAAGAATTTTCCGCTATTGTATACCTGCATGATGTGATAGTTCAATTAACAATTGCCGCTTAAAAAATTTATTATTAATATTACCTACTAATATTGCGCAAAAATTTACTGGACGTTCGTTTTGTGCAAAAATTATTTGCTAAAATAATAAGAGGTTTCTGGATGAAGAGATTTAACGGTTTTATATTTGTCTGGTTATTGCTGTCTATAACGCTTTATTCGCAAAAATATAATATTGCCGATTACGGCGCGGTTTCGGATAACAAAACTCTTAACACTATTAGCATTCAAAAAGCTATAGACGCCTGTAATGCCAATGGCGGAGGGACGGTAATTATTCCAACCGGAATTTTTATTACTGGAACGCTGGATATTAAATCAAATGTAAACCTTTATCTTGAATCGGGCGCAATATTAAAAGGGAGCGGCAATCTTGCAGACTACCGTTTTTACCAATCGCCTATTTTTAGTTCGCCTTCGCTATACGGAATAATATACGCGCATAAAGCTGAAAATGTTTCTATAACCGGGCAGGGTTCCATTAACGGGAATGAAGAAGCGTTTTTTATCTGGGATAAGGCTAAATCCATTGATAAAGACGGAACAAAAAACACCAGACAAAAAGATAATTACCGCTTTGTAGAGTCTGGTATTGGCGACGGCCCTGTAGTTCCTAAAGACAGACCAAGGCAAATGGTTATTTTTTCTGAATGTAAAAATGTCTTAGTGCGCGATGTTATATTTACCAAGTCGCCGTTCTGGACGTTTCATCTTGTAGATTGCGACGGCGTGACAATTAACGGATTAAAAATCTGGAACAGCATGTCCACCCCAAATAGCGACGGCATAGATATTACTTCCTGTTCCAATGTTACGGTGGCAAATTGCGATATACGCACCGGAGACGACGCTATTGTTATTACAGGATTTGCGCATCATTTTGAATTGCCCGGATATTTTGATTTGCGCCATCCTAGCGGAAATATAAACGTTACAAATTGTAATCTGCAATCCCGTTCAAGCGGCATAAGGATAGGTTATCAGGATCAGAATAGCGTTAAGAATATAAATATAAGCAATATCAACATTACTAATTCAAACAGAGGGATCGGAATATTTCTAAGAGACGAAGGGAGTCTTGAAAATATTTCCTTTACAAATATCAATATTGAAACCCGCCTGCATACGGGCGATTGGTGGGGCAATGGCGAACCGATTCATATTTCCGCAGTTAGAGGAACCGATAAAGAAAAATTAGGAAAGATTAAAAACGTTTTATTTAGGGATGTAACATGCAAAGGGGAGTCCGGCATACTGCTATATGGAACTGACGAAAGCATAATTGAAGACGTAAAATTTGAAAACGTTTCTTTCGTCTTTCTAGAAAGCAAACTCAACGGCGTCGCCGGAGGCAATATAGATTTGCGCGGCTGTTCAGGCGATCATCAGCTTTTTGCATCGGATATTTCGGCGTTTTATGCGGAGCAGGTAAAGAACCTATCAGTTAATAACTTTAACGTCCGATGGGATAACGTAAAGGAAGATTATTTTAAATACGGCGTTCATATTAATAAATATTCGGGGTTAAAACTTACTAACATAAACGCTCCTGCGTCGCCTTCAAATAAGGAGCTGAAAAGCGTCTTTGTAGAAAACGGGGTTGATTTTATAACCGATATTAAAGATAAAGACGTAGAAATTAAAAATGCAAAATAAAATTAGCGTTTACAACATGTCGCTAAATAGGGTATCTTAATGAAAAATAAGCTTATTTATTTAATCGTTCTTTTTATAGGAATCGGCGGTTGTATTTATCCGCAAAATAGCGTTAAGCCCAAAATTAAGTGCAATTACTTATTGTATCAGCCAAAAGAATATTCAAATGGAACAGATTCTCTTCCGCTTGTAATTTATCTTCATGGAGGGTCTCAACGCGGTTCCGATCTAAATAAACTTAAAACGTATGGATTGCCGTATTTAATTGATAAAGGACATAATTATAATTTTATTATTGCCATGCCGCAATGCCCCGACACAACTTACTGGTCAAGGATAAACTGGTTTGATTTGTTGTATCAGGAGCTGACCTCAAAATACAGGATTGATAAAAACAGAATTTACGTAACCGGGATAAGCATGGGAGGATATGGTTCCTGGCATGCTGCAATGGACTTTCCTGAAATAATTGCGGCAATAGTTCCTTTATGCGGCGGCTGTAACGATTCGTTGGATATTTGCCGCATAAACAAAATACCTATTTGGACTTTTCATGGCACGGCGGATACTGTTGTTAGTATAAACGAAACAGAGCGGTTAGTAAATAGATTAAACAGTTGTGATGGAAACGTAACATTTACGCAAGTTGAGAATGCAGGTCATGATATTACATCTTTATTTGAAAAACAGGAGATTTATGATTGGCTGTTAAAACAACGGAAAAATAAAAGATTTTGTAACTAAAGCGGTTCTTGTTTTGTAGCGGATGAAAAAACGTTAAAAAGCGAATTTATAATTCGAAATAAAAAAAATTTAATAAGCCGTCCCAATAAATCGGGGCGGCTTATTAATAATTGCGAAAAACGATAAACTATTTTTCTTGTCCAGGAGCTTCAGGCTTAGGAGTTTTAGCTTTCTTTTTGCCTTCCTTTAGAGGTTTTGGCTCTTTGGGTTTTTCGTTATCTCCTTTTGGAGGTCTTGGCTGGTCGATATTCTGTTCCTGTTTAGGAGGCTTTGGAGCCTTCATTTTTTTAGGACGTTTGATTTTCTTTTTGCCTTCTTTCGGAGGTCTTGGCTGGTCGATATTCTGTTCCTGTTTAGGAGGCTTTGGAGCCTTTACGTCTTTATCCTGCGGCATAATATCAATAGAGCCAAATAATAAAGCGCCTGCAAGAGTTAAAGTTAAGAACGATGTTTTCATTTTGCATCCTGACTAAATGATTAAATATGTAATTATGTTTTTGTAAAATAATTTAAAAAGAATATATTCCCAACTGTTTTTAAGAAAAAGCAATAATTAAAGCAGCAAAATATAAGGCTGCTTTACAAAAATCTGGGGATTTTGATTAACTGTTCTTCGTGCTTGTCGAAATCTTTATTGATAGTTATTTTAAAAAGCGGTAAGTTTTGTCGTTAAAAATTGAAGATAAAATTAGATGATTTTGCAATTGACTTACTGAAACTCCATTTATAATCTAAAAAGCGAAAAAATATTTTATTATGTGTTTTAATAAAAGGGGCAGTATTATTATCCGCTGTAAACAATATTTCTTGGTAGTTTTATTTTTCGTTGCGCTATTGCCTATTAAGGCGCTGCCGCAGACTAATAATAATTTTAATTATCTGCATTTCCCTCGATCAATAAATAAGTTTAATAAATTAAACCCAGATAAAGCTAATTTGTTTTTTCTGCCCAATCAATTTAAAAGAGCTAAAACAGCTAAACAACGGGGAAGTTCAAATAGTCTTTTGGATAGTATTATTTTCACTACGCAAAACTCGAACATCTTAAATTCTAAAAACGTTTTCCATTATAATGACGGCAGACTTTCAGATATTTATGAATACTGTTCCGACCAGATGGGGGGATGGGATAAAACCGGGCTTGAGCAAATAGTATATGATTCAAAGGGGCAAATGATTTCAATATTAAGCAAGGTATGGTTAGGCGAATGGGCTAATATGTCTCTTTGTTCTTTCGGTTATGATTCCTGTGGGAATAATACTAACTTTTCAATTGAAAAGTACTCAAACGGACAATGGAGGAATTTTTATCGGAAAACATGTAAGTATAATTCTGACAACAAAGTTTATTTAGGCATTCGCGAATTATGGACAGACAGCAATTGGGTAAATGATACTAAGTTTATTCAATTTTATAACTCTAAGGGGGAAACTGATTCATTAGTCTGGGAATTATGGAGTAACGATAAATGGGTTAATGAATCGCTGATACTATTTCAACATGATGTGCATGGAAGAGATTCTATTATTACGTCAAGATATTGGATGGATAGCGTATGGGTAAATTCGTTAACAGATTTTTACATATACGATTCCAATGGGAATAATATTTCGCATTTAATAGAAAGCTGGGACGGCAGTCAATGGATAAATGATAATAAGTTTATTTATACATATAATTCGGATAACGCCTGTATATACGGCGTACACGAAAACTGGCAAAATGAAGAATGGTCCTACGGCAATGGCGATTTTGAAAATTCGATTGGCGACAACTTTGGTTTTGTTAGCATAGCCGCAGAGGAGAACCTCTATTATTCTGAACCAACTGACGTTAAAGATAAAAAAACAGAGATAAACAAATTTCGCTTATCACAAAATTATCCAAATCCGTTTAATCCATCGACAAAAATAAGTTTTAATCTTACATCAGATTCAAAAGTAACGCTAAAAGTATTTAACGTTCTTGGGCAGCAAGTTGCATCGCTTGCAAATGGAAGCCTTGCAAAAGGCGCGCACGTTTATGATTTTAACGCTTCAAAGTTAAATAGCGGCGTATATATTTATTCTTTAACAGCGCTGAGATCAGACGGCGCTGTTTACAAATTATCAAAAAAAATGGTTCTGATGAAATAAAAAGACTCTTTCTTATTCATAACCTTTTATTCTGCAAAGCTGGATAGAAAGTTTTCTACTTTAAATAGGCATAATTAACAAAGACCGTAAAATTTAAGATTATTTTCCTTAAATTTATACATCTAATAATTACAAAAGTAAATATGAAGACGAAATTAGAAATTGCAGAAAACTGGCTGCCGCGTTATACCGGAGCCAAGATTGACGAAATTGGCGATTACCTTTTATTGACTAATTTCCATAACTATATGGCTAAATTTGCCGAGCAGTTTAATTGCGATATTAAAGGCATTGGCAGACCAATGCAGACCGCTACAAACAGCGACGGTTTGAGTATTATAAATTTTGGCATCGGTTCTTCTAATGCTGCTACTATTATGGATTTATTAGTTGCACGGAAACCAAAGGGCGTTTTGTTCCTTGGTAAATGCGGCGGTTTAAAACACTCGACTGAGATAGGTCATTTTATACTGCCAACAGCCGCTATACGGGGCGAGGGAACAAGCGACGATTATATGCCTAAAGAAGTTCCTGCTCTGCCTACATTTAAGCTGCATAAGTTCGTCTCTAATAAAATTGTAGACCATGGACTTGATTACCGCACAGGCGTGATTTATACTACCAACCGGCGCCTATGGGAATGGGATGAAAATTTTAAGGACTACCTTAAAAAAACGGCTACAATTGGAATTGATATGGAAACGGCTACTCTTTTTATCGTCGGGCTAGTTAACGAAATTCCGCGAGGAGCTTTACTCTTAGTTTCTGATATGCCTATGGCTCCTGAAGGAGTGAAGACGGAGGAATCGGATAAAGTAGTTACTGCTAAATTCTCCGATCTTCACCTGCAAATTGGGATTGAAGCCATGACCGAATTAGGAGTTAAAGGAGAAAAAATAAAACATTTTAAGTATTAATTTTCAAACTTTAATTTAATATTCACAATTTCGGGGGTATTGCCTGTCCTTACAGGCGGACCCCAGGTTCCAACTCCGCATGAAACATAATAATTAGTTTCGCCTTTCTTTAGATATCCCCAGCTCATTTCATAAATTTTTTGGGTTATATAATTAAACGGCCATAACTGCCCGTTGTGGGTATGTCCAGAAATTTGCAGATCAATTCCATTTATTTCCGCCTCTTCCAAATGGAACGGCTGATGATCGAGCAGGATTAACGGTTTAGATTTATCAAGCCCGCTAATAAGCTCGGCTATAGTTTTGCGGTTTCTATGGTTAGCGCGGTTAAAGCTTAAATCTTCCCGGCCAATTATATAAAAACTATTATCAATCAAAACAACGCTGTCCCGTAACATATTAAGGCTGTGCTGGCTTAAGTACTTAACGGCGGGCTCTACGCCGCCTATATATTCATGGTTGCCTGTAATTGCGTAGGTTCCAAATCTAGATTTTATTTTCTCCAGAGTAACGCCAAGATTATTTTTTATTACAGGCGCAACGTCTTCATCAACAACATCGCCTGGCAATAGAACAATATCCGGATTAAGCGCATTTATTTTGTTTACAATATTTTCTATTCTGGAATTGCTTATTATAGTTCCAAGGTGGATGTCCGACGCAGCGACAATATTTAAAGACTTCAGGTTTGTCCCGTTCTTTTTTACTACAAGATCAACCGTTTTTATTTGTGGGTTTTTGGCATTAAGATAACCGCAAAATACAATTAAAAATACAACAAGACTGGTTGCAAGAAAAATGATTTGTTTAGATTTTTCGTAATTGTTTTTTATAAAATCGGGATAAACGTTTACAAAATAATTCACTGCTCTGATAACGTCAAACAGAATCGTAAACAGAAGAAAATAAAGCATTGCGGCAAGCCAAAGCGCGCCAATCAATGTTATCGCGTCGCCATACCAGGTAATTGCGCTTTTTTCTAAAATTCTTCCTGCAACGAATGATAGCGAAAGAAACCAGAAAATAAAAATGTACGAACTCTTAAGCGTCCGTATTGAGGGGAGGGCCTGTAGCCCTCTTATGAAAATATATGAGTTTAACGAGAAATAAATCGTTAAAGCTATCGAAAAAAATATAATAAATCCGGTCTTATTCACTATTGAGTCCTATAAGTAAAACTAAAATATGTTTTGATAGATTGGAAGGTCAGATTTTTACCTGAGCGATAATCTCAACTTCAACGGCGGCGTTTTTAGGCAGGCCGCTAACTCCTACTGCGCTTCTGGCATGTTTGCCGGCTTCGCCAAAAATCTTTTCGAGCAAATCTGAAGCTCCGTTTGCAACTATTGGCTGGTTTGTAAAATCGGGAGCGCTGTTTACAAATACGGTAAGCTTTACAATTTTTTCTATTTTATCTAACGAGCCCGTAACAGACTTAATAACGCTTAAGCAATTTAATGCTGCGTATTCTGCGGCCTTTTTAGCGTCGCTTTCGGAAATATCCGCGCCTGTTTTTCCAGTGTATTTAAGCTCCCCATCGACTAAAGGAAGCTGTCCTGACGTGAATACAAGATTACCTGATATGGCTGCCGGAATATAGGCTGCTAATGGTTTAGGGGCTTCCGGGAGCTTATACCCGGCTTCTACTATTTTCTCTTCGAACATCGATTACTCCAAAATTATTGTTATTTTAATATATCTGATTTTTTCATATAAATAAGGTCAAAAATGATAGATGGTAAATTTAACGAATTTGTGGATATAGTAAAAAAATTAAGAATTGAATGTCCCTGGGATAGAGAACAAACAAATGATTCAATAAAAGATGCAACTTTGGAAGAAGCTTATGAAGTGGTTCAAGCTGTTGACGAAAAAGATTATGACGAATTAAGAAAAGAGTTAGGCGATCTGCTTTTACATGTAGTTTTTCATTCTCTTATAGCAGAGGGAGAAAAAAAGTTTACTTTAGAAGAAGTGATTGAAGGCATTCAGGAAAAGATGATAAGAAGACACCCTCATGTTTTTGGTTCGGTTGAAGTAGAAAATTCCGAAGACGTAAAGAAGAATTGGGAAGCTATCAAGCTTGATGAAAAGGGGAGGGTATCGGTTCTGGATGGAGTGCCGGAAAATTTGCCTTCGTTGCAAAGAGCAAACCGCTTGCAGGAAAAAGCTTCTAAAGTTGGCTTTGACTGGGCAGATAAAAAAGACGTCTGGGCAAAAGTATTAGAAGAAATTGAAGAAATGCGTCAGGCGGAAAATGAATCGTCAAAGGAACACTTGGAAGAAGAAGTAGGCGACGTATTTTTTGCAATTGTAAATTATGCCCGTTTTATTGGCGTGCATCCTGAAAATGCATTAAGACGGACAAACAATAAGTTTATCAATCGTTTCCATTATATCGAAAAGAAAGTAAATGAATCCGGCAGAAAAATAACCGAATCAAATCTTGAAGAAATGGATAAATACTGGAACGAAAGCAAGACTATTTTGAAGAGTTAAACTTTTCGTAAGCGTCAATTATATCTTTAACAAGCTTATGCCTTACAACGTCCGTTTTATCAAAATAAACGAAGCCAATGCCTTCAACGCCTTTTAGAATTTCCTCAGCCTGGATAAGACCGCTTTCCTTTTTGGAAGGAAGGTCTATCTGGGTAATATCGCCGTTAATAATAGCTCTTGAGTTAGCGCCTAATCTTGTAAGGAACATTTTCATTTGCACATCGGTAGCGTTTTGAGCTTCGTCTAAAATAACAAAAGCATTATTAAGAGTGCGTCCGCGCATATAAGCAAGCGGAACAATTTCAATTGCGTTTTTTTCGATATATGATTTAAGCTTTTCAGAAGGAAGCATATCGTCAAGAGAATCATATAGCGGGCGTAAGTAAGGATCAATTTTCTCACGAAAATCTCCCGGCAGAAATCCTAAACTTTCGCCCGCTTCAACTGCGGGGCGCGCAAGAACTATCTTGCTAACTAAACCGCTCTTTAAAGCCGATACCGCAAAGGCTACTGCAAGATAAGTCTTGCCTGTTCCGGCCGGTCCTATTGCAAAGCAAATGTCGTTTTTCTTAACGGCTTGCAAGTATTGGTTTTGTCCGGCTGTTTTTGCTTTTATTGTATCGTTCTTCGTATAAAGGATAATAGCGTCATATTCTTTTTCTGAAATAACTTCTTTCCCAAAGGTTGTAAGCTGAAGAGCCATCTCAACATCGGAAGGCTTTAATTGCCCGGAAGTGTTAAGAATAAAAACCATTTCCTTGAATATTTTTTCGATCAGGTCAATTTCTTCCATTATTCCGCGTACAATAACAGCCTGGCCGCGTACAAAGATAGAAGCGTTAAATCTATTTTCAATGATTTTAAGGTTAGCGTCATTACTTCCGAGAAGGGAGAGCATATCAACGTTTTCTAAAGTGAATTTTTTTTCTATTTCCGTCATCGTGAATTTCTTTAAAGATAAAAAGCCCTTGTCATTTTTCAATGACAGGGGCTCTGAATAATTGAAAAATCTATTCTTTCGACAAATTATTTAACAGGAGCTGGTTTATAATTCTTTTTTAATTTGTCATATTTAACTTGTTCATCCTGAGTTAAGCTTGGGATTTTGAAGTTTTGTTTAGGGAAAATCAAATTAGCATTTTTGATCTGGTCTCTGTTAGCCTGATAAATTTTAGGCCAAGCGAAACCGTTTCCATAATGTTGTTTTTTACCAGCAATGCGCCATAGGCAATCGCCTTTTACAACAGAATAATTAATGTCTGATTCTTTAATGTTAGAAGCTTCAGTCCATTCGTCAAGAGCTTTTGGCAATTCAACGTTAACTTTGTTGAAGAATTCAGGAAGAGCGCTAATTTTGTTTTGTCTTAAAGCTAAAACATCTTGAGCTCTATCAGCTTTAGGTCCTTCTTTTCTGTTAATTTTGCCTTCTAATTCAGAAACAACTTTTCTAAAATTGTCTACGTCGGCTTTAGTAGCGCCAACTAATGCATACAATTCACCGATACAGTCGTCATAATTCTGAATTTTTGTGTTCTTTAAGCTGGTAACGTCAGTCTGTAAAGTTCCAACTTCTTTAGTAAGACTCTCCAATTTAGCTTTCTGGCGAGTCATTTCGTTTTGCCATTCTTCTTTAGTCATTTCCTGAGCAAATGTACTTGCAGAAATGAAAAGAAGGAGAGAGGCTACAACTGCTATATATTTTGCAAATTTCATTAATCTTCCTCCAATTTCGTTTTTGATAGTTTACAAATAAAAAAAACTATTTAGGTAATTTTTCTAAGTTAGCTTTAGTTTCTGCTTTATCTTTTGCACACTGCTGAAGTTTAGCATTTTTCTCGGCATTATCTCTTTCTAACTTCGATCTTTCTTCTTTCAAAGAATTAGCTTCTTGTTCTAAGGAGCTTGTCTGTTTCTTAAGCGATTCTAGTTCCGCTAATTGAGCATCGCTAACTCCGCCGCATCCGACAACTGCGAATGTAGAAGCTACGAAAATCCCAATTATACCGAAATTTGTGAGTTTTTTAATCAGATTCATCTCTTGACCTCCAAATTTTTTATTTATTGATTTTATAAAAATAAGTTATCTTACCACTAAATTCAAGTAAAAACGTTTTATCCAATAATTTAAATAAAACCCCATTCTAAATTAACCCTTTTTCGATAAAACTCAAGTATTGATTGCATGCAACTATAATATGATCAACAACCGGAATGCCTATAATAGTTCCGCTTTCTTTCAGTTTCTTTGTTATTGTTATATCTTCTGCGCTTGGCTCAGGGTTTCCGCTGGGGTGATTATGTATAAGAAGGACTGAAGCTGAGTTATTTTCTATCGCTGTTCTAAATACTTCGCGCGGATGAACTATGCTTGAATTTAGATTACCGACGGAAATAACTTCATATTTGATAATTTTATTTGAGGAGTTTAAACAAACGACAATAAACTTTTCTTTTTGCTCGTCTCTTAAAAGGGGGATAAAAACAGAGGCAATTTCTTCAGGCGAAGTTATCTTGCGGTCGTCAAATAATCTTTGCTGCGAAGCTATACGTCTGCTTATTTCAAACGCGGCTAAAAGAATTGAGGCTTTATCTTTTTTTATTCCGCTGGTTTTTGTTAAACGCTGTAAAGGTTTTACGGCAAGCCCGGCAAGGTTTAAATTGTCTTTGATTAGTTCCTGCGCAATTTGAATCACTGATCTTCCTTTTGTCCCTGTTCGCAAAAGGATTGCAATTAGTTCGGCGTCTGTTAAATTTTCCGCGCCCCGCAGAATTAGTTTTTCGCGGGGTCTGTCGTCTAACGGTATGTCTTTAACTCCAGGAATAAAATCCTCCAGTTAATTATTGCTCGATTGGAACCTGTCTATTAGTTCAAAAATGCCGTCTTTGAATCGAATAATATTCAGAAATCTGTTGTTCCTGTTTTTATTGAAGGATATGTTGTTGTGATATCCGTCGCTTCTAGCTTCGCTTAGTATCTTTGATGTGATTGAACCTGAATCAAAGTTTTTATCGTCAATAACTTCAAGCAGATATTTTGCAAGATCGTAACCGTATAGCGCGTTTCTTTCTGCGCTAATTCCAGTCTTTTCCTTAAATTTTGCGGAGAACTCTTTATATCCAGGATTGTTATAGTCTATAAAATAATCGGAAATGATAGTCAGTTTATTGCTAAGACTTGTAGATGTTTCTAATCCATTTGCCGAGAACCAGTCCTGATTTCCGTAAAGATTCACGGTAATTCTGCGTTGATGAAGCTGCGAAAGGATAACCGGGGCGTCAATTTTATCGGAAAGAGGAATGTATATTCCTTCAATTTTTCTCTGTACTCTTGCAATTTTGGCAATTGGCTCGTCTAACTGGAAGCTTTTACTTTCGTAAGTTTCATGTATGACAATCGTTCCGCCTAATAACTGAAATTCTTTTATAAACGCTTCGGTTTCCTGCTGAGAGTAACCTGAATTAGCCGACAAAACGGCTATCTTCTTTTTGTTCTCTACAAAATAAATATACTGCGCCATTACTTTCCCGCGTACGGAAAAATCTGGGTTAGCCTGGTAAAAGTTTTTATTTAAACTGATTAAGTCGTTATCGGTTGCAGTAGGGGAGATAATTGGAAAGTTAGAATCTTTGAATATATCGAGAGCATAACGAACTTCGTCGCTAAAAACAGGCCCTAATACGACGGATATATTTTTATTCTCTGTAAACTCACTGTAAATTTCTTCTATTTTCTTTTTATCTCTGTTAGAGTCTCTAATTAAAAGACCAATCTTTTTATTTGCCGTAAAATTGTATTCGTCTATTGCAAATTTAATTCCTTCAAGTATTTCCATTGGAGGATTAATTAGTTTTTCAGCTACAGTATCGTCTACAATTGGTAAAACTACTCCAATTAAAGTTCCAAAGTCATAGTTGCTTTTTTTAAGCTGGGATATGTTTTTTAACATTTCAACAGCTTCGCTGAATTCTTCCGATTTGGGATGAGATTTTGTAAGCTCGTTCAGTGTTTGTTCTGCCTGAAAAGCGTTTTTCTCTTTTAGGTATAGCTTTGCAAGAGTTAGCTTAAGGAAAGGTCTGGCTTTAGCGTCTGTGTGATTCTTAATTTCATTTAATACTTCAAAAGCCGAAAGATGTTTCTGCGTAATATAATTGCCGTATTCTCTCGCTGCAATATTATAAGAAGGAGAGTTGGTATATTCAATTAACAGGCAGATTTGATTAAGGCTATTTATATATTCTTTTTGTTCAACAAGCGTATTTGCATAAAGAAGGCGGGCTTCTTCTATATACTTGCTGTTTGCATATTCGTTAGTGAATAAAGAGAGAGATTTTGACGCATCGGCAAAATTGTTCATAGCGAATTGACATTTTGCTATAAACAAACTTGATGAAGTCGTTTTAGGGTTTAAGTTAATATTGTAAACAATTTCCTGAAAATTTTTAAGCGCTTTTTCATATTCTTTATTATCGTAATAATTAAGCGCTACATAGAATTTCTTATTGATGTTCTCCTCGTCAGAACTCATCTGAGCAAGGGAGCTGCAAAATGGGATTAATGAAAAAAGAGAAAATAAAAAGAAGAGGATTTTCCCATTAAAAATTTTATTGTTGGTTTTGTAAAGAAGCGGCATATTTCTTTCCTTCGTTAGCTTTTTTATTGTTTGGGTCGAGTTTAAGCGCCATATCAAAATATTTAATGGCGTCTTGCAGCTTTTTAGAGTTTATGCAGGCGTCTCCCAAACAAGTGTATATTTCGGTAGAGGCTTCGCCTTTTTTGTCGATAACAAATAAGAAAAATTTTTCTGACTTAATATAATCTCCGGCTTTATAGTAAATTCTGCCGGCCCATTCGTTAACCAATAATTCTTTTCCGTTCAGTTTTAACGCAATAAAAATTGCATTAACTGCATGAGCGTACATTGCGAGGTTATAAAACGCAATTGCCATTACTAAATGGAGCTCCCAGTTATTTGAGTACACTGTAGTGGCTTTAGTGGCGTACTCCAGAGCTTTTGAAAAGTCATTTAGTCTGATTTCAATTTTGGCAAGGTAGATAAGAGCTTCGTAATATAATTCCGATTTTGTTTCTACAGAAATGAAGTTTATAAAGTTCACTTTTGCTAATTCACACTCGTCTAACATAAAATGAGAGTAACCAAGAAAAAATGATACAATCGGCTCTTCATCAGGAGCAATGATAGACAGAATATCGATAGTATCGTCCCACCTTTGGCAGCGCAAAAAAAACTGTCCAGTGAACAATCTTATTTCAAGCGAGTCGGGATGATCTTCAAGCAGTTGTTTTAATAGAGATCCGGCCGCGTCTATATTATTTAATTTCTCGTATATATTAACAAGATTAAAATACGGATCCAGTTCTTCGGGGAATTTATCAATAAGCGAAACATATATTTGTATCGCATGAAGTAATTTCCCTCCAGCCTCAAAATCCGCAGCAGCTCGTAATTTATGTTCTAAATAGTATTTGTCTTCCATAGTCATTATTCCCATTCAATAGTAGAAGGAGGTTTAGAACTTATATCGTAAACTACGCGGTTTATTCCGCGTACTTTGTTTATAATTTTGTTAGAAACGCCCGCTAAAAAGTCGTGATCGAATCTGAACCAGTCGGCAGTCATGCCGTCAAGGGAATTTACGGCTCGCAGAGCTAATACGTTTTCATAAGTTCTTGCGTCGCCCATAACTCCTACAGTCTGGATAGGAAGTAAAACGGCAAAAGCCTGCCAAATATTGTCATATATTCCGGCTTTTTTGATTTCAGAAATAAAAATATCGTCAGCTTCGCGTAAAACATCTAAGCGTTCTTTAGTTATTTCGCCTAAAACCCTTACGGCGAGCCCCGGTCCGGGGAACGGATGACGCGCTATAAGCTCTTCATCTATTCCGAGTTCGCGTCCGACTCTTCTTACTTCGTCTTTAAATAATTCTCTAAAAGGTTCAATTAATTTCAGGTTCATTACGTCAGGCAATCCGCCGACGTTATGGTGCGATTTTATTGTTACCGACGCTCCTTTTACCGAAACGGATTCTATTACGTCAGGATATAGCGTTCCCTGAATAAGAAACTCTACGTCGCTGAATTTTTTTGCTTCTTTTTCAAAAACGTCAATAAAGGTTTTGCCTATAATTTTTCGTTTCTTTTCAGGATCGGAAACTCCGCTAAGGTTTGTAAGGAACAATTCAGAAGCGTCTATATGTATTATATTTAATTTAAGCTTTTCATCAAATACAGAAGCGATAGTTTTGCTTTCATCTTTCCGCATAAGACCATTATCTATATGCATGCAAATAAGATGATGACCAATTGCTTTTTGAATCAGGACGGCCGCAACAGTAGAATCTACGCCGCCGCTTAAAGCGCAGATAGCTTTTTTATCTCCAACAAGGGCTTTAATTCTGGCAATGCTTTCTTCAACAAAATTATGAGAATTCCAATTGCCTGTGCATTTGCAAACCGAAAAGAGGAAATTGCTGATTATCTTGGTCCCTTCTTCCGTATGAACAACTTCTGGATGGAACTGAACGCCGTAAATGTTTTTTACTTCGTCCGAAATTGCGCAGAAAGGAGAGTTTGCCGATTTAGCTAATATGTCAAACGCAGGGGGTAATTTTGCAACATAATCTCCGTGACTCATCCAGGCGGTAGAACTTTTTTTAACCCCTTCAAATAAAACGGAGTCGCCTGTAATTTCTAATTCGGATTTCCCATATTCTTTGTTTTTAGCGGAAACAACTTCGCCGCCAAGATTTAAGCAAATTAATTGAAGTCCATAGCAGATGCCTAAAATAGGGATGCCAAGGTTAAAAATCTCCGGGTCGACTTTAGGCGAGTCTTCGTCATAAACGCTCATCGGTCCGCCAGAAAGGATAATCCCTTTGGGAGCAATTGCTTTTATTTTATTTATATCTATTTTATGAGAGTAAATTTCTGAGTAGACTGAAAACTCCCGGACTCTCCTTGTTATCAGCTGCGTATATTGCGATCCGAAATCGATTATAAGTATAGTTTCTTTATTTGTCATTATTGTCTTTGTTTGTTTTACTTTCTGTCAGAACCATATTAATTAATGCCGCAAATATGTTATATAATTAAAAACAGGACAAAATCCTTATAGAAAGAATTTGTCCTGTCGATAAACATTTTTTTCGGCAGTAGAAGTATCTATATAAAATGAATACTGAACAGACCAATAAAACTGATTAATAAAAATAATTAAACGTCAGCCGGAACCAATAAAGCGTTTCAGGAATAATAACTGTAGAGTATATAATCCGGCAGAAATCTGAAAAATGGGACTAAAATTATTTTCCAATAAGCGAATTATAAGCGTCAAGGTCTAAAAGCTCATTGAGCTGAGACGGGTCAGCTATTTCAATTTTTATCATCCAGCCTTCGCCTAAAGGTTCAGCGTTAACTAATTCCGGGTGATCAGTAAGCTCTTTGTTTAGCTCAATAACCTTGCCGGAGCAGGGAGCGTACAAATCGCTTACGGTTTTAACGGCTTCAATTGTGCCAAAAGTTTCGCCTAAAGAAATTTCGCTTAATTTAGGATCAATATCAATGTAAACAATGTCGCCAAGTTCGCCCTGGGCATAGTCTGTAACGCCAATTATACCGATATTCCCGTCTATGAAAATCCATTCATGGTCTTTAGTATACTTTAGTTGTTCTGGTTTAAACATAAATACCTCAAAATTTATTGTTTAGTTAAAAAATTATCGATGAAACCAGTATCAAAGTTGCCGCTGATAAATCTTTCATCATCCAGCACTTTAAGATGAAAAGGAATAGTCGTTTTAACTCCTTCGATAGTAAACTCTTCTAAAGCGCGCCGGCCTCTTGCAATTGCGTGGTTTCGGGTTTTGCCCCAAACAATAAGTTTTGCAAGAAGAGAATCATAAAAAGGAGGCACCTGATACGACTGATAAATATGCGAATCTATTCTGACTCCAAACCCGCCCGGAAAATGAAGCGATTCAATTCTTCCTGGAGAGGGTCTAAAGTTATGTTCTGGATCTTCGGCGTTAATTCTAAATTCCATACTATGACCGACAGGTTTACGGGGTAAAGTTTCAACCTTTTCTCCCGCGGCCACTAAAATTTGTTGTCTGACTAAATCGACGTCGTATACCATTTCAGAAACAGGATGCTCGACCTGAATTCTTGTATTCATTTCCATGAAATAAAAATTCTTGTGCGCGTCAACCAGAAACTCAAAAGTTCCGGCTCCTTCATAATTTACAGATTTAGCGCCAAGCACAGCGGCTTCTCCCATTATTTTTCTAAGACTTTCATCAATAACAGGGGAGGGAGATTCTTCAATCAGTTTTTGATGCCTGCGCTGAACAGAACAGTCTCTTTCGCCATAGTGATAAACGTTGCCGAAAGAATCGCCCATAATTTGCATTTCTATGTGTCTTGGGTTTTCAAGATACTTTTCAATATAAACGTCCGAGTTAGAAAAAGACGCTTCAGCTTCGCCGCGAGCGGTTTGAAAAGCGTTTTCAAATTCTGATTCTTCCCAGGCAATTCTCATCCCTTTGCCGCCGCCGCCTGCGGAGGCTTTAATAATAACAGGATACCCGATGCTGCGGGCAAAATCTTTAGCTTCGTTAACGTCGTTAATTACGCCTTCGCTGCCGGGAATAACGGGCACGCCGTTATTTTTCATGGTTTCTTTCGCAAAAGCTTTGTTGCCCATTGCGTTTATCATTTGTGGAGAAGGACCAATAAATTTGATCTTTGATTCTTCGCAAATTTCAGAAAAATTAGCGCTTTCCGATAAAAAACCATAACCAGGATGTATAGCGTCTGCTCCGGTTATTAACGCCGCTGAAATTATATTAGGAATTTTTAGGTAACTATCTTTGCTTTGAGCCGGGCCAATGCACACGGCTTCATCGGCAAATGTTACATGAAGCGAATCTCTATCTGCCAAAGAATAAACTGCTACGGTTTTAATGCCAAGTTCTTTGCAGCTTCTTATTATTCTAAGCGCAATTTCGCCTCTATTTGCAATTAATATTTTATTAAACAACATTACCTCTTTAATTAATCAACCTGAATTAGAAATAGCGGCTGATTATATTCAACAGGGGCTCCATTTTCAACTAAAATTTTGACTATCTTGCCATTTACGTCAGATTCAATTTCGTTCATCAGCTTCATCGCTTCAATTATACAAAGCGCGCTTCCAACCGAAACATTATCTCCTACTTGAACAAAGTACTCTGAATCTGGCGAAGAAGCTCTGTAAAATGTGCCGACAATAGGAGATAGAACTTGATGAAGGCTTTCTGACGCGGCTAAGTCAGGCTGACCTTCGTCGTTTGACGCAGCCTTGGGGCTGATAGTGTTTTTAACTTCGTATTCTGCCGGCTGAAAGACAACTTCGCGACCCGAAGTTTGCGTAACGCCGCTTTTTTTAGAAATTCGGATTTTACTGTTATTCTCTTCAATTTCCAAATCGGTAACGCCGCTTGCGTCAACTAATTGAACAAGTTTTTTTATGAAACTAAAATCCATTTATTCTCCTGTAATTATAACTTTACCCTTTCAACGTATCCGCCGATTCTGGTATCTACTTTTAAGACATCGTCGACGTTTACAAATAAAGGCACATTAATAGATACGCCAGTTTCCAATTTGGCAGGTTTAACTGCGCCGGTGGCTGTATCGCCTTTAAAGCCAGGTTCCGTTTCAATAACTTTTAAATTAACAAAAATAGGAATTTCTACTGAAAGTATATTGTCGCCTTCAGATAGAATTTCAACTTCCATGCTTTCTTTTAGATAGCCAACGCCGTTTCCGAATAAGTTCTCGTCAACATATATCTGATCATAAGTTTCGTTATCCATACAGACAAGAGTTTTTCCGTCTCTGTATAAATACTGAAATTTCTTTCTTTCAACCTTTATAATTGTAATGCCTTCGCCGGCTCTGAAAGTGTTATCTATAACTTTTCCTGTTTTAAGATTTTTCAGCATCGAACGGACAAACGCGCCGCCTTTACCCGGTTTTACATGCTGAAATTCAACAACCGTATATAATTCGTTTCTGAACCTTATTATTAAACCATTTCTGAAATCTGATGTATCTGCCATGTACTTTCTCTAATTGATTATAAAATAAACGGAAAAAATAGTCATTTAATACATGTAAGTCAAGATAACGAAATAACTTAAAGATATGACTGTAAGAAACGATAATAAAGACGTGAATTGATCCGACCGTGTATAATAAATTAATAGCTTGTATTGATGATAATCAGATTTATGTATAAATTAAAAATAGATTTTATTAAAATTGAGCTTGTTGTACTCTATGAGTCATCGTGAAATGAAATATTTCAGTTTTCTTTTAATACTTTTCTGTGTTTTATTTGAAAATCCAATATGCTCTCAAGATAAATTTACAGATAGAGTTGATAGCCTGGAAATTGCTTTGAGAACTGCTAAAAAGCAGGACAGGGCAAAGCTATATCTTGATCTAACTATTGCTTACCGCGATATATCCCCGCCAAAAGGAATTGTCTATGGAGATTCTGGTATTAAAATTGCTCGCGCGATAGGAGATAAACAAAGCGAAGCGGAGTTATTAATTGCAATAGGGCAAAATTATTCAATTCTAAATCAATATGCTTTTGCTATTCAAAAGCTTATTTCCGCTTTTGAGATTGCGCACGAAATTAAAGACGTTAAAACTGAAGCTTCGGCTCAAAATGCTTTGGGGCTGTTTTTTTATTATCAGGGGCAGTATGACCGAGCTTTGGATTTTTTGTTAAAAGCTGGTTCTATGCGAGAGATACTGCCGGATGTTCAGGCTTATGCAAATACTTTAAATAATATCGGGTTAACCTTTTTACATCAAAAAAAGTATAAAGACGCTTTGCCATATTTTAATAAATCTCTGGCTATTAAGCAAAAAGGAAATGATGTTCATAGCATAACAAAAACAATGCTTAATATTGCAATGTGTTATAGAGATAACGGACAAGAGGATAAGGCGCTTGAGCAGCTCTCTAAAACTATTGAATTAAGTAGAAAAACAGGGAATTTGAGTTCCGCCGCTATGTGCCTTAATGCAATTGGAATGATGTATTCTTCTAAGCATAACTTTGATAAAGCTTTTGAAAATCTGAATATGTCCCTCGAAATTTATAAGGGAATGGATAGTCAGTTTGGAGTAGCCGACGTTTATTTTTTTATGAGCAAAGTCTATAAGGAAAAAAAAGAATATGATCAGTCAATTAAATATAATTTCTTAGCTCTTAATCTTTTGCGTTCAATTAATTCAAAGTTCCATTTGATCGAAATTTACGACAACCTAAGCTGGTTATATAAACAAAAAGGGGACTATACAAAAGCTATGTCGTACAAAGACTCGCTTATGACGGCGAAAGATTCGGCTCTTATCGCAGAAAAAGAACAGCTCTTTTATGAAACAAATAACATAAGCCAGATTGAACAGAAAGACCGCGAACTGGCAATTGGCAAGAAAGAAATTGAACAACAGCAAGCTATAATATTTTTTATTATTTTATTTTTGATTGCGCTTACGTTTCTTTCCGTTTCTGTTACTGTTATGTACAATAAAAAGAAAAAAATTTCCGAAGAACTTCATATTGCAAAAACGTTATTGGAGACCGCATTTCTTCAAACTCCAGTCCCGATGATTTTAGTTACAGTTCCTGATTATATATTAAGGTATAGCAACTCTGCGGCAAAAGAAATTTTTGGCTATGAAATTGATCTGCCTGATCCTGTAGGAATGAAACTAAATGAAATAAAGTATAGTTGGGAAACTTTTGATAAAAACTGGGATGTGATTTCTGAACAAAACTATCCTCTTACGCGCGGTCTTAAAGGCGAAATGATTAATGAGCTGGAAATAATTATCAGGAATCAAAAAGGAAGAGTTTCTAATTGCCTTATTAGCGTAGTTCCAATTAAAAATCAAGACGATAAAATAGTCGCAGTTTTTGAAGTCTTTGCTGATATCACTCAGGTTAAAAAAGTTGAAAAACAATTAAAAATTTATACTGAAGAGCTAAAAGAACTTAACGCTACCAAAGATAAATTCTTTTCAATTGTCGCTCATGATTTAAAGAGCCCTTTTCATGGCTTCTTAGGGCTCTCGGAAATTTTAGCTAATGAAATTGATAGCCTTCCGCCAGAAAGAATAAAAAAGCTTGGCAAAGATCTAAATACGGCTTTGAAAAACCAATATAAGTTTTTGGACGATTTGCTCCAATGGTCAAGAATCCAATCCGGAAGAATGGAATTTAATCCGGAATCTAATAATCTGAAGAACGAAGTTGAATATGCTTTTAATATCCTTAATAATAGTTCAGCCGCTAAGTTTATTACGCTTAAAAACCTTGTAACTACTGAACAATTATTATTTGCCGATAAAGAGATGCTTCGACTGGTTTTAAGAAATTTAATTTCTAACGCTATCAAGTTCTCCTACCCAGGTTCTTCAGTTTCAGTTTTTGCAGAAGAAAAAGGAGACTATACTTTTGTCACTGTTGAAGATTCCGGGACCGGAGTGAACGAAAAAGATATTGATAAGCTTTTTCGACTTGACGTTCATTTTACTACTAAAGGAACGGATAATGAATTAGGGACTGGGCTGGGACTGATTTTATGTAAAGAGCTGGTCGAAAAACATGGCGGGCTTATATATGTAGAAAGCGAATCTGGTTCTGGAAGCAAATTTGTATTTTCAATAAAAAATGCACTTTCTTCAAAGTTGGCTTCTGAACACGATTATGTCGGATAGAAATTCTTTATATTTTTATTATCGGTAAGTAAAAGCGTTTCTTCGTTAATATAAGAAACAATTCCAGTTTTGGGCAATTAGTTGCATTTCTTCGTTTTTAATATTTCCTATCAGATTATTTCAGTATCTTAAGACTTATTTTTTTAATTGTTTGGTAAATTATGAGCGCCGATAAAAAGTATAAAATTGCGCTTTCTATTCTCGGACTGACGGCATTTGGACTTATTTTATTCCTGATAAATAAATCAGGAGCCGGCTTATCGACTGATTCTATCGGGTACATTTCTGCAGCGCGCAATATTGCTTCGGGGCATGGGTTTAAGTGTTTTGACGGAGTTTATTATGTTTTACAACCCCCGCTTTATCCGCTTTTATTAACGGTTCCAAAATTTTTATTTAATATTGATCCTTTAGTTTCAGCGGGTTTTCTTAATGCGGTTATTTTCGGATGTATTGTTTATCTTTCAGGTCTGCTGTTTCATAAACACTTTGTTTCTTTTTCGCTGGCTTTGCTTGGCGTAATATTAACGTTGGTTTCGCATACGATGATTGCCGTTTCTATGATGGTATATTCTGAACCGCTTTTTATTCTGCTTATTTTATTATTTCTCTATTATATAAACGACTATCTTGAAGAGGGGAAACTTAAGACGCTTATTATTTTATCTGTAGCCGCTTCTCTTGCATGTATGACCCGGTATATCGGCGTAATATTAGCTTTTACCGGAGCAGTTGGAATACTCTTTTTGCGTAAAGATGAAATTAAAACAAAGATACAGCATTTATTTATATTTGGTTTTATTTCCGGCGCTCCTTTGTGTATTTGGGCTATAAGAAATCTGATATTGTCTAATAGCCTGTTAGGCTGGCGTTCTGGTTCGTCTTATACAGTTACAGAGAATGTAAATTTTGTTTATAATACAATTTTACCCTGGTACTGGCCTGTTAATCTTACCGGGTATCATTCAGTTTTTATGCTTATTATTCCAGCCGGTTTGGCTTTAGTTATTATTGGTTATATTAAAGCTCATGGAAGCGAACATCGTCCTGCGCTCAGACGTATGCTTCCATTCTTAATCTTTGTAGTTTGCTATGTCGCGTTTTTAGTTATCTCGTCGGCTACTACGGCATATGACCAGATAGGAGAACGGTTATTGGCTCCGGTAAGAATAGCTACTATATTTATTTTACTTTTTATTGGCGATAGCGTTATTCCAATAATTGAAAATCGTTTTCACTGGAAACAAAACAAAAGCTTATTTGTTTGCATAGTTGTTATCTGGATGCTTTATCCTTCCTGGCTGACTGCTTTTACTATTGGAAACTTAATGGAACCGGCGGAGTGGGAATACAATAGTAAAGTGTGGAAGAATAATGCGGCTATTCAGTATCTAAACCAAAATACTGCTTATAAAACAAAATATCCTTTGTACAGCAATACGCCGGAAGCAGTTTATGCTTATACTGGCGCCGAAACTAAATGGTGTCCGGCAAAAACAATGTATAACTCTCCTCAAATAGTCAGCTCTACGCATAGTTTAAAGGGAATCTGGCCGGTTGAAGATACTGTTTGTCTTGTCTGGTGCGATAGGACAAAGAGAAAATATCTATTCTCGCTTGAGGAAATTAAACAAACTGCCAATATTATTCA
Organism: Ignavibacteriales bacterium UBA1304; assembly: GCA_002307295.1. GTDB lineage: Bacteria > Bacteroidota > Ignavibacteria > Ignavibacteriales > Ignavibacteriaceae > UBA1304. Next base: position 52,865 of record DBTY01000012.1, read on the forward strand.
GACAATACAACTTCCCGATGGAGCTTTATATATCCTGACAAAAAAGGAACAGTAATTTGCAATTTCTTTGCCGGTTATGATGTTTTTATCTTTATACGAATAATTTATCAACTAAATTGGTTATTATATATGAAAAATGTAGAATCATTAAAAGATCTTACAAAAGCTGAAAAAGAACAATTAGTAAAATTTCATCAGATAGTGGCTGATTCTATTAAAGAAGAAAAACTGATTGTCGAAAACTTAAAAAATCCCCCCAAAGAAGTCTTAACAAAAGGGCAGCAGGTTTCCGATAAAGTTGCGCAATTTGGCGGAAGCTGGATGTTCATTATTATTTTTGGAGTTGTTCTTGCCGTATGGATTGTTTTTAATGTTTTGGCGGCTACTGAAATGAGGTTTGACCCTTATCCGTTTATATTAATGAATCTTGTCCTTTCTACTATTGCAGCAATTCAGGCTCCCGTTATAATGATGAGTCAGAACAGAAAAGAAGAAATTGACAGAAAAAGAGCGGAGAATGATTATCTGATAAATATGAAGGCTGAAATTGAAATCCGCAATCTTCACCAGAAGATTAATTTGTTGATGGAAGAACAAATAAAGAAACTCATAGATTCGCAGACGTTACAGTTAAAACTGCTTAACGAGATACAAACCAAAGTGGATAAAACTGCAAATAAATAGAACCGCTATTTCAAAAGCCTAGCAGAAAATATTTTTCGTCAGGCTTTTTTATTCATTCAAAGGCTGAAATTTTCTAAAAGCTTTGTAATTTGTTAATCCCTTTGGAGCTTAGAATTACTAGGGTATTTTCCAAAACTTCGTCTGCCTGTTTAGGGCTTTGCGTTCCAATTATAGCCGCTGTAATTGCCGGATTTAAAAGTGCCCATGAAGCGGCAATTTTTCCCGGTCGGGTTATTTTTTAGGATATCCGATCGATTGCCCTAAAATAATTTTCTGATCAGGTTTTAAGCTTAATTTTTTTGAAAGAGCTTCGCGGTCTATCATTGCTCTTACTACGACTGCAAGGTTTTGCGAAGCGCAATATAAATAAGCGTTTTCAGCAATAAAGCCTATGTCGGCTCCGCTATAAATAAGGCGTTCCTCGTCGGAAGAGTTTTTTATCTTTGAATAATCGGACACATAAATAAGATTGATAGCCGCTGTTTTTACATAATCCTGTTTGCCGGCTAATGCGCGTACATCTTCGTCTGTAATTTGCAGCAATGAATTTTCTTTGGCGTCATAACGGAAAGCGCCGTTAGCCGAAACTAAATAAATATCTGTTTCCTGCCAGTTCATTGCCGATGGAGCCGTATGTTTGCCTGATTCGTTTCTGTTTATGCCAAATGCAGCCCAAAGAATGTTTGAAATTTCCTGAGCGGAAAGAGTATCAGTGCTAAAACTGCGCGCTGATTGACACAGGTTTAACGCCTGCATTACCGGTTTGCCTATTTCTTTTTGAGGTTCAGGCAATTTAATTGTTTTTACTTCCTGCGCATGCGCTGCAGAAAATAAAAATAGGGATGCCGCTAAAAAAAATCTGAGAGTTTTTACTGCCATAAATGACTCCTTTTATTAAAACCGATTTATACATTTATTAAAAATTAAATAGTACATACAGAGCTAAACGTTTAATAGCTATAAAACGTTTTTTATCTGATCAAGATGATGATTAATGTGTCTGATGTAATCGTTTATAAGAAATTCTAAAGTAATCTCTTTTTTCTTCCAGTAATTATTTAAATATGACTCGTCTATATTAGCAATTATTCCGGCAAGAACAGTATTGTAAGAAATCCATAAATTTAAGATATCTTGCCAATCCAAGTTTTTGTAACCGGCAGAATCAACCCAACTATTCTGGTCGTAATCGGGGAAGTCAATTAGGGCGCCCGCCTGTAGACGAATATAACGCTGATGATTGTTGCAGGCTGAATCAATAAGGTGTCCAATAATTTCCTTTATAGTCCAGCTTGTGCCGGGGATAGACTCGCTTTTTTCTTTTGATATTCGGCTCAGGAATAGTTCCGCATCGTGGACAATTTTAAGAAGTTCTTCTGATTTTTCTTTCATTATTATTACCGCTATTATTATTTCTCCCTAAATATATGCAATAATAATTAATGTTCAAGACCTTACGCATTAGCTGAAATACTATCGTTTACAATATTCTCAAGCTTTTTTATAATAGCCAGGCCTGTTTCAAGAGGAAAGCCGTCTTCGGAATATTCTGCAGAATGGTTTACTCCGTCTACAGAACCATTTTGCACAAGGTACTTCATTATTATACGGATGTTAAAAAGCTTAAAAAGATCTTGTTTTAGTTTGACGCTCAGCGCGGCGATTATTCCGTAAGCTCCCCAGTTTGAAGTTGATGCCACTATAAGCTCGTCGCATGAAGTAACCGCAGGGATAATAGGGAGCGATAATAAATCTTTATAAACTTTTCCCATTCCAATTTCATTTCCGCCGTCGCCAATTCCAATAGTAGGGCGGCCTGAAAACTCAAAGAACAAATCAAACTTTGTAACATAAGGAGTAATATCCTGTTTGTGCATATTATAATAGCGCGCATCTGCGGCGGCTCCTGCGCGTTCTATAGAAATAACAAGCGAAGGGCGCAATTTAAGTATTGCCGCTTTTACTATAGGAACGCTTTCCTCCATGTTAAGGATGGGAAATTCAAGTGTTTTGTAATGGTTTTTTAAGACTTCGGAGATTGGCTGAGCGCATACAAATATTGGTTTGTGCCCTAAATGTTCAAGGGTCTTGTAAAGCGCAATAGCGCCTAGAGGACCGTCAGTTTCAAAACTTCCGGCTGCAGGGAATCCTGTTCCAATAAGAACAACCCCTTTATTTTTTAATAAAAGATCAGCTGCGCGGCTTGTATACTCATATCTAAGAGAACGCCTGATATTATCCATTCCCCGTGTGCCATGCTCAAGTATTGTATCTTCAATAATACTAAAAACGGTATTCATCTTATCCTGTTATCTGTAAATGGCATAATTTGTATTTTGCGAAAGAGCCCCCTCGTTTTTGAAGCTCGGGCTAAAAAATAAAGATATATTTTGGGGAAATATAATAATTAAAATATATCTACATTTTTAAAATAGAATAATAATTTAGCAAATGATGTGATATGAGTCAAACCACAAAGAATATTAAAAGATAAGAATGTTAACCGATTTATTTACATTATAATAATTAATAAAGTGCGGCAGACTGAAAGTCTGCCGCTACGAATACCTGTTTTATTAAACGGAAATAGAATTGTTGGCAAGCAATGGATAAAAAATATATTTGCAATTTTTTAATATTTAAGATGGATATTTGACAAGCGTCAGATGAGCTTTTAAAATTTGTAATTCTTTTATTTAATGTAAATTATTATTATAATTAAAAGAACGACGGAATTAAATTATAAAACAACAAACAGGGAAATTCGAATTGCTCAGAAAAGCTATAGCGTTGTTATTTTTACTTTGCCAAATTGAAGTATTTTCTCAAACTGATTCATTAAAAACATATTACTTAGATTCTGTTACAATAACAGCTTCAAAATATGGTCAGACGCTGAGGAATCTTATCCCTTCTACTTCATATATCTCTAATGAAGCTTTAAGACAGGATGTAAAATCTGAAGCACTTTCGGTCATAAGCGGAAGAGTTCCTGGCTTATTTATTACTGAAAGAGGCTTTGAAGGTTTTGGAATATCGGGTCAGTCAGCCGGAAAAATATCTATACGCGGCGTTGGCGGAACGGGAAGGGTTTTGGTTACCGTCGACGGCAAACCGGAATTTTCCGGAATATTTGGACACCCGTTGCCCGATGGTTATGCGTCAACAGAAATTGAAGGCATCGAAGTAGTGCGCGGACCGGCGTCTGTTATTTACGGTTCCGGAGCTATGGGGGGCGTAATAAATATTACTACTAAAAAAAATCATAACGAAGGATTTAATTTTTCTGCGGATGTTAATTATGGTTCTTTTGACACTCGTAAATTAAGTGGGAGTCTTGGCTACAAAGGCAAAGACTATGGTCTTAGTCTTTCGGTAGACGAAGACCGCACAAACGGCAGTCTTCCTTCTTCTTCGTTTAACTCCAAAATAGCTTCATTAAATTCATTCTATTATTTAAGCTCAATTTGGTCTCTCAATCTTGACGGTTATGTTAACAGATCAAAAGCCTTTATTCCTGAACAAATAGATTTGGGTAAGTCTGAATGGACTGACGTTACGCGGGCAAACGTTTCGCTTGCTTTAAGAAATAAATTTGACAACTCGGAAGGAGAAGCTCTGTTATATTTTAATAACGGAGTGCATGACGTTTATGACGGATTTCATTCTAACGATAATACGCTTGGCATTTCGCTTCATCAAAATTTCCAGACGTTTAATTCGGGCTCAATTACAGCCGGAGCTGATTTTAAACGCTATGGCGGAAAGGGTTCCGCTTCAACCCCTATAATTGACACTACAGTAAATGAAACTGGCGTATTTGCGCTGCTTGAACAACCAATAATAGAAAAAGTAAAATTAAACTGCGGATTACGGTTTCAAAATCATTCTGTATTTGGCAATATTCTGATTCCTCACTTTAGCGTTCAGTATATTCCTATTGAGCAGACTTATACGCATATAACTATATCTGAAGGATACAGAAGCCCGGTTATTACTGAATTATTTTTAAGTCCTATGTTTCAGCCTTACAAAAATTTAAATACTTCGTTAAAGCCTGAAAAGCTTTGGAATTATGAAGCCGGGATAAAACAAAAACTTTTTGACGGAAAATTAACCGTTGATCTGAACGCCTTTCTTATTGAAGGGAAGGACTATATCGCATCGACTGGCCAATATCCATTTTTTAAATATGAAAATATAAATAAGATTAAAAACCGGGGGATTGAGTTTTGGACTGTTTATGAAGCGATGCAGAATTTAGTATTCGACGCAAATTACAGCTATACGTCTATGGATACTAAGATTGTTGGAGCTCCTGAAAGTCAGGCCTTTATAGAGTGCGTTTATAAAATTGGCGCTTTTTCCTTTAGCGCAAATATGAAAATAATTAATAATTTGTATGCTAGCGTTGGGGCAGCCCCCTCCTTAGACCTAAAGCAAAGTTATGCGCTAACAAATGCGGCTGTTTCTTTTAGAGCGGCTAAAAACATTTCTGTTTATGTAAATGGCGACAACCTGACGGATAGGAGCTATCAGATCAACGCAGGTTACCCTATGCCGGGCGCAACTGTAATAGCAGGCATAAATTATAATTGCAACTTCGGTTCATAATATAAATTGGGAAAAGCGCTTTTATGCGTAAAACAAATTACAAGCACAAGGATGGAAAGCATTAAAATACTGATACTTGACGACGACGATAAATTGCGTTTTAATTTTATGTTATACCTTGAAGATGAAGGGTTTAACTGCCGCGGCACGGATAGCGGGTTGACTGCTTTGCAAATGCTGAAGGACGAACCTGCCGATATTGCTATTGTCGACGTAAGGCTGCCCGAAATGGACGGCGAAGATTTTATTCTTCAGGCGCATAAAATTTACGATAAAATGAAATTTTTTATTCATACCGGTTCGGCTGTTTATTCTCTTTCGGAGGAGCTTAGGAATATAGGAATGGAAGAGGACGATGTTATTTTTAAACCGATCAATGATATGACGTCTCTTGTATCTAAAATGAAAGCTTTTTTAGTTCATTAAAGACGAAGCAGTTTTATGAAAAAAAATATACGGTATTTATATACTCTTCTTCCTCTTAAAGCTTTTCTAATTTCAGTTATACTTGGATGCGTTGCTGTGGCGCTTTTTCAATGGGGAATACAATTCCATCTAGCAGGTTTAGGTTCGTTTACTGACGCAAAAGAAGTCCTAATTTCTCTTTCCTCCGCATTTACAGGTCCTGTTGGCGGAGCAATAACGGCATTTTTGTCTACTATTGTAAACCCATATTCCAGCTATAGAATATTTGTAGTTATTCAGCATGTATTAGACGCAATATTTTTTGGATGGGCGTATAAAAAAATCATATATGAAAAGTACGATATGCCCTTTATGGCGTTAATGTGGGCGCTATTTATGTTCGTGTATTATTACGTTGTAAATCTTCCAGGCTTTATCTTTATATATCTATATAAGCCGGCATTCTGGCTAATTTTATCCGGCAATGACGCTTCATTCTGGCGCGGTATTATGAGATTGTACGATGGGTGGTTCCCTGAGTTTTGTTTTTCCACATTTATTACCATGCTGATTTTAATTGCGCTTCCTGAAAAATATCGGTTGCCCCACTGGGGTAAAAGGAACGAGTTAATTAATAGAAAAAGCGCTTTTACAAATAAAATATTTAATAACTCCTTTAACAGATATTTTAACAAATTTGCTTTTAATAATTATCTGGGCATTCGTCTTTCGTTATGGTTTATTATCCTGTCGTTTATTCCGCTTATTTTGGTCGGTTTTTTTATGAGGAACTACATTGTCGAAGCGAAATTTCATGAACAGGCTGATCATCAATACGATTTTGCCCGGTCTGTTGTTGATATATTAAAAGATAAAAGCTCCGATGAATTTGTAAACAAAGTTACAGAAATTAATTTCGATGAAATGCATGAACTGGCCGTATGTGATAAAAAAATGAATTTGATCTTAACGGATAAGAAAGACAGCGACGATGTTTTTTTCTATAATAGGCTTACTACTGAAAGAAAAAATGAAATTGCCAAAAACAAAAGAGGTTCCTTTATTGATGAAACGAGCAATTTTGTCGTTGGCTATTCATACGTTCCCAAATTAGGTTTTTATCTTTTCTCAGTCACAAAAAAATGGGAACAGTATTCTGCTCTTAATAACCTTACCGGTTATATCTACAAAAATCTTGGTATCGCGTTGTTGGGAGTTTCAATTTTATCAGGTTTTATTATTTGGATATTAGTAGGAATACCGCTTAAAAAACTTACCTTAGCCGTAAAGGAAATGGGGGACAGAAATTCTAATGTAATTTTAAATCCGGATGATATGACCGATGAAGTTGCAGCATTGGCCGTAGCGTTTAACGATATGAAATTAAAAATTAACAGCGCTTATGAAAAACTAAGGCGAGAGCTGAACCAGAAAATTAATCTACAGAAAGATAAATTAAGATACGAATCTGAATTCAAAACTATTACAGAGCATATGTTTGACGTCGTTGTCTTAACGGATATCAAAGGCATGATGAAATATGTAACTCCGTCTTTTACAAATACTTTTGGATATGAGCTAAATGAAATTGAACATGAAAATTTGTTTAACAAAGTTCATATAGACGATTTGAAAAAAGTAATAGAAGCTTTTGAACTGCTTTTGCGAAAATCGCATATAGAAGCAGTTGAATTTCGGGTTTTATGCAAAAATGGCAAGTACGCATGGATTGAAGTTAATGGCAATGTAGTAAAAAATGAAAGGAACGATATTGAAAGCCTTGTTATTTCAATAAGAAACATTAATGATAGAAAGAAATCCGAAGAAACGATAGGGCAGACAATGCGCTATATAGAGTACATTATAAACGCAATCCCAGTCGTAATTATTTCTGTAGATAAAGATTTGAATGTGACTCACTACAATAAATCCGCTGAAAAATATTTTCAGGATGGCGAAGAAGCGAACAGGTATAGTTTTATCCTTGAAAAATTTAAGAAATTGCATTTCATTAAAGAGCTAATTTTGCAGTCGCAAAACTCTATTGAATTGGTTCGACAAAATATAACTAGTACTGAGCCCGATGGGAGATTGAAAAATTTAAACGTGTCGATATACCCGTTATCAGACGAAATAAATCCTGGACGCGTAATTATGGTCGAAGATGTTACAGAAAGAAAAAAAATTGAAGAAATGATGATCCAGACTGAAAAGATGATGAGCGTTGGCGGATTGGCTGCGGGTATGGCTCACGAAATTAATAATCCGTTAGGCACTATTGTTCAGGGATGCCAAAATATTGTAAGAAGAACTTCGCCTGAATTGCAGAAAAATATCGACTCTGCAAATCAATTGGGCATAAGCATAGATAAATTAGAAGCCTATTTTACAGACAGACAGATATATGAAATAATAGACTCTATTAAAAATGCCGCTGAAAAAGCGGCGGGAATAATTCGCAACATGCTTCAGTTTAGTCGTAGAAGCGAATCGAAAAATACTATTTGCAATCCTGTTAAGCTTATTGACGACGTACTTCAGCTTGCGACTAACGACTATGATCTTAAAAAGAAATACGACTTAAGAAATATAAAGATTGAAAAGAACTATGACGTAAACCTTTCTGAAATTTCTGTAACAGTGACTGAGATTGAACAGGTTATTTTCAATATTATCAAAAACGCTGTGCAGGCTCTTAAGAATGTCAGCGAACCAAAAATTACTATACGACTGAAAAATGAACCTGGTAATTTAATTATTGAAATTGAAGACAATGGTCCTGGCATTGATGAAAATACTAAACGGCATGTGTTTGAACCGTTCTTTACGACTAAAGAAGTCGGCGAAGGCACAGGATTGGGGCTGTCTGTATCGTATATGATAATTACAAGCAACCACAGAGGTTCTTTATCGTTGGAGTCTTCGCACGGAAACGGAGCCAACTTTATAATAAAACTTCCTACGAACAGTTGACGAATATTTTGTGATGTCCTTTTCGTTGGAAAATCGTATTTTGTCAGGCGTTAAATAATCAATAAAACTAATGTGAACAATGGCTTCAAAAGCGAAAAAAGAAAAAATAAAAGTTGCCGTAATTGACGACGATATTGGCTTTGCAAAAAGTATCCTTAATTTTCTTGAAGATTATGATTACGAAGCGATAATTGAAACAAGCGGTTTAGGCGGCATTAACGCTATCAAAACTGAAAATCCTGATATAGCTCTACTCGATCTTAATTTGCCTGATATTGACGGCTTAGAAGCTCTCAAACAAATAAAGCAATTCAAACCTGAGTTGCCAGTAATTATTATTTCTGGAGCTACTGATCTAAAAGCAGCAATTAATGCAGTAAAAAGCGGCGCAAGCGATTATATTGCAAAACCGATTTTCGACCTTGAAGAATTGCTTATTTGTATCAAAAATACCATGACCCGGTTTTATCTGGAATCAGAGTTAACCGAATACCGAAAAAATCTTGAAAAGCTTGTTAAAGAAAGAACTAGCGAGCTCTATGACAAAACTAACGAACTTGAAAAAACCAATGAAATTCTTAAGAAAGAAATAAAAAAGAGAGAACAAACTGAAATCTCTCTGCGAGAAAGCATCGGTCTTTTCCAGGCGTTGGGAGACGCGACTTCTTCAATGATTTTGATACTTGATAAAGACAGCAATGTTAAATATGCAAATAAAAATACATGCGAGGTTTTAAATTGTCATGAGCAGGATATTTTGTACAGGGATATTAAACTGTTCCTTCCAGTTGCCAACGAAATGAAACTTAACCATATAAGGAAATCTGAAAAAATCCCATTGGTCTTTCCGCGGGAATATGAATTGGACATAGTTTCTTCAAACGGCGGAAAAAAATGGATACACATTATTATTAATGATATTAACTTTAACCGCGAGACTCACAGACTTATTACCGGTTATGATATAACCGAAAGGAAAATTGCTGAAGACAGGCAGAAGGAAGGGGGACGAAGAATTATTGACGCATTGGAAAATGAAAGAAGACGGCTTGCGCGCGAACTGCACGATTCTATTGGGCAAAAGCTTATGTTTACAAAAATTAATCTTGAGTTAGCGGTTAAGCCGGAAAATGCCGACAAACAGAAAATTGCCGAAGTGATAGAAAACTTACAAAGCATCGCTCAGGAAATTAGTCTTCTTACAAAATCGTTATATCCGCCTGCAATTGAGAAATACAAATTAACTGAAAATATAATTTCATTAGTGAAAAGTTTTGAGAACTCTACTAAAATAAGGACTGAGATTGTTTTTAACGGGGAAGAACCTGCTCTTAATAAAAAAATAAAGCTTAATATATTCCGTGTTGTGCAGGAGGCTCTGAATAATATTTCTAAACATTCTCAAGCTGAAAATGTTGAGATAAAATTCAATTTACTTAACGATAAAATTACATGCAGCATAAAAGACGACGGACGCGGACTTGGGCATAAAGGGAACGAAGAAGAATTGTACTCCGGTTCTGGTTTGTTCAGTATGCAGGAGAGGATATTACAGCTAAAAGGAAATTTATCATATTTTTCGCCTGAAGGGAAAGGCTTAGAAATTTGTTTTGAGGCTCCATTATGAAAAATGTAAAATTGATTCTTGTAGACGATCATAAAATGGTAAGAGACGGATTATCCGCAGCGTTAAAAGGGGAGGAGCGATTTACTATAGTTGGCGAAGCGTCTGACGGTAAAGAAGCTGTGAGCATAGCTAAAACTTTGAAGCCGGATATTATAGTGATGGATATAAATATGCCGGTTTTAGACGGCGTTGAAGCCGCTCATGAAATTAGAAAATTTGACGCAGAAGTTAAAATTCTCATCCTTACTATGCTGGAAGACGAACACTATATTTTTGACGCCCTTAACGCCAACATAGACGGATATTTATTTAAAATGGCGGGTATAGACGAGTTTATTGCCGCTTTGCATTTGCTTGCTAACGGCGAGACGTATTTTGATAAGAAAGTTACTAAAATTTTGGTCGATAAGCATAAACAAAAAGAGAATAAAGAGCACAAGCTTTCTGAAAGAGAAATTGAAATTCTTAGGTACATTGCTCAAGGCCTGACAAGCAAAGAAATTGGCGAAAAAATATTTATAAGTATTCACACGGTGCTTAAGCATCGGAAAAACATACTTAAAAAATTAAACATACACGGAACGGCAGAATTAGTTAAGTTTACTATCGAAAACAAAATATTCTAAAGTATAACCAATCCTCAATATACCCACTTTTAGTACCTCAAAATACCCGTCAATGGCAATATCATTAAGCTCGCAATTTATAGAAATTTGCTTATGCGGAATTATAAAGTATGATGAAGGAAATGAATAATATAAACTGTTCTGACCTTAGAAAAAAAATATCGTTAAAAGGAATAAAAATTCTAATAATTGACGATGATTCTGAATTAAGCAATAGTATTAAATTTTATTTTGACGATCAGTATGCTTCTGTTTATTGCGCCTCAAATGGTCAAAAAGGACTGAATTTATTTTATGAAATTAATCCGGATATCGTTCTTTTAGATCTGAATTTGCCTGTAATTGGCGGGACTGCCGTTATTAAAGAAATAAATAGAAAATCGCCGGATTTGCCTATTATTGTAATATCAGGAACTGCTATTGTGCAAGAAGCGGTAACCTCGCTTAAGGCGGGAGCCTGGGATTTTATTTCCAAACCTATTACTAATTTAGAAGAGCTTGAGCTTTGCGTTTTGAAGTCTTTGGATAGAGTTGCTAATATGAAAAATGATAAACGCTATAAGGAAAGCCTCGAAAAAAATATCGAAGAATTAACCGAAGAATTCTACAGGAAGATTGAACAGCTATTTAATAAATAGAAACATGCTCGGTTAGCGGCTTAATAGTCTTTACAGTTATAAAATACCCACTTATAGTACCATAGAATACCCCGAAAAGGCAATTTCATCTCTTTGCTCAATTGATGATATTAAAATCAGTATTTTAGATATTGTGCGGTTACCCGTATGTATTTAAGCAACAGAAGAGGAATCCCAATGAATTGGTTCAACAGACTAAAAATTAGTAAAAAACTACAGCTCGGTTTTTTAGTGGTTTCGTGCGTTGCATTGATTATAGGATATATCGGGATACGTAATATTCGCGCAGTTGACGATATGGGAAGCGATATCTATAAAGGGAATATGCTGCCTGATATTACTATTTCTAAATCTTCAGACGCTTTTTTGAGGATTCGCGTTCTTATCATGGAGTATATTACTACTGCAAAACCGGAAAAAAGACCGAACTTGCTAAAACGACTAAACGCCCGGCGCGCGGATATAGTATACTTTGATTCAGACTTTGAAAAAACAATTAAAGACGACTCGGTTAAATATTATTTTGACTCGTATAAAGAAATAAAAAAGAAATACTTCGTTGAGATTGATAATATTATTAAGCTGGTTGATGCAGGAAATATTCAGGCTGCTTTTGCAATTTATGAAGGGAGCTTAGATAAAATTCGCGAATCATACCAAAAATCAATAACTAAAACTTTTGATTACGGATTAAAATTAGCCGCTGAAAAAGCCGAAATAAAAAATCAAAAAACTGATAATACTATTTTGGCTATGATAATCCTTATTATAGTAGGTTTTGGAGCCGCTATTGGACTGGGTATGTACATTGCAAAACAGATTGGAAAACCTATTAAAAATATTGTGGAAATTGCTAACAGGGTTGCTATTGGCGATATTAATGTGAATATAGAACAGACTACTTTTGACGAAATTGGCGAACTTGAAAAAGTATTTGCTTTGTTGGTTGAAAAAACAAAAGAAGAATCGTACATAGCAGATAAAATTGCTCAGGGAAACCTGTCTACTGAAATTAAACCGAAATCTGTAAACGACGCGCTTGCTTATAGCATAAACAAAATTATTTCTACGGTTAAAAATCTTCGTTCCGAAATAAAAGAATTGACGCGAGCCGCGCAGGACGGCGATCTGAAAGCGCGCGGGAATACGAAAAAATTTGCCGGCGAATATAAAGAAATTGTGACTGGCATTAATGATACGCTGGATTCTCTTATTAATCCGCTTTATGTAGCGGCTGATTATTTTGATAAAATCAGCGCGGGAGAAATTCCGGAAAAAATCACTCAGGAACTTAACGGCGAATTTAACTCTATAAAGAACAATTTGAATAAATGCATTGAGTCAATACATAATCTGATTGAAGACGCCAACTTGTTATCAGTTGCGGCAATGGAAGGAAACCTTTCCGCACGAGCAGATATTACTAAACATAATGGCGACTATAAAAAAATAATTTCAGGATTTAACGGCGCTTTGGATTCTGTAGTGGCTCCTTTGAACATGGCCGCGGAATATGTCGAAAAAATTAGTAAAGGCTCTATGCCTCCTAAAATAACTGAAGATTTTAAAGGCGATTTTGAAGCTGTTAAGAATAATCTTAATACTTGCATAGACGCAATAAATAATCTGATAGCCGACGCTAATGTGCTAGCTACTGCGGCAATAGAAGGAAGTCTATCAGTAAGAGCTGACGCATTTAAACATAAAGGCGATTTTAGAAAAATAATTCAGGGAGTAAACAATACGCTTGATTCAGTTGTCGATCCGCTAAAAATAGCAGCTGAATATATTAATTTGATTGGAGCCGGAGAGGTCCCTGGTAAAATACATGACGACTATAAAGGCGATTTTAATGAACTAAAAAATAGCATTAATTCCTGCATAGACGGGCTTGAAGGATTATCCGCTTTATCCGGTATACTCGAAAAAGCGGCTAAAAATGATTATGAACAAAAGGCCAGCATTTCTTATAATGGAATTTTTGCAAAAACTGCCGATTCAGTTAACAAAGTTTTATTGCAGTTTGAGCAGATACAAAAAGTAGCCAATGACATTGCAATTGGTAAATTAGATGAATTGGATAATCTTAAACTAATTGGCAAGCGAAGCGAGAATGACAAAATGCTTCCAGCTATGATCTCTATGATGACTGCAATAAGAAGCCTTGCTGAAGAAGCGGATATGTTAAATAAAGCCGCAATGGAAGGAAAACTTTCTGTAAGAGCAGATATTTCCAGGCAAAATGGCGAGTTTAAAAAAATTGTTGAAGGAATGAACAAAACTTTCGACGCTGTTGTGGCTCCGCTTAATATAGCCGCCAAATACATAGATAAAATAAGCAAAGGCGATCTTTCAACTCAGATTACAGAAACTTTCAATGGCGATTTTAACAGTCTGAAAGGGAATCTTAATATTTGTATATCGGCCATAAACTCATTAATAGCGGAAGTTGACGGCATTGCTATGTCGGCAGTTGAAGGCAGTTTATCTTTTAGGGCAGATATTTCTCAGTATCATGGCGACTATAAAAAAATCATTGAAGGTTTTAATAAAACGCTTGATGCAATGAATAATCCAATTCTTGAAGGAGTTGAAGCCCTTAAAGTTTTGGCTGATGGAGATTTTACAGTAAGCATAGAAAGCCAATATAAAGGCGATCATGCAAAAATTAAAGAAAGTATAAACGCTATGTCGAATTCTATTAGTCTTGCTCTAAGCGACGTAAGCGACGCTATTTCCGCTACTGCAAGCGCAGGTACAGAGATATCTTCCAGCGCAGAGCAAATGGCCGCAGGGGCGCACGAGCAAACTGGGCAGGCTACTGAAGTTGCAGGCGCCGTAGAGCAGATGACTAAGACTATTCTTGAAAATACTAAAAACGCATCGCATGCGGCTGATGCCGCTAAAACTGCCGGAGATAAAGCCAGAGGCGGCGGCGTTATTGTAAAAGATACTATTGAAGGAATGAATAGAATTGCCGACGTAGTGAAAAAATCGGCCGCGACAGTGCACAAACTAGGCAAAAGCAGCGATCAGATAGGCGAGATTATTCAGGTGATTGACGATATTGCCGATCAAACTAATCTGCTAGCGTTGAACGCAGCTATTGAAGCCGCTCGCGCTGGCGAACAGGGCAGAGGCTTTGCGGTAGTTGCCGATGAAGTAAGAAAACTTGCGGAACGAACTACTAAGGCTACAAAAGAAATTGCCGGTATGATAAAACAAATTCAGAAAGATACTTCTGAAGCTGTAATTTCAATGGACGCAGGAGCCCAGGAAGTGGAACTTGGAAAGGCAAAGGCGGATAAAGCAGGTATTGCTTTGCAGGAAATTATTGACGAAACAGGGAAAGTAGTGGATGTTGTCAATTTGGTAGCCGCCGCTAATGAAGAACAATCTACCGCGGCCGAAGAAATAAGTAAAAACATAGACGCTATAAGTAATGTTACGCAGGAAAGCGCTTCGGCAACTCAGCAGATTGCTCATGCTACTGAAGATTTAAGCAGATTGACTGTTAATCTGGAAACTTTGATTAAAAAATTCAAAATTGCCAGGAATAGAAAAGCTGATTTTGATAAAAATTTGTTGAGCTAAATTAATTCAGCAATGTTTTCTGGTCATTATGACCGGAATAGGTTAGTTGTTAGTTATACCAAAATAGAGGGCAAAACTATAAGGTACAGAGATGACTAGGGGATCATCTCTGATTTTTTTTATCTAATTTCGCTTTCCTCCATCTCCATTTTTACAGCTCTATTTAATATTAATGAAAAAACATTATAATAGAATTAACACAGACATAATGTACAAATGTGCAATTTTATTGTTATTTTTGGAATTATCATCATAAAAAATAGGACAATAGTGAAAAAAATAGTTACAATTATCATCGCTCTCTTTATTTTAGGCTCTCAGAGTATTTTTTCGCAGGCATTATTTGAAGAAAATTTTAATTACAACGCCGGAGATACATTAGTTAAAAACGGGTGGACTGCACATTCAGGCGCCGGGACAAACACAATTACTGTCGTTTTACCAGGATTGTCATATTCCGGATATGCAAGTTCAGGCGTTGGCTTTGCGGCTAAGTTAGTAAATTCAGGAGAAGATGTTAACAGACTTATGTCTGATTCAATTTCAACAGGTTCGGCTTATATTTCGTTCTTGGTAAGAGTAGATACTGCGCGTAGCGCCGGAGACTATTTCTTTAACATTGGACCTACTGCAATGGGCTCTTCAATTTACAGAGGAAGAGTTTATGTTAAACAGGCTGTAAACGGAAAGCTTTCCTTCGGAGTTTCTAAGGGAGCTGCAAGCGCAACTGTTTTAACACAGTACACTGATTCTGTTTTTACGCTTGGAACTACTCATCTTATTGTATTGAAATATACTATAGTTGCCGGAGCTTCAAACGATTCTGTAAGCTTATTTGTAGATCCTGTTATTTCAGGCAGCGAACCTGCTCCGCTTATTCATCAATCTGATACGACAAGTACGGATACGGATATTAATGTTGCAAGAATAGCTTTGCGTCAGGGTTCGGCTTCAACTGCGCCATATTTGCTTATTGACGGCATCAGAGTCGCTAATTCATGGTCAAGCATGTCTTCAACAGTTCCGGTTGAGCTGACCTCATTTACGGCTACTTCAGCGAATAATGGAACCTTACTTAAGTGGCGTACGGCTACAGAAACAAATAACTATGGTTTTAATGTTGAAAGAAAAGCTTCTAACAGTTCTTGGGAAAATATCGCTTTTGTAAAAGGAAACGGAACCAGCTCTGAAGTTTCTAATTATAGCTTTACAGATAAAAATGCAGGACAAAGCGGAAAAGTTTCTTATAGATTAAAACAAGTTGATTTTGACGGTTCTTATACATATTCAAAAACCGTAGAAGTGAACTTAAGCAAAACATTTTCTTACCAGCTTGGAAAGAATTATCCTAATCCTTTCAATCCTTCGACGATAATAAAATATTCAGTCCCGGTAAAACAAAATGTGACTCTTAAAGTATATAATTTGCTTGGCAATTTAGTGGCTACGTTAGTAAACGAAACTAAAGAAGCAGGGGATCATTCAGTAGAATTTAACGCTAAAAATTTATCAAGCGGCGTTTATTACTACCAGCTTCAGGCAGGCAATTTTGTTCAGACTAACAAAATGATTTTGATGAAATAACTTATTTCGTATTTCTTAAAAACCGTCTAATCATTTATTGATTGGACGGCTTTTTTTTGTCAATTTGCTTCCTGCTTATTTGTAGGCAATGTAAAATAAAAGGAGCTTCCTTTACCTTCGGCGCTTTCAGCCCAGATTCTACCGCCATGTTTTTCAACAAACTCCTTACAAAGCAATAATCCTAAACCGGCGCTGGGTTCTCCGTCGGTTCCAATTGATTTTATTTTTTCTTCGATTCTAAATAATTTTGCAATATTAGTATCGGATATTCCTATCCCAGTATCTTGAACTGATATCATTATTTCGTTATCGGTAGATGAACCAGATTCTACTGTAACCATCCCTCCCCGATTAGTGTATTTTATAGCATTTGATACCAGATTTCTGATTACTGAATAAATCATTTTTTCATCGGCGTAAACTTTTAGTTCTTTTTGCATTTCGTTATTAATAAGTATCCCTTTCTGAATGGCTCTTTGGTTGAGAGAAGCTATTGATTCCTCTACAATTTTATTGATATCTAATTCCACAGGTTTAAACTCTATTTTCCCATTTTGCATTCGCGCCCAATCCAATAGGTTCTCTATCAGCTTATAAAGATTTGTAGTAGATTTATACATCTCCCTGCTTAATTCAGTAAGTTCCGCCTTTGAAAATTGTTCAATCCCTTCAGCTAATAATTCCGTCATGTTCAAAAAGCCATTAAATGGACTCCTTAAATCGTGCGCGATAATAGAGAAAAACTTATCCCTGTTTGCAATAAGCAATTTCAATTCTTCATTTTGCTTTTTTAATATATCGCGGGCTTCTTTTAAATCAATTTGAGTTTTTATGCGTGAAAGAGCTTCTTTTGCTTTTAATGGCTTTGTAATGTAGTCTACTCCTCCGGCTTCAAAAGCCGTTTCGATATCATCCTCGTCAGTTTTAGCCGTAAGAAAAATAACCGGTATATCTTTTGTCGTTTCATTTTGCTTCAATTGACGACACACGTCAAAACCTGACATGCCGGGCATCATAATATCCAAAAGAATAACTTCTGGCAATTTAGATTCGGCAATTTTAATTGCTTTTTCTCCATTATCTACAACCATAAGTTTATAATAAGGACTAAGAACTAAAGCGGCTAACTTTAGATTTGTAAGGTTATCGTCAACAACTAAAATGGAATATCTCATTTTTATCTCTGTTTTAAATTACAATATATGTTTATTCAGCATTTAAAAGCTTTTTTATATTTTGAATATTTGCGCCAAATTGACTCAATAGTTTTTGTATAGTTTCAATATCAAAGCAATTAATGGCGGACTTAAGTTCGCTTATATATTTGTCGAAAAGGGGAATGTTGTTTGCATTCACATATTTATCTAAATTTTCAACAAAGGCGTCTATTTCGTCTGAGTCAAAAATATCATATAGTTCTTTCGATTTATTATTAAAAGCGGATTCCAGATTATCAAGTTGAACTTTTAATGTAACTTTCTCGGCATTTGTCAGGTTTAAAAACTCATCCTGGATGTTTGTCGATTTAACTTCTTCAGAACTATCGCTAACTGTATATGGAATAAATTTCATAAGCGAAACATATAATTTATTCCTAAAAATCGGTTTATATAAGCTATCGTTAAATATATGCAAAGCGTCATTATCTTTTTCAGACGGGAGCGAAGCGGTAAAAGCTATCATTGGAATTGATTTTGTAGCAGGATCATTCTTTAGCAAACCGGCAGCAGTTATTCCATCCATTTCCGGCATTCTTATATCCATGAGTATTAGATCGGGTTTGAATTTATTTGCAAATTCAATAGCTTCTTTTCCATTATAACCTTCAATAATTTCAAAAGGTTGATCTATTAAAAAGCCTTTGATTAAATTGATGTTTTGAGGCACGTCGTCTATAATTAAGATTATTCTTTTTTCAAATAAAACATTGTCGGTCTGTATTTCATAGTCATTCTGTAAAGCAGTTTCAGTATCCGAATATTTTATTTTTTTCAGGTTCAAAATAAATCTGCTTCCTTCATTTAACTTACTTTCAAGCGTGATATTGCCTCCCATCAATTCTGCCAGCCTGTTGGAAATTGCAAGACCCAACCCTGTCCCTGACGAGTTATTTACAGCCTTTTGATGCGCCTGGCTAAATGATTCAAACACCCGTTTCTGATCGTCTTCGGCAATGCCAACTCCGGTATCTTCAATGGTTATTGAAAAATCTAAACAATTCTCTTCTCCATAATACTTATTTACAGCTACTATTATTTTCACATAGCCTTTGTTTGTAAATTTGAAAGCGTTGCCTACAATATTTACTAATACCTGACGAATTCTGATTTCGTCTGCAATAATTGTTTGCGGAAAATCAGAAGTATAGTCGATAAGCAGATCTATTTCTCTTTCAGCGGCTTTGTATTTGAAAAGAGAAACAATATCATTTATTAGGTTTTTCAAGTTGACTTGAACAGGCTCCAACTCCATTTTGCCGGCTTCAATTTTGGATAGATCTAAAATATCGTTGATTAAGTGAAGCAGCGATTTGCCGCTTGAAAAGATGGTTTTCAAATAACCATGCGCAGTTTCTTCAGTGATTCGCTTTAATAAAATTTCCGAAAAACCAAGTATGGCGTTCATTGGAGTTCTAATTTCGTGACTTACATTTGCAATGAACATTGATTTTGCAATATTTGCGGCGTCGGCTTTAATTCTTGATTCCACTAAATCCGAGTTTACTCGTGCTAATTCATCGGCTCTTTCTTCAAGAACGCTTTTAGTATAGATAAGTTCTTCGAGCAAATTTTTAAGTTCAGTTTCAGTTCTTTTTTGAGCGGTTACGTCCCAATTAGTTCCTATCATGTTTGTCGGTTTGCCAGTAGAATCGCGCTGTACTATAGCTAAAGCGCGTATGTTGTGAATAGAGCCATCAGGCCATACGATGCGGAATTCTGTATCAAAGTTTTTTTTACCCAGGATAGCGTTCTCTGTTTCTTCTTCAATTCGTGGCATATCATCTGGATGCAGGCCTTTTTGCCATAAATTATAAGCGTTGTCATGGCTGCTATCTTCAATTCCGTATAAGGAATACATTTGGTCGTCCCAAATCAAACTATTTTCGATTATGTTAAAATCCCAAATGCCTACTCCGCCGGCATGCGTAGCTAACGATAAACGATTAGTAATCTGTTTTAGCGCTTCTTCTCCTTTTTTACGCTCGGTAATATCGCGTTCAATGAACAAAATGCTTGAAGGATTCCTGTTTAAGTCCAGTAAAGCAGTAGAATTAACATCGACATAAAATTTTGAGCCGTCTTTTTTTAATGATAAATACTCTGCTATTTTTTGGTCTCTATTCCCGGTTAGTAATCCGTTTATATTCTCAATTGCTAAAGAACAGTTAGAAGAATCAATAAAATCATAAAATGATTTTCCTAATAATTCGCGCTTTTCTTCTACAGAGTAACCGTGCATTTTCGCTAATTTATCAGATATAAGCTGATTCTTTCCATCCAACGAAATTATGCCTATTCCATCAGGCGAAGCCGAAATAATAGCTTCCCACTTTTGGTTGCTTTGCTGCAACGCCTCTTCTGCTTCTTTTTGTATTGTCATATCGACAAAGCTTTCAAGCAGTTTTTCTTCGCCTCCTATTTTTATACGCTTAACAGTTTTTAAGATTGCTATTTGTGTTTTATCTGCGCGAAGCAATATTTTTTCGGAATTATTGATATCATGATTGTTATTGCAGACAGGACAGCATTGTTCTTGCGCTGGACAAATAAACAAATGGCATCTGCGGCCAATGATATTTTCTTCAGTTTCCTGAATTAATGATAAGGCAAATTTGTTAATACGCTCAATAACTCGAGTTGCCGGGTCAATTATCATAATGCCGACAGCTATATTTTCTAACAGGGAGCGCTGGAGGTTTTCATTCTCTTTTATCTGGTTTTCAATTTGTCTTCGCTCGGTGATATCTTGCATAGAAAGAATTATACAATCGTCTTCCCCTATAATGACTACTTCGGCAGAAGCTAAAACTTGTTTTATCCGGCCTGATTTGGTTTGCAGTTCCATTACGACGTTGCGTACTGACCCATATTGTCTTAAAATTTGGGAAAGCTCATTCCTTTGTTCGGGATGCGCCCATAGTTTCAAATCATATCCTGTATGCTCAATTACTTCTTCGCGCGTTCTTTCAGAATATCTTAAAAACTCAGAATTTATATCAATTATAAGCCCTTCTTTTATTGTTGAAAGCGACATTGCAACCGGACTTGAATGGAATGTTTTGTTGAATTTCTTTTCGCTTTCCAATAAAGCCTCTTCAGCTTTTTTGCGTTCTGAAATATCTCTAGCTAAAGCAAAAATTACTTTTTTGCTTTTCCATATATATGGGCCTCCAACAATTTCTACCGGAAATATAGTCCCGTCTTTTTTCTTATGGTACCGGAGCGGCATAAATACAGTGCCTTCGCTTGCGGCTTGTTTTGTTGATGAAGTCGATAATGAGATTTCTGCCGAAACATTATAAATAGTCATTCCAGAGAGAAATTCTTCTTTGCTGTAGCCGTACATTGAGCAATGCCTATCGTTTACATCAAGGAATTTTGAAGTTTCCTGGTCGAAGATGCTGATTGCATATATTTCGTTTTTAAAAATAGCGCTATATTTTGCTTCGCTCTGGCTTAGTTCTTTTGTTAATTCTTCCGCCAGTTTATGCGCTCTGATATTTGTGGTAATTAATGACATATAAAGTACAAATAACAATATGCTTATACTTACGCCCCCAGTTGCAGTATACCAGGCTTTATTATAATCGGAAGCAGACGCAGGTAAATCGTATTGAGTATATTGCAAATACCAGTAATGATCGTTGAATATGATAGAGGTTTTTAACGTAATTGCTGAAGAAGAAGACATCGAGTCATTCCCAATTGATCTTCTGCTATCATAAAGTAGCGCATCCTTATTATATGACGTATTGTCATATATTTCTAAACGAAAATTTTTTCCATTTATAGATTGATAACCGCCAAGGATTCCATCCATTAAATCGTTCATCCTATACGGACTATAAACCCAGCCTAAAATTGCGCGTCTGCGTTCTTCAATAGTTCCAATTGGCATCCCTTTTTTAAAGACTGGCACGTACATGAGCGTTCCAGCCTGAATATCTGTATTGCTCTCTTGTACTAGAGTGATTTTTCCAGAAAGCGACGCTATATTTAAATCTCTGGCCTTTTCCATTGCCGCTCTTCTGACTGGTTCGGAAAACATATCGTACCCGAACGCGCGTAAGTTTCTCCCTGAAAATGGCTCAAGATAAATAATAGACGTATAGTGTTCCCTTGGTCCTTTTGGTTTTACAGAATATTTGGGAAATCCTTCGCTTCTGATTTTTTTTTCGTGCTGGGCTAATTGGTTTTGATGAATTATTACGGAGTATCCTATTCCTTGAATTCCAGGAAGGTTTTTCTCAATCATTTGGTTTAAATAAGCGTTCCGCCAATCGCTACGCGTTAGCTCTTCATTGACTGCAAACAAAACGCTTTGGCTTCGCAGTAATTGAGCGTGCGCATGAAGACGCGAGGCTATTTTATTTTTAAGTTCGCTGCATGCAAAATTAAACTCGGTTTCTGCTTTTTGTTCAACGCCGGTCTTTACTAAAAGAGTTGCCGCTAAAGTTAGAAGTAACCCGACTATCAACAAAGTCATTGCCGGTAATATTTGGCGTTTTTTCAGTTGCCATGGGGATTTATTTTTTAAAAACTTCATATTCCCATCAAAAAAATTTAATTATTATTTAATCAGATTTTCTAATTGGCTTCCGATATGCTATAAAAATGCTTAAGCCCTTTTTATATATTTTTCCAAAAGAAATATTTCTAAAAAATATTTGATAAGATATACCTGTTTATGGGTATTTTGCGAGCAGTGGCACAGCTGTCCAAAATAAAACAGA
>DBTY01000030.1 GCA_002307295.1 Ignavibacteriales bacterium UBA1304
TTTTCTTCGTTTTGGACGGATGTGTAAAATTTAATTATGCTTGCTTTTAATATTTCCAAATGATAATTTAAAACATAAAATCATTCCATGCAGGGCAAAATAATAATTCTCCATTCCGGATATTATATCAATTCTCTTTAAGATAGTAAATATATTTCTTGCATATTATTCAGATGAATAATATCACGCGGTTTAATGTTTATACTGGTTAAACATAAGTTTAAGCATTGTAAACTATATAATAAAAACATAAGCTTTACAGCCATATGTTTTATTTATGACGGCGAGGATTATGATAACAATCGAGTTGATTCGAAATACTATGCGTCCTCGCCATTTAATTTTAACTATTGTTTTACAGCAACCAGATAAATCAATTTCATACCTTATTAAAACTCATAAAGTAATTATTAGATATTCGTATTTGGCAAAATTTGAAATTTATTTTTTTGCCGTGTTGAAATGAATATTAATAAAATGTAAATTCCATTACAAAATATAATGGCAATATGGCAAACGAAATACTTACTGAAATTGAAGCGAGAATTATTGGGTCGCTTATAGAAAAAGAATTTACAACGCCAGACTATTATCCGATGACGGTAAATGGTCTTATGAACGCTTGTAATCAAAAATCTAACAGGGAGCCTGTAGTGTCTTACGATGAAGCTGTAATAGATAATAATCTTGAAGAGCTTCGAGATAAAAAGTTTGTATGCAGAGTAACCGGCGGCGATATGCGAGTTCCTAAGTTTAAGGAAATATTTACACAGGCTTATAATTTTACTAAAGCAGAAATTGCGGTAATATGCATTCTATTTTTACGCGGCCCGCAAACTATCGGTGAAATAAGGGGGCGTACGGGAAGGATTTATGATTTTAAAGATCTTGCTGAAACTGATGAAGTAATTTTAAGTCTTATTAATCGAACAGAACCGCTTGTAGTCAAACTTCCCAGGTTGCAGGGAAAAGAAGCGCCAAGGTATGCGCATTTATTTTGCGGAGAAGTAAAAAGGGAAGAGGAGCCTGTACAAACAGAAACAGACAAAGAAAGAATATTAAAGCTCGAAAAATTAGTAGAGGAACTAAGCAATGAAATTGCCGAAATTAAAAATCAATTTTCGGAATTTAAAAAACAATTTGAATAAGGACTCCTGATGAACGCAATAGAATTAATCCGTAAAAAACGGAATAAACAAAGTCTGACGAATGAAGAAATTAAATATCTTGTGGATTCATTCACTAAAAATAAAATCCCTGATTATCAGTTCTCTTCTTTCTTGATGACTGTGTTCCTGAACGGAATGAGTAAAGAAGAAACTTCCGCTTTAACTTCAGCAATGCTTTATAGCGGCAAAGTAATAAATCTTTCGGCTATAAAAGGACTTAAAGTAGATAAGCATTCTACGGGAGGAGTGGGAGATAAAACCTCTCTGATAATTGCGCCCATCGCCGCAGCTGCGGGAGTAAACGTTCCAATGATTTCAGGGCGAGGGCTTGGGCATACGGGCGGCACGCTTGATAAACTTGAAGCGATCCCGGGATTTAGAACAAACCTTAATTTATCAGAATATAAAAATGTTCTAAAAAAGAGCGGCGCCGTAATGATTGGGCAAACTAAAGAAATTGCGCCTGCAGATAAGCTTATTTATGCTTTACGGGACGTTACGGCTACAGTTGAATCAATTCCTTTAATTACTGCAAGTATTATGAGTAAAAAGCTTGCCGAGGGAATTGACAGCCTTGTCCTTGACGTTAAAACGGGAAGCGGCGCTTTTATGAAAGATACAAAAGACGCCGTAGCATTGGCTAAATCGCTGATAGATACGGCAAAATCTTTTGATAAAAAAGTTATTGCCTTTTTAACTGATATGAATCAGCCATTGGGCAATTATATCGGCAATTGGTTTGAAGTCTATGAATCCATTAAAGTATTGCAGGGCGATTACGTTGAGAATCTATCTGAGCTGTCTTTAACGCTTGCTGGCGCTATGATCTACCTTGGAGGCAAGGCAGAATCCATTGAAGATGGGATCGTGGTCTCAAACGAATTATTGCAGAATGGTATGGCCTTTAATAAATTTAAAGAGATTGTAAAGCTTCAAAATGGCGATCTGCGGTTTATCAATGAACCGGAGAAGTATCCTAGATCTAAATTTAGCGAAAAAATATACGCCGATAAAACCGGGTTCGTACAGTCTATAGACAATTATGAAATAGGCATGGCCGCTTTGGAACTTGGCGCAGGCAGATTAACTAAAGACGATAAAATAGATCCAAAAGCAGGGATCATTTTTAACGCTAAAATTGGGCAAAGCGTAAAAAAGAACGATTTAATTGCTGAAGTATTTACGGACAAAAAGAACAAAATTGATTTGGCAAAAAGCAAAATACAGGCAGCGCTTAAATATTCAGATAAAAAAACGGCCAAACCAAAACTTATTAAGCAAACGCTAAGCTAATTACAAGCTTTTGCGGTTTTAGTGAATAAGCAGATTTGCCGTTCGTCATATTTTCTCTTAAAAAGCTTTAATACTTGTTTTAATTCTTTTCGGGTAATACTATATTATCTGTTGACATTTTAAATTTTTCGGAGGCTTAAGTGTTATTCTTAATAGCTATATTAGCGGCAATAGTAGCCTTTAGCGTTTTTTGGAATGCAAAAAAAAGGTACAATAAGCTTGAATCAACGTTCGCGCTTAGTGGATTTGTGATAGCCGTTTTTATAGCATTATCGCAATTTTGGACTATGATTCCTGCCGGTTCAGTTGGCGTGGTCGATTTTTTTGGAAACGTTAGCGAAAACACATTGAAAGCTGGAATTAATTTTGTTAATCCTATGGCTAACGTTATAAAGTTTAGCGTAAAAACTCAGGAAGTAAAAGAACAAATGACGGTGCCTTCCAAAGAAGGATTGACTGTTCAGTTGGAAATTAGTTTGCTTTATCATCTTAACCCGGAATACGCGTTTGATATATACAGGACAGTTGGCGAAAATTATGGCGAAATAATCGTTCTGCCGCAGTTCAGAGCAGTTGTTCGCGGTATAACAGCCCAGTATGAAGCTAAAGCTCTTTATACTTCGGGACGCGAGCAGGTAGCCAAAGATATTGAACAGGAACTTACGCGTTTGGTTTCTAAAAGAGGAATTACAATTGAGTCAGCTCCTTTGCGTCAGATTATTCTGCCCAAAGGGCTTACAAATGCTATTGAAGATAAATTAAAAGCCGAACAGGAAAGTCAGCGTATGCAATTTATTCTGCTTAAAGAACAGCAGGAGGCCGATAGAAAAAGAATTGAAGCTAACGGCATATCAGACTTTCAGGAAATTGTAGCTAAAGGTTTAACAGACCGCGTATTAAAGTGGAAAGGAATTGAAGCTACTGAAAAACTAGCCAATTCCCCAAATTCAAAAACTGTAATTATCGGTTCCGGCAAAGACGGGCTGCCGTTAATTTTGGGAAATCATTGATGAAACAAAAAATATTTTTCTCTCTTTTGTGCTCTGTCTTTTGTTTACAGGCTGGATTGTTATTTGGACAAAAAACAGAAAAACAATTATTTCAGTTTTCAACAATTACTGCTCTTCAAGAAGGTATTTATGACGGCGAGCTCACTCTTGTAGAGTTAAAAAAACACGGTGATTTTGGCGTTGGGACTTTTGATAAACTCGACGGCGAGATGGTAGTACTAAATGATACTGTGTATCAGGTAAGAACAGACGGCGTTCCATTTGCGCTTGATCTGAAAAATAAAATTCCTTTTGCCGACGTTTTATTTTTTTACGCCGATACTGCGTATAGTTATAAAGACACGCTTACCTTGAGCAGTTTTCAAAAGATATTAGACGCGTCGTTTTCGTCAATAAACCTTATTTATGCAATTAGAATTGACGGAGTTTTCAAGAGCGTAAAAGTAAGAAGCGTTCCTCCGCAGTCAAAGCCATATCCCCGTTTAATTGACGCGGCTAAACATCAGGCTGTGTTTGAGTATGAAAATATAAAAGGGACTATCGTTGGATTTAAGCTTCCTAAATATATGGAAGGCGTGGGAGTAAGCGGTTATCATTTGCATTTTATCAGCGCGGATAGAAAGCGTGGGGGGCATTTATTAGATTGCCGTATTGACGATGTGAAAATTCAGACTGAAGCAGTTAATAAATTTGAGCTTGTTCTACCTCAAAACTCCGATTTTCTTAATGCAAAAAATATTATTTCTAACGAAAAAGAAATTAAGAAAATAGAAAATTAAGAAGCGATTTCTAAAGACCTTCAAGGCGGCGCTAATAGCGCTTGCGCCTTTGAAAGGTCGTGAATAAAAAACCTAAATTAGTATTTCCCGATTTTCATAAACCTGCCAGTGCTGCGCTAGTAGCGCGGCTCCTGACAGGTCTGATTAAATAGAGACCTAAGCTTTTATTGGAATGGTTAACACTGGAATTCTTACTTTATGTCTTACTTCGGTTAATGTGGAGCCATAAATCATATCGCTAAGCAGCTTATGACCGTGACTGCCTGCAACTATCAGATCGACATTTTCCTGCTCGGCAATGTGAGCAATTTCATTTTCCGGTTCGCCTCCGCTTATATACATAGAAGCGAGTATGCCGTCTTTGCCTAACATGTTAATAAACTGATTTAAGTATTCGCGTTTTTCCTTTGAATCCAAATCGTCTACTAACGAGCCCATATATCTTCCGGCGGCGCTTTCAACGCAGTGAATTAATATTACGTTAGCTTTAAGCAGACTGATAATAGGCAAAACTCCCTGAATAATCTGATCGTCCCGCTCAAAAACTCCTTCAAGCGCAATCCCAATTTTTTTATAATTTCCGAATTTAACCTCCTGTTTAACAAAAGCAAAAGTTCTTTCGATGGACGTTCTTACTTTTGTATCTTTTCTAAAAGCCGGCTCTACTATCATCCATAAAAGAAGAGGAGAAAGAATAAGAGCGATAGGGAATAGAATGTATTTTATTCCAAAGGCGTTAGTTGCGCCGGGCAGAAATGCTCCAATAATCATTTCGCTGATAAATTTACAGTTTAGAGAAATAATAATAAGCGAAGCGAACCATGCGAAAAAGATTAAAATTTTACCGGAAGCAAATTCTCCCATTTTCTTTTTACTGCTTGTAAAGTGTAGAAGCGGTATAAGCGCAAACGGTAGCTGAAGCGATAAGATAACCTGCGAAACCACTAAAAGCGAATCAACTCCATGATCTCCCTGGATGGAAATTATTATTACAGCCGGGATTATAGCCAGCGTTCTAGTGATAAATCTTCTCAACCAGGGGCGCATTTTAATGCCTACAAAGCCCTCCATTACAATCTGACCTGCAAAGGTGCCTGTAATAGTAGAAGACTGCCCTGAGGCCAGGAGAGCTATGCCAAAGGCAATAGGAGCGATAGACGTGCCAAGTATGGGCGCAAGCAGCGCATGAGCGTCTATGAGCGAAGCGACCTGATGCAGCTGGTTTTTAAAAAAAGCTCCAGCCGCTAAAATTAGAATTGCCGCATTTACAAAAAAAGCAATATTAAGAGCTACTACTGAATCAATAAGATTAAACTTATTCGCCTGCCTGATTCCCTTAGGAGTTTTTTCTACCGCTCGCGATTGAACGAGCGCAGAGTGCAGATAAAGATTATGAGGCATAACAGTAGCGCCAATAATGCCAAGCGCAATAAAAAGCGCGTTGCCAGATAAAAATCCAGGAACAAAACCGGAAGCTATTCCTGCAAGGCTTGGTTTAATCAAAAACATTTCGATGGCAAAACAAACGCCAATTGTGCCTATGAGCACAAGTATAATGGCTTCCATTTTGCGGATGCCATAAGCTATTAACGCCATAAGAAGTAAAACGTCAAGAGCTGTTATAATAATACCCCAGAAAAGCGGGATATGGAAAAGCAATTTTAATCCAATAGCCGAACCGAGCGCTTCTGCAAGATCGCACGCAGCAATTGCAACTTCGCATAAAATCCACAATGCGTAGTTCATTGGTTTAGGGTAATGCTCCTGGCAAGCCTGGGCAAGGTCTCTGCCCGTTACAATACCAAGCCTTGCGGCAAGCGATTGAAAAATGATAGCCATGATATTTGCAATAAGCACAATATAAAGCAGCGAATATCCAAACTGCGCGCCTCCTGCTAAATCCGTCGCCCAGTTTCCGGGATCCATATATCCTACCGAAACCATGAACGCAGGTCCGCTAAAAGCAAGCAGCCTTTTCCAAAAAGTTGAGTTCTTCGGAATGTTTACGCTGGAGTTGACTTCCGAAAGAGATTTTTCCAATTCTTATTCCTTGTTTAATTTCTGAAAATATGATAAAATTCGCATTATATCAAATGGGAAAAATATTTCTTGATAATTCTGAAACTTCACTATATCTTTAGTATTCTAAAACAGATAACAAATTGATATCCGGAATTGTTTCATTTCTGGCGGTTAAATACCCGCGCCGAATTAAAAATTTCTTCGGAAAGAAGAAAAATATATGACGGCTTTCTCCAACGCTCAGTTACTCTTACCGCTGATGAACCGGAAAAAATGTAAATAATTATTCGAAGGAAAATAGTATGAAATATTTATATTATGCATTTGCAGCTGCGTTTGCAATATCTTTTACTGGCGTAAATTATGCTCAAACAGAAACCCGCGATAAGGGAGTCTTTATTGAATCTAAAAACGAATTTTATGAAGAAATACTAAAGGGAACCGCTGAGTTTAATAAACAGACTTCGGCGGCTAAGAAAACTTTTAAAGTCGATTTCTCTAATATTGACGCTCCTAAATCAATCAACGATTATGATTATAGCTGGCACAATGAACAGGTCTCGCAAGGTTTGGCTGGAACATGCTGGGCGTTTTCAACTACTTCCTTTTTTGAATCGGAAGTTTACAGAATAAATAAAGAAAAAATAAAACTTTCTGAAGTGTATACCGCTTATTGGGAATATGTAGAAAAAGCCGCATACTTTGTTAAACAAAGAGGCAAATCAAATTTTGCAGAGGGCTCTGAAGCGGACGCTGTTCCAAGAATATGGAAGAAATACGGAGTTGTTCCTCTATCTGCTTATTCCGGCTTGCTGCCTGGGCAAAAATTTCACGATCATAGCATAATGTTTAATGAGATGAACGAATACCTTAAAAGCGTAGCCGCGCAAAATGCATGGAATGAAGACGCTGTTATAAGCACAATTAAATCAATTATGAAACGCTATATTGGCGAGCCTCCCGCTAAGTTTGCCATAAACGGAAAAGAATATACCCCAAAAGAATATTTAGAAAAAGTCGTAAGACTTAACTTAGACGATTATGTAGACGTTTTATCAATACTTGAGCAGCCTTATTACGAACATGTTGAATATACTGTAGAAGATAACTGGCAGCATACCAAGACTTATTGCAATATACCTCTTGATGAATTTATGAAAGTTCTTAAAAATGCAATCAGAAAAGGTTACACGCTATGTATTGGCGGAGACGTTTCAGAACCGGGAATAGATTCGCACGCAAAAATTGCGATGGTTCCTACGTTTGATATTCCTTCGCAATATATTGACGAGTATGCAAGAGAATTCAGATTTAGTAACAAAACAACAGGCGATGATCACGGTATTCATTTGGTCGGTTTTGCTGAAAGAAACGGAAAAGACTGGTACTTAATTAAAGACTCCGGTTCTGGCAGTAAAAATGTTGAACCGAAAGGTTATTACTTCTTTAGCGAAGATTATGTAAAACTTAAAATAATGGACTTTATGGTTCATAAAGACGCCCTTGGCGATATATTGGAGAAAATAAAAAAATAAGTATGATAGAAATACAGAATAATAAACCTGAACGAGCTATTTTAGTGGGCGTTAAAACTCACGATATAGATAGAGAAGTTGTTAGAGAACATATAGACGAGCTTGAAGAATTAGCTAATACCGCCGGGGCGGAAACAGTCCTGAAAATGATTCAGGAAAGAACGAATATCGATTCGGCGTTTTATATCGGCAAAGGCAAAGCTGAGGAATTAGCCCAGTTAGTAGAGCTGAACGAAGTTAACTTAGTGATTTTTGACGACGATCTTTCTCCAATACAGGTAAGGAATTTAGAGAAATTAATTGAGAAAAAAATTGTAGACAGAAGCGGTTTAATCTTAGATATATTTGCGTTCCGCGCAAAATCGAAAGAAGCTAAAACGCAGGTTGAGCTTGCGCAGTTGCAGTACATGATGTCCCGCTTAACGCGGGCATGGACTCACCTTTCAAAACAGTTTGGCGGCATAGGCACTAAAGGACCTGGCGAAACTCAGATTGAAACCGACAGGCGTATTATAAGGACGAGAATAAAACTGCTGAAAGAAAAGCTTGAAAAAATTGAGGCTCAGCGGGTTACCCAAAGTCATGGCAGAAAAGACTATGTTAAAGTTTCGTTAGTAGGCTACACTAACGTCGGTAAATCGACGATATTTAATTTGTTTACAGAATCCGAAGTTCTTGCCGAGGATAAATTATTTGCCACATTAGACTCAACAACGCGCAGTCTGAACGTAGATAAAGACCACAAAATATTAATGAGCGACACGGTAGGATTCATTCGTAAGCTGCCTCCTAACCTTGTGGCGTCGTTTAAGAGCACTCTTAGTCAGGTAGTCGATGCAGATTTAATTTTGCACGTGATAGACGTTTCTCATCCGTTTTATGAGGATCAGATCAACGTAGTAGAACAGACTTTGAAAGACCTTAAATGTGAGGACAAACCACAGATAAAGGTTTTTAATAAAGTAGACGCCGTTGAAAATGCGCATCTGATTGATTATGTGATGAATAAATATAAAGACTGCGTCGCAGTCTCGGCGCTGAAAGGAATAAACATCTCAGCGTTAAAGGAAAGACTTCTGGAGTTTTCGCGCAATACGTTTGTTGAAGAAGAAATAAAACTAACATATCCGCAGTCTAAACATATTTCCAAAATACACGCGTTAGCGCAGGTTATTTCATCAGTATACGAAGAAGAGTATGTGCTAATAAGGTATAAGGCTAATAAAGAAAATTCAGATAAAATTAAAAAAATAATTTATGGCTGAAAATATTTTACTCATTGACGGCAGCTCGTTAACCTTAGAAAAAATAGACTATTTTGTAAAAGAAAAACCTAAGGTTAAAATTAAAACCGGAGCCGTAAAAAAAATAAACGCTTCGCGGAAACTTGTAGACGAATGGGTCGAAAAGGACGAAGCGATTTATGGCATTACTACCGGGTTTGGCGAGTTTAGCAATGTGCGAATATCAAAAGACGATATAGCCCACCTTCAGGAAAATCTGATATTAAGTCATGCCGTTGGGTGCGGAGAATTTCTGCCGCCTGCTATTGTAAAAATAATGATGCTGCTGCGTTTAAATGCTTTGGCAAAAGGATATTCCGGCATACGATACTCGACCATGCAATTGCTGCTTGATATGATGAATAACAACATCATTCCTGTTATTCCATCGCAGGGGTCGGTTGGTTCCAGCGGCGATCTTGTGCAGCTTGCCCATCTTGTCACTGCGATGATCGGCCGCGGCCGCGTAGTGATTACAGACGATTTTGAAAATGAAAAAATAATCGGACAAAATATTATTCAGTCTAAAACTGCATTACGGAAATTTGGGTTAAAGCCTGTTAAGCTTGCCGCTAAAGAAGGGCTTGCGCTTATTAACGGCACTCAGATGATGACTTCGTTTGCCGCATTAATTTCTATTAAAGCGCAGGAGCTGAATAAGCTTGCCGATATAGCGGGAGCTTTAACTCATGAAGCTCTTCGTTCGACTGATAAAGCTTTTGACTTGCGCATACATGAACTGCGGCCATATAACGGGCAGATGAATACGGCTAAAAATGTTTTAGCTCTGATTAAAAACAGCGGAATACGCAAGTCTCACATTTCAGGCGATCCGCGCGTGCAGGACGCTTATTCGATCAGGTGTATGCCGCAAATTCACGGCGCGTCGCGAGACGCTATTGAGTATGTTTGTTCAAGAGTGGGTATTGAAATTAATTCCGCCAATGACAATCCCCTGATTTTCCCGGATACTAAAGAGCATATCGAAGGGGGCAATTTTCACGGGCAGCCTGTAGCTCTTGCAATGGATTTTATGGGGATAGCTCTTTCGGAACTGGCTAACGTTTCTGAACGCAGAACGGAACGGTTAGTAAACGGAGCGTTAAGCGGCTTGCCCCGCTTTCTTGCCAAAAAAGGAGGACTTAACTCAGGAATGATGATTGCGCAGTATACCGCTGCAAGCCTTGTTTCAGAAAATAAAGTTCTTTCACATCCAGCAAGCGTCGATTCTATACCTACTTCCGCTAATCAGGAAGACCATAATTCAATGGGCTCAATAGCCGCGCAAAAGTGTTTCAGAATAATGAAAAATCTGGAAGCGGTTTTATCAATAGAACTAATGACTGCGGCTCAGGCTCTGGAATTCTTAAAGCCCTTAAAATGCGGAACCGGGACGAATGAAGCGTACATAAAAATACGGGAAGCAATTCCTTTTGCCGAAAAAGACAGATTATTGTATAACGATCTGCAAAAAGTAATTGCAATCGTAAAAGACGGCTCTCTCCTCCGCGCAGTTGAAAAGAAAGTGAAAATGTATTAGAATATTGCGCTTTCGCATTCCATAAAAGAGCGTAAAATATAAACGAACAGAGGAAGTTGAATCTAAGCGGGCAATAGTATAAGAGAAAGTTGTAGTAAAATTGTGCATACTCTCATATTAACTTTATTCTGTTCAGCGACCGCGTTGAAATTAAACTGCCTCTGTGGTTAACAAAGCCGGAGTATTATTCTGTTATGTGACTTATTTTAGAACATCGCTATTTATCGCTGCCTGCGCCTTTTTTCTTTTCCTGTTTTGCAGCGCGTTTTTCTTTCAAAGTCTTTTTGGGGGCTTTTTTGTTCTCTTTTTTGATCTCTTTTTCTTTCGACATGATTATTACTCCTATTGTTTCAAGTTAAGTACCAACGCTAAACCTAATGTATTTTTTTTATTATTTCAAGAATAAAATTTATTCACCCGCATTAAGTAAATTGAAATTCAGACTTTACATAGATATATTGCTTAAAGGAAACTGTTTTTTATACTTTATAAACTTTCTAATGAAAATAATCTTATTAGCTATTATATCTTTCTTTGCTATACAAACTGCTTTTACGCAAACAAACGGCGCTTTCCAGATTGCCCGCTTAAAATATAGCGGCGGAAGCGACTGGTATAACGGTCAAACCGAAGAGGTCAACCTGCTGAATTATGTTAAAGCACATACTAATATTCAGGTTAAGGCCGAGTATAAGTTTGTCGATCTGGCAACTGACGAGATATTTTCTTATCCGTTTTTGTTTATGACGGGGCATGGCAATATTGTGTTCACTGACGCCGAAGCGGAAAGATTAAAAAAGTATTTAGAAAACGGCGGCTTTCTTTATGTTGACGACGATTACGGCTTAGATAAAGCTTTCCGGCGCGAAATTAAAAAAGTTTTTCCCGATAAAAGTTTGCAGGAACTCCCTTTTAGTTATGGGTTGTATCATGTATTTTATGACTTCCCATCCGGCCCGCCTAAAACGCATGAACACGACGGTAAAGCTCCCCAGGGCTTTGGAATATTTATTGAAAACAGACTTGCCGTTTATTATACTTATGAATCAAATCCAAGCGACGGCTGGGACGACCCAGACGTGCATAACGATTCTCCCGCTAAAAGGGAAGAGGCTCTTAAGTTCGGGACGAACCTTGTAGTATGGGCTTTGTCGCATTAAAAATATTAACAGGAAATAATGTCAGAAAATAATTTATTATATTATCAGGAAATTATTAATAAGCTGAAAAAACTTATCAGTAAAGAATACCTGCTCCTTGCAGTCAAAGGGCTGGAAGAAACTATTTTAGCCGCTGTTATTTTAGTATTCTTTTTTTCGCTGATAGAATTTGCCGGGCATTTTTCTTCAAAAATCAGAACGGTATTTTTTGCCGTTGAAATCATTCTGCCGGTATTCATTTTTGTCTATAGAGCCGTTTCCCCTTTTATTCAGGCTTTGCGGCTGCCAGGCAGCCGGGCGCAGCATTATTCTGCGGCTGAAAAAGTCGGCGGTTTTTACCCGGCAATTAAAGACGAGCTGCTAAACTCAATGCAGCTTGTAGCGTTGGATAAAACCAACCTTGTCTATTCATCGGGACTTATAGAAGCGGCCTTCAAACAGACTTACGAAAAAACAAAAACAATAGATTTTAATTCGATTATAAATTATAAACTCTTTAAAAAAACGTCTCTTTATTTGTTGTATTCAGTTCTGTTTTGCGCCGCATTATTTTCGTTTGTCCCCGGATTGCGCGCAGCTTCATACAGAATTATGAATTATAAAACCGAATTTATTCCTCCTGCAAGATTTACGTTTGAAGTTATTCCCGGAAATTCGCAGGTTACTAAGGGGGGCGACGTTTTAATAAAAGCTAAAATAAAAGGGGAAAAGCCGAAAGAAGTTTTAATTGCTGTAAAGAGCGACGAGCAAACGAAATATGAATATCTAAAGCTGACAATTGATTCTGCCGGATTCTATGCTTTTGAAGATAAGGCTGTAAGAAGTTCGTTTCAGTATTTCTTTTCGGCAGATAAACTAAATAGCGACGAGTACAGAATTGAAGCTATTGACAGGCCTAATGTAAGAACGCTTGACGTAACCGTCACTCAGCCTGCATACTCAAAACAGCCGCAGATTCAGCAGAAAGATAACGGGAATGTGGCTGCTCTATTTGGTTCAGTTGTGGAAGTGAAACTATCTGCGACTAAAAATTTAAAAAATGCGAAAATACTTTTTAGCGATACTACGTCTGTAAATTTACAGGTTAACGGACGCGACGCTGTCGGGCGGTTCAGAGTTACGGGCGATAAAAATTATCAGTTTATGCTTACGGATGAAAACGGCAATACTAATCAGTCTCCGGTTTCTTATTCTATTAAGGCTTCGTACGACGCTTATCCTTCGATAGAAATTATTAGTCCGAATAAAGACGTTACTTTAGGAGAAGATAACAGACTCCCTCTTTATGTAAAAATATCGGATGATTACGGGTTCTCTAAACTCGTGGTACACTACAGATTATCGTCTTCAAAATATGAAGCGCCGCATAAAGATTTTACGACGATGGAAATCCTAATTGACAGGTCGAAAAAAGAAAACGACGTTAGTTATATATGGAATCTTTCTCCGTTAAAACTTGCCACCGAAGACGTGATAACATATTATCTTGAAGTGTATGATAACGATAACGTCAGCGGGCCAAAGGCGGCTAAATCGGGCTTATTCAACGCAAGGATACCATCGCTTGAGGAATTGCTGAAACATGCCGATAACGTCCAGAACAGGGCCGAGAAAGATTTGCAGCAAACCCTGAAAGAGGCTGACGAACTTAAAAAATCGATGGATAAAATTAGTCAGGATCTTAAGCAGGAAAAGAAAGAACTGACCTGGCAGGAAAAAGAAAAAATTGAAAAGGCTCTTGATAAATTTGAAAAACTACAGGATAAAGTAGATAATATAAGCAAGCAGATGGATAATATGAAGAACGATCTTCAGAAAAACAATCTGCTTTCTAAAGAAACGCTCCAGAAATATATGGAGCTGCAAAAGATGTTCAAGGAGTTGTCAAGCGACGAAATGAAAAAAGCCATGGAGCAGATGCAGAATGCGCTCCAAAAGATGGACAGGCAGTCTACTGAAAACTCAATGCAGAATATGAAAATTGACGAAGAACAGTTTCAGAAAAGCTTAGAACGAACTATTAATCTGCTGAAAAGAATCCAGACCGAACAGAAGGTTGACGAAGCGATTAAACGAATGGATGAAATTGCTAAAAAGCAGGATGAGATTCAGCACGAGACAAAGAACGGCGACCTGAAGAATCAGCAAACTAAAAATGAGCTGACCAAAAAACAGGAATCCGTTTCTAAAGAGCTCGATCAGCTTAAGGAAGAAATGAAAGAGCTTGCCGATAAGATGAAAGACCTTAAGGATATGCCTAACAGCGAAATGAATAAAAATCTTGACGAATTAGACAAACAGAGAAATGAGGAATCGTCCGACGAAGCTTCGCAGGATATAAGCCAGAATAATAAGCAGAAAGCTGAACAGAATCAGTCGCAGGTTTCTAAAAACATGAAGCAGATGAAACAGAAAATGCAGAATATGCAGAAGTCAATGCAGCAGCAAAACCAGCAGCAGACTTTTTCTGAAATGATGAAAATGCTTAACAACCTTATAAGTCTTTCTAAAAAACAGGAAGAGTTGAAAAAGCAATCGCAAAGCGGCGACCAGAGCATGGCAAAGATGAATCAAAATGCGCAGAAGCAGAGCGATCTGAAAAGCGAACTGCAGCGCGTAATAAAACAAATGTCAGAAACAGCGCAAAAAACTTTTGCAATTTCTCCTGAAATGGGCAAGTCGCTTGGCGACGCAGAACGGCAGATGGATAACGCTATGGACGCTTTGCAGAACAAGAACGGCCCCGCGGCGGCTATTGACCAGGGCGCGGCAATGAAGGCTTTGAACGAATCCGCTTCAATGATGAAGGGGGGAATGGAATCAATGATGCAGGGAGGCGGTCAGGGGGGAATGATGTCTATGATGCAGCAGCTTGGCAAAATGTCTCAGATGCAGATGAGCCTTAATAATATGACGCAGGCTCTTCAACAAGGGATGAGCGGACAGGGGCAGATGACCCCTCAACAGCAGTCGCAGATGCAGCGTTTGGCGCAGGAGCAGCAGACTATACAAAAGTCGTTAGACGAGCTGAATAAGGAAGCCCAGCGAAGCGGCAAATCAAAATCGCTGCCGGCTAACTTAGATAATATTATGAAGCAGATGCAGGAAGTTGTGGCTGATATGCACAGCGAAAAAATTGGGAGCGAACTAATCCAAAAGCAGGAACGGATATTATCAAAACTGCTTGACGCGCAGCGTTCGGTTAATGAACGCGATTACGAAAAGGAAAGAGAATCCAAGGCCGGGACGCAGATTACAAAAGGCTCTCCAGCCGATTTGAATCTATCCACCGAACGCGGAAAGAATAGAATTAAAGACGAACTAAACAAAGCTTCGCAGGAAGGCTATCTGAAGGACTACGAAGAGCTCATCCGCAAATATTACGAAGCGCTGCAAAAAAGAAATATTAAAAATTAACTGGCCGCGTAGGCTTTAACCTGAGTATGATTAAAGCTGATATTTTATCTATGAAATTCTTGCTTTCGTAGAACAGACTTTTAGTCTGTTAGCTTTGCGAAAACATTTATGGTAAAACAATTTAACCTTGAAGGTTCTTGAACCTTCAAGGTTGTCTGGCGTTATTAGACTTTTATTTCAACATCGAGGGTATTCTCAAGAATACTTTCGATGTTTTTTTTGTGTTAAAATAAATAATTTGCATTTACTATCCTTTCTATTTACATTCATAATCGTAAAATGATATATTAAGTATCGTTTTATGTGTTTAACGCAGGGAGAGTTTACTGCGCTTTAATTTGTGGGATATAGTTCCTTTTATTGGAAGCTAAAAATTAAAGTCATGGGAGTATGTATGTTAGTGAAATTGTACTTTTTGTCCTCTTCTATAATAGAAACGCCTTCATCTTCGCAAACGGGGAGACGCCTCAATTATTTTATAAAAAAACAATGACTAAGACCAAGGTTTATCGCAGTATAAAACGACATACTATGTGGAATGCATTATGGTATTAAATGTTAAATTACGATACTCTTTTTTATTTTTGCTTACTCTGTTTATTTGTAATAATATAACAAAAGCGCAAGAGATAATTTCAGAAGATCTATTTGAATATACTTATAGATTCGGTCAAAAAGTTGTGCATATTTCCGACAAGATGATGGATAAATGGGCGTTATCTGATGAATATATCTATTATTTTTATTATAATCTGAAAAAAGATCCGAGTATCTCTTCTGGAACTAATCTTGATAAAATTAAAATTGTAGGCGCGCTATTAGATATTTTAGATGGCAGATATGCTACCACTGAGCTTAAGGACGATGGACTACATAACGATCTTAATGACAGAGATAGTCTTTATGGGAATTACATTACCGGCGGACTAAAGGAATTTAATACTAAAGAATATAATATTACAATCTCCGGTATATACGATTCATTAGCGCTGAGTATTGGAGCATATGGCTATCCTATTCAAATAGTTCCAGATATACCCAAAATTACTTATCCTCTATACAACTCAATAATTAATATAAAACAGCTGGAATTTACTTTCTCAATAGATAAAAACTCAGACGGCGGCGGCGTTTTACTGTTAGATAAAGTTCCTGATATTGGAAATATATACAGCAATGCCCTGTGGGAATATAAAATAACCAAACCATTTGCCGAAAAAATATCTGTAAAAACGCCCGTTAGTCTTGAAAATGGGAAGGAGTATTGTCTGCTCATATGGTCATATAATAATGCGAAGTATATCTCGGGAGTGGGGAGCGGTATGTCGTTTTCTATGAATTGGAGTATATTTAAAGTCGACACTTTGAATAATAATTCATCATTCGTCTTATATCAAAATTATCCGAATCCGTTTAATAATTCGACAACAATTTCCTGGTATCAGGACAACGAAAATCCTGTTGAAATTATGATTTACAATATACTCGGCAATAAAATATTTGAGTATGACATAAATCATATTCAAAGGGGGGGTAACAATTATATATGGAATGGCGTGCAAAGCGATAAACACAAAGCCGCATCAGGAGTTTATTTTATTACCATTGTTTCAAGTAATGACAAAAAGACTATCAAATCAGTTTTAATCAGATAAGCTGTTAAAACTTTATTAAACATAAATCAAAAACAAATATTAACGGAGGTTTTTATGAAGGTCGTTAAAATAAACAACTTGGTATTAGTTTTACTTTTACTATGGTTCATTTCCCCTTTGCATTTTGGCCAAGATTTTGATCTAGATAAATATGTAAAAAAATCAGATATCATAGTCGTCGGCAAGGTAACAGATTTAACATGCA
Organism: Ignavibacteriales bacterium UBA1304; assembly: GCA_002307295.1. GTDB lineage: Bacteria > Bacteroidota > Ignavibacteria > Ignavibacteriales > Ignavibacteriaceae > UBA1304. Next base: position 17,069 of record DBTY01000030.1, read on the forward strand.
AATGGGATCAGAATAAATCAAAAATTTGGACTTATGTTACTATTAAAAGTTCTGAATCTTTGAAAGGCGCTTTTCAAAATAAAATAACAATAAAAATCTGTAATGGTTCAAGGGGAAAAGGA
>DBTY01000031.1 GCA_002307295.1 Ignavibacteriales bacterium UBA1304
TTACACATAACTTTTTACAGTCTCTCTCTTTTTATTTTTTAAGAAAAAATTAAATATTTTATTACACTGGATCCATTAGTTTTTTTACGTCAAGAATATCGAAAGGTTTTATTAAATATCCTGCAGGGTTTAATTTTTTAGCCCGGTCTTTTAGTTCTACATTTTCATAACCGGTCATGAAAATAATTTTTGCATTGCAGAAAGATAATATTTCCTGTGCAGCGTCTATTCCATCCATTTTTCCAGCTAGACGGATATCCATAAGAACGATATCAGGTTTATTAAATTTCGCAATTTTAATAGCCTCTTCGCCTGTTGTAGCTGGATTTAATACGTCGTAATTTAGCTTTCTGAGCTGAATTTTCATGTAAATTGCAGATACCGCTTCGTCTTCTACTAATAGAAGTTTGATTTTATGATCCATATTTTAAAAATTCTCTAATAATGACAAACGCCCTTATACGAATATAGCATTTTATAATTAGAAAAAAACAAAATTTATATTTTGTTAAATGAAGAATTATAAGTATATAATAATACGAGAAAATCTTAATATTTGCATTAACAAACAAAAGAAAAAAGAGTTGGGTTTATGAATAAAGAAGAGATTATTAAGGGAAAAAAAACTCCGTTAATCCCTGCTCTTGTATTTTGTTTTTTAACTATTGCCGTATTGGCTACAGGCATTTATATTTTTGTTTCTCAAAGAATTGATCTGGAAGACTATTCAAAAAAACAGCTGCTAAATATTGCCGATCTTAAAATATCTCAAATTACCGCATGGCGTAGAGAAAGAATTTTTGACGCAGAATTAATATGCAATAACGCTCCTCTGATTAACGACGTCAAATCATATTCCAAAAACAAAGCTGATAAAAAAGCATATGAAAGAATAAACCTATATCTAAAATGCCTAAATACTTCTTCTTATTATGAAGCTTATTTAACAGATGATAAATTAGACGTTCTTTTCTCAATAAAAAAGAAAGATAGAGCATTATCAGAGAAAAGCAAAAGCTTTATTAGAGAGGCGTTAAAACAAAAAAAATATTTGATTTCGGACATTCACCGTTATGCTGAAACGAAAGAACTACATTTTGATCTTGCCGCGCCTCTATTGGAAAATGATAAAATAATTGGTTGCGTATTATTAAGAATCAATCCTAATAAGTATTTTTTTCCCGCGGTGCAAATATGGCCGGTTAAAAGCTGGTCTTCAGAAGTTTTCATTGTAGAGAGACAGGGGAATGATATAGTCTTTCTAAATGAATTAAAATATAAACGCAACACCGACGTAAAACTTAATATCTATTCAGCAGATACCAACATACTTGCCGTAAAAGGTTTGAAAGGTTTTGAAGGAGCAATTGAAGGGACGGACTATCGAGGCGAAAATGTTCTGGGCGCAATAAAAAAAATACCGAATAGCGATTGGATTATTATTACAAAAATGGACAGAGCCGAAATATATTCCTCTATTTACAGAAAAGCGTATGTCGTTATTTTATTTGTATTAATTATAATCTTGTCTTCAGGCTGGATTATACTACTCTCATGGAAAAACCACAATGAGCTGCAATATTCAAAATTATTAAAAGCTGAATTGCAAAAAAAAGAAACGGAAAAACACCTGCAAGAAAGCGAACTGAAATTTAAAATGCTTTTTGATTCAATGAGCGAAGGCGTAGCTCTTCATGAAATAATAAAAAATGAAAAAGGCGTTCCAATTGATTACAAAATTATTGATATAAATCATTCATATAAAGATCAGACCGGAATATTAGATGAAAATGTAAAAGGAGTTTTGGCGACTAAATTATATAATATGAATCCGCCCCCATACCTTGAATTATATGCAGAAGTAGCTAAAAATGGCAAGCCGCAGGAATTTGAAACATATTATGAGCCGTTAGATAGATATTTTAAAATATCTGTCACTTCTCCCGGATCGGATTTATTTGCAACAATATTTACAAACATTTCCGATAGGAAAAAATATGAAGAAGAAATGAAGGCTACAAATCTGAAATTGGAACAATCGAACAAAGAATTGGAACAATTTGCATATGTAGCTTCGCACGATTTACAGGAGCCTTTACGAATGGTTTCAAGCTTTACTCAGCTTCTATCAAAAAAATATAAAGGACAATTGAGCGAAGAAGCCGATAGTTATATAAATTTTGCCGTTAACGGCGCAAGCCGCATGCAGATACTAATTAATGATTTGTTGGAATATTCGCGCGTAACAAGAAAGGGAAAGCCTCTTGAACTTACTGAATCGTCAACGGCAGTAAATCAGGCTATTCTAAATTTAAAAAGAAAAATAGAAGATGGCCAGGTTGTGGTTAATTACTCCGATTTGCCTAAGGTTTTGGCTGATGAAACTCAATTAACGAGATTAATTCAGAATTTGATTGATAATGCAATAAAATATAAAAGCGATGAGATTCCACAAATTGACATTAAAGCGGAAGAAACTGATAATGAATGGAAGTTTTCGGTTTCGGATAATGGGATTGGAATAGATATGGAGTATAGAGAAAAAATATTTGAAATATTTGAAAGATTGCATTCTATCAGTAAGTATCCTGGAACTGGCATTGGTCTTTCGATATGTAAGAAAATTGTTGAAAGGCATGGCGGAAAAATTTGGATCGAAAATAATAAAACAAAAGGGGTTACATTTTACTTTACTCTTAATAAAAAAGGACAGAATAGTGAAAATTAACGATTTAAACGCATCGCCGGTTGACATCCTTTTGGTTGAAGATAATCCTGGCGACGTTCAGCTGACTAAAGAAGCTTTAGCCGAAACAAAAATTCTTGCAAATCTTTATACTGCAGAAAATGGAGTCGAAGCGTTAAAATTTCTTCATAAAAAGGGAGAGTATAAGAATTCTCCTCGACCTGATATTATTATTCTTGATTTGAATCTACCATTAAAAGACGGACGCGAAGTGCTTGAAGAAATAAAAACTGACGAAGATCTTAAACGCATTCCAGTTGTAATTCTAACTTCTTCAAAGGCTGAAGAAGATATTGTAAAATCTTATAATCTACATGCAAATTGCTTTATTACAAAGCCGCTTGATTTTGATCAGTTTACGCAGATAGTACAAAGCATTGAACAATTCTGGTTTACTATCGTTAAACTTCCAGATTAAAAATTTGTGTTATTTTATATAGTTAAGTCTATTTTGCATGAAATAAATAAATATCGTTAATATTGAAAAAAACATCTACTATGACGAAAGAAATAAATATACTATTGATTGAAGATAATCCAGGCGATGTTGTGTTGCTGAAAGAAATTCTTAAAGAATCGCAGGAAATTGCTTTTCAATTAACAAGTAAGGAAACTCTAAAAGAAGGGCTTGAAGAACTAAAAATAAACAACTATAATATTATTTTACTGGATCTTTCTCTGCCAGACAGCAAAGGGATAAATACTCTTCTTAAAATAAAAAAAGAAAACATATACAAACCAATAATAATATTAACAGGCAACGATGATTATGAAATTGCAAAAAAAGCAATTCATGAAGGCGCACAAGATTATCTTATAAAAGGAAGAACTGAGAACGACCTCTTGACAAGAGCTATTACTTATGCTATTGAAAGAGAGGAAATGGAAAAGAAATTACGAAATTCTGAAAAACTATATAGAGAATTGATAGAACTTTCGCCGAATGCAATATGCATTTTTTCAAAAAAGGAAATTGTATATGTAAACTCCGCCGCAGCTAAACTTGTAGGAGCTAATAATAAAAAAGAAATGATTGGGCGGAACATAATGGACTTTGTCTATGCTTCGTCGCAGGATTCTGTTTTAAGTAAAATTAAAAAGATTGAAAGCGGTCAAACGGGAGAAATGACTGAAGAAAAATTTGTAAAGATAGACGGCTCTATTATCGACGTAGAAGTCCTTTCTGCTACAGTTAAAACAGGAATAGAAAAAACATTTCAAATTATTATTACCGATATAACTGAGAAGAAAAAACTTAAAGATTCATTAATACAAAATGAAGAAAAATACAGAAGCCTCTATGAAAATGCGGCTATCGGAATTTTTCATTCGCTTCCAGAAGGAGGATTTCTTGACGTAAATCTGGCGCTTGCTGAAATGTTAGGTTATTCATCGCCAGAAGAAATAGTTACTGTTGTAACCAATATTAAAAATCAGCTTTATATTCATCCTAATAAAAGAGATGAAATTGTAAAAAATATGCTGGAAAAAGACGAATGGATATTTTCAATTAGCGAGTATAAGCGGAAAGATGGCAGTATTATGATAGGCAATCTTGCAGCGCGTAAAAAACTAAATAAAAATGGAGAGTTTGAATATTTTGAAGGTTTGTTACAGGACGTAACAGATAAGCAAAAGGCAGAGGAAGCTTTAGAAAGACAATCGCTTCTAAATGCTGAAATGGCAGATTTAGCAAAACAGCTTTTATCTTCCGGCTCGCTTGAAGATATTACTGTAATAACCTTAAAGAAGGCTAAACAACTTACCGGAAGCCGTTATGGTTATGTCGGCTATATCGATAGCGCAACTGGAAGCCTTATTTCTCCTGCATATACGCCGGAAGTTTTTTATAATGAGAATACAAAAGATGGAAATCCAATTGTAATAAATAAGTTTAACGGCTTGTGCGGTTGGACTCTTTTGCATAAAAAATCTCTTATGACAAACGATGTTTCTGGCGATCCTCGCGCAGTTGGAGCTCCAAACGGGCATTTGAAAATTAATAAATTTATGACGGCCCCAGCCATGCATAGCGAAATATTAGTTGGGCAGATAGCTATTGGCGAACCTGACGACGATTATACGACAAATGATTTATTAGCAATTGAAAACCTTGCTTCTGTTTATGCTTTGGGCGTTAGAAGAATGCAGGCTGTCGCAGAAGTAATTGAGAATCAGGAAAAATTTAGATTGGCTTTTAAGTATAGTAATGTTGGGGCAGTGATATTTGGCCTGGATAGAAAATTTATTCAGGTAAATTCAACTTTTGCATGTATGCTTGGATATTCTGAAGAAGAACTAATAGAAAAGACTTTCAGAGATATTTCTCACCCGGATGATATAAATATAGGCGTTGAAGAGTACAACAAAATGATAACGGGAGCAGATGACAGCTCTTCCTTTGAAAAGCGTTACATACATAAAAATGGCGGAGTGATTATTGCTTTTACAATTACTACGCTATTACGCGATTCTAAAAATAACCCGCTTTATTTTATTACTCATATTCAGGATTTTACAAAACGCAAAGAAGCGGAAGACACTATAAAAGCCTCGCTTAAAGAAAAGGAAGCTCTGATTAGAGAGATATATCACCGCACTAAAAATAACATGCAGGTTATTTGCGCTATGCTTGGATTGAAAGCTCTTTCTATTCAGGATAAGAAAACGAAAAGTATTCTTAAAGAAATGCAAAACAGAATTCAAACTATGGCTCTTGTTCATCAAAAATTATATCAATCTAAAAATCTTTCAAAAGTCGATTTAAAAGAATACATATCGGATTTAGCCGAGCTTCTTGTAAAAAGCTATAATGTTTCGTCTGAAAAAGTTTCGCTTAAGCTCGATTTAGAGAGCATTTCTGTACTTATAGATACTGCCGTGCCTTGTGGTTTACTTATAAATGAGATTGTTTCAAATTCATTTAAATACGCGTTTCCAGGAGATCGCAAAGGGCAAATTGAAATATCAATAAAAAGAACAAACGCAGATTTTCTTGAGCTAAAAGTTTCAGATAACGGAGTTGGAGTTAAGCAGGACTTGTTTTCTTTGCAGGAAGAGTCTTTAGGTTTAAAACTGCTAAGCGCAATTGCTGAAGATCAATTGCAGGGTGAACTTAAATGTGATACTGAAAATGGCGTAGCCTACGAAATTACTTTTAGAGACGTTTTATATTCAGAGCGCATTTGAAATAGCGGAGGCTTTGTTTATTCTTGACAAAACTTGTTGCCAACGTTCAGTAAATAAAAAACTATCCTCAATATAGCCGCATATTTCTTCATACATCTTAAACGGCATAGAAAGAGATAGTATGTTTTCGGGGACGGAATGCCTTGCTGCAGGATCGAAGTATCCCTGGAAAGCTTTCATTTGGCCGCTGGCTGCAAATTGTAACGGAAATGTAACAACTGAAGCGCATGAAGAGGCAAAACCGGTAACTACGCGGTTGGAGTCAAGCGGATGGTTATAATGTATAAGCGAAACTAACGCGCTCAGCTGATCTGGATTAACGAAGAATATTACAACTTCGGGAACTTCATCTTCAAGCAATTTATCGAACGGCTTAAAAACTATCGCTCCTTTGCGCATTTCTTTAGGCGTTACAGAATCCAGATATTCTTTTGCTTGTTCGGGAGATTTTAAAAATTGTTCGCATTCCCGTTCGCCAAACATCCGGTTAGGCGTAGTCGAAAGAAAATATTCGATGCCGTTAAATATCCAATCATTATATCCTAAGTAAAAAGCTGAACACGCATACCCAGTCGTATCTTTATCAAAAGCGATAGTTTTCCCTTTAGCGGCTGAGAATATTAATGGAGCGATGCAGCCGTGTCCAGATTTTTTAAAACCCAAAGCTTCTGGCGGTTTTTCCTGAGTAAAAGTTACTGCAACTGGAGAGCGCTTCATCCCTAATTTGTCGACAAGTATATTTGTTTTCTCTTTAATGGTTTTCATGTGTTAATTCTGCAAATTATTAGTAACAAACCATTCGACCAGTCTTCTTGCAATGCTCCATTTTCCCGGCAAATTAGGAAGAGAATTAGCGCTAAACCATTGCGCGTCTATTATTTCTTCCCCGTCCGGCGTAATAACGCCTGATGAATATTCTGCAGTAAAAGCCACCATTAGCGAATCCGGGAAAGGCCAGGGCTGATTTCCAAAGTATTTTACATTTTTGACTTCTATATTGACTTCTTCTCTAATTTCGCGGGCTACGCATTCTTCAAAAGTTTCGCCAGCCTCAACAAACCCGGCAAGAACGCTGTAAAAATCAGAGTTAAAACGGCGCGAGTTAGCAAGTAGTATTTTCCCGTCATTAACTATTGCAACTATCACTGCGGGAGAAATTCTTGGGTATATAATTAAGCTGCATTGAGGGCACTCTTTTGCTCTTTCGTTATTTTTAATATTTAATTTAGCTCCGCATCTTCCGCAAAACTGGTTATTTGCATCCCAATTCTTTATTTGAAAAGCTTTGCCTGCAATTAAAAAGATTTCTTCGTCAATTTGACCAATAAGAGAACGAAGATTCATCAATTTAAAATCAGAGGAGAGTTTAACGTCAGAATCAAGTTCTGCAGAATAACAATCAATTTCATTATAAGTTCCAAGATACTGACGTCTTACTGGTTCTAAGCCAATATCTTCTAAGCTGTTTATCATTGGAATGATAGGAGAGCCGTTTATAGTATTAACTAACAATTCATTGTTTTTAAAGGCAAACCAATAAGAGGTTTCACTTTTAATTTTAGGTTCGGATATCGAATAAATAAATTTCATTTACGTTCTATAAGTATAAAACGTAAAAATAACTAATTTAAACAATAATGTCAGTTAAGAAATTATTCGCAAAAAAATAATCTGTACAATATTTAATAATGAAAAATTTTATTAAATTATTAAAACAGTCAAAATTAAAATTATTTTAACAATTATAAATCTGGGAAAAATGAAAAGATATATTTTCTTTTATATTTTATTTAGTTCGATGATTTTTTCGCAACAAGTAAAAATACCGGCATATTATAAAACAGATACTGAGCTTTCGGCGAAAATAAAAGATATAGTAGTTGAACTTGGTCTTGATAAAGATTTTGACGTAGGAGACGACGGAATTGAACAAATATCTCTTGCTGTAATTGATTTAACAAAAGCAAAACCTGTATTGGCAGGTTACCATTATGATAATTTTATTTATCCTGCGTCTGTATATAAAATGTATGTTGCTGCCGAAGCGCTTGCGCAAATATCAGAAGGCAAGTATTTATTAACTACTCCTATAGTTGTAAAATCCCCTAATGATGTTGATAAGACAAAAGAAATAAAAAGCGATCCGCGCCCGTTATTAAAAAATAGAGATACTGTAACAGTAAATTATTTGCTTGACTTAATGATAACGCGTAGCGATAACTCTGCGGCAAATTGTCTTATTGACCAAACCAAAAGAGAAAATATTAACGAACTAATTAAAAATAATAACTGGCAGGGGAGCGAAGTTACACGGAAATATCTTAGCCGAAAATATGAAGACCCAGGCTATGAAAAAATAAGAGGCACAGAAACATGCGCCTTACATGCAGCCGATTTTATGTATAAAGTATACTCGAATCAACTAGTAAATCCATGGGTAAGTATGCAGATGAAATCATTTCTGTCGCGTCAGTTAGACGATACAAAGCTATCTAAAGGGCTTCCGGCTAACGTTATGTTTTATCATAAAACAGGCTGGTTTTCTTATTGGACAAACGACGTAGGCATTGTAGACGATGGAGAGATTAAATACATTATCGCTTGTTTTTTGCCTTTGCCAGAAAATGCTGCGCGTAGTAAAATGCAGGAGTTGTCAAAACAGGTTTATAATCTTATTCGTTTGAGATAAATTTGTCTGTATTATAAAAGAAAATATTATCTGCCTAAAAAATGTTCAAATAGAATTTTAGTCCCTATTCCAATTATAATAAGGCCTCCGATAAATTCCATTTTCCTTCCGAATTTGGCTCCAAGCGCTTTGCCTAAGTAAATACCAACAATGGAAAGCAGCGCTGTAATAATCCCAATTATTATAGCAGGACGCCAGATATCTATGCCAACCATAGCAAGACTAAAGCCGACTACAAGGGCGTCAATGCTGGTTGCTACCGAAAGAGCTACCAGAGTTTTTCCCTTCGAAGGATCATATTTTATCTGCTCCGACCCGTCAAAAGATTCTTTCATCATTTTAAGGCCGATATAAAGGAGCAACCCAAAAGCTATCCAATGGTCGACGTTCTGAACAAAAGGCGCAATTCTAACTCCAAGATACCAGCCAATTACGGGCATTAGGAACTGGAATAAACCTAAGTGAAATGATAATCGAATGGCGCCGCGGCGGTTTCCAATTTTTTTTCCTGAACATAACGAAACGGCAAAAGCATCTAATGCAAGTCCAACCGCAATAATACAAATCTCGCCAAAACCCATGAGTTATATCGAAAAGTTAAACAATATGATTTTTATTTCCCCAATGCAATATTTAAAATTACGGAAAATAATTTTAATCCAAAAATTATTTGGAGAGGATAATTAAAGGCTTGATTGAATAAAATAAAATCTATATACTTAACTAAGTAAATAATTAATAAAGTTAATTGTTAACAATGTAAAGGAATAGTTAAAAATGGTTAATAAAAAATATGAAAATATTGCAAAAGAATTAGCGACTACGTTATTAAAATTAAAAAAGAATTCGTGGGAAGCAGATAAAAATAAAAAGTTAAGGCAAAATGAGTTTTTTGTGCTTACAATATTGGTAAAACGAAGCGATGCGCAAGAAAAAGATACAAAGGTTTCGGATTTAAGCGTTCTTTTTGGTATTACCCCAGCGGCTGTGACGCATATTGTAAATTCGCTTGAAGAAAAAGGATTTCTTGAACGATTTGCTGATCCTGCTGATAGAAGGATAGTTATTGTGCGCGCAACCCCAAAAGGTAAAGAAATTGCTAAAATTAGATATAAAAAAATAATAGAAAAAATATCAGGTTTAGTTGAACGCCTTGGAGAAAAAGACAGCAATGAGTTTATCAGGCTTTTAACTGTCGCTAATGATTATTGGCATGAGGAGAAGAAAAGCAATGAATAAAAATAATCAACGGAAAATATTGCTGACTGGATTAGTATTAGGAATGTTTTTCTCTTCTCTAGATCAGACGATTGTAGGAACAGCTATGCCTAGGATAATCGGCGAACTTGGCGGTTTAGGGATACTTACCTGGGTAGCCACAATTTATATGCTTGCATCAACATCCGTTGCGCCTATTGCCGGCAAACTTGCAGACATATTAGGGAGGCGAAGTATTTATGTCTCTGGCATCTTAATATTTATGTTTGGTTCAGCTTTGTGCGGCTTAAGCCAAAATATGACTGAGCTTATTGTTTTTAGGGGAATTCAGGGAATAGGCGGTGGAATTATGATGCCGCTTGCATTAACAATTGTTGGAGATATTTTCCCTCCTGGTAAAAGAGGCAAATGGCAGGGAATGATGGGCGCGCTTTTCGGCATATCTGCTATTACTGGGCCGCTTATTGGCGGATGGATTGTTGACCACGCTACTTGGAGGTGGGTTTTCTATATTAATATGCCATTCGGTATTTTGGCGGCCGCTTCCATATATATTGGATTACATGGCGAAAAGGCTCTAAAAGAAAAAGTTGAAATTGATTACGCCGGAGCTTTTACTCTTGTTGCGGCAGTAGCTTCTTTGTTGCTTGGATTGACTTTAGGCGGAAAAGATTTTCCATGGAATTCGTTCCCAATCATTGGACTAATCGCAGCGTCGCTTGCATTTTTTAGCGCATTTATCTATGTGGAAAAACGAGCCGCAGATCCAATATTAAGTCTTGATCTTTTTAAAAACAGAACATTTACCATTACAAATTCAATTGGCTTTTTAATGGGAACGGGGATGTTTGGGACAATTATGTTTTTGCCTTTGTATCTTCAGGGAGTAACCGGAATGAAAGCAACAAAATCCGGCGGTATAATGGCTCCGATGGTTATTGGAATTGTTTTATCGAGTATAGTATCTGGCAGGCTGATTAGACGGTTTCAGTTTCGCGTATTTTTTATTTTGGGAATGCTTTTTGAGGCCTTGGGATTTTATTTTTTAAGCTCAATGAATTCGCAGACTACTCAAATTCAGGCCATTTATTATGTAATTCTAGTTGGTTGCGGAATAGGAATGATAATGCCGGCTCTAACAATTTCTGTACAAAGCGCATTTCCTATAGAACAACGTGGAGTGGCTACTTCTTCAACGCAGTTTTTTAGAAGTATTGGAGCCACATTTGGCATGGCTATATTCGGAGCAATTATGAATTTTCGTTCTGTGGATATCCTAAAAAATGAACTTTTCCCAAAAATACAGGGCATAAAAGAATTGAATAGCGGAGTTTTAGGCAGTATGATGGAAAAAGCGCATACTAATCCGCAAAGCATGTATAATATGCTTTTGAAACCGGATTCGTTAAATAAAATTCCCGCGGATATTTTAAAAATTATACTTCCGCCGCTTAAAGCAGCTTTAGCCGATTCTCTTCATCTTGTCTTTTTTACTGCAGTATTTGTAGCTATTGCAGGAGCTTTGATTGGTATTCTTTTAGGGAGCGCCAGAATAGACAACCCTATGAAAAATAAAATAGCTGGAGAAGAACTTAGTTTTGACAGCGATCTTGTTGAGGAATCGTGAAATTAATTTGTTAAATAGCGCTATAAGATTTATCCTGAATATGAAAAGATGAGTTAATGTTTATTAAAATTTTAAAATAATTATTTAATTTTCTTTATGAAAATTAAACTTAGTTTTACTAAATTGGACGTAAGGTAAAAATATACCTTATAATTAATTTATTTTGTTTCATAGTTTTATTGGAGATTATGCGCTATGGCTGATCAAAAAATTCACGGAGAATTATTCTCTAAAGAAGAAGCGGACGCTAAATATGGTCCTGTTTTAGATTCATATAAATTAAAAGTTGGTGAGTTTAAAGACGTTTTAGGAAAGACGACACAAAGCATTATGTTTCTTTTCAAAGATGGGAAAACTTACGTTTTTGATAAAGACAGGAATATAATTCATAAAAATGGAGATCGTGACGAGTTTAGCAAGGCGATTGTTCTTAAACGATACAGCGTTTCTGTTGTAGAAGAACTCTTAGCTAAAGGCGCGACAACAGTTGACGCAGCTGATAACTCAGTTATTATCGAACAAAGAGCTGATGTAATTTCAGTTTCATATGGCTCTACAACTATGGAAGTTGGAAGCGATTGTCCTCCATGGTGTACGGATTAATTAAGCATGCATGTTCCTATAGTATTATTATACCTTTCCATGTTTATCTTTCTGGCTCCTCCAATAAGACAATTCAGGGAAAGGTTCTTTTATTATTTTTTAATATTGGCGCTGGAAGACCCATTTGCCTGGCTCTTATTAAATTTTATTAAAATACCTGTTATTATAACGCATTTGTTTTTTACTGTGATGTTAATATTTGCTGTAACAAAACGAGAAAGATTCATTAAGTACAGCCCCTATGGCGTATTATTAATGATCCCTTTATCGATTGGAACAATTTTCCTTTCATCTGACAATATGCGTATTGTTCTAGCGGCATTTCATATATTTATATTTTTTGCAATTATAAAATATACTGTTGAATATACTCGTGAAAAAAGAAGTATTAACTTTTTTCAGGTAGCTTTAATATTGTATGAATCCACTATTATTCTGAAATTTGTCGATAGAGTGCTCGATATAAAAAATGGGATAACATTTTTTTATATTACTCTTGGTTTTGAGCTTTTCATTGGAATATTTTTCACAATATTTAAAGAGGATAATAAATTCCTTTGCTTTACAATCCCAAGCTTCGATGAAGCTGTTAAAGTAAATTCCGAAAACGAGTATATTGAACAATAATCAGAATCTAAACGATAGAGAGAATATTTAAAAACTTTTAAATGTTTTTCTGTCGGTTGTATGTTTGTATAACTTTTTGGGGTTCGAATCTGTATGAAGCGAAGTTTCATGCAGATAAACATTCGCGTTTTGTTTTTCGGCTAAGTAGACTTTGGGAACATTAAAAAGCGAACGAACGAAAAATAGTATTTTCTTTTTCATGACATTCTCTCTTATTTTTTTTGAAAAATTAATAAGAAACAGAATTGGAAACAATAGTAATATTCTGAATATTGAAAATATATTTTATAATAAACGAATTAAAAAGGCGTACCAATAAATCGGGACGCCTTTTTAGTAAAAATTATCTATCGCGAGTAGGGGCTTGAGGCGTATCTTTTTCTTTTGTATCAGTTCTGGTTCCGGCATCGCGCTGTTCAGTTTTTCTTTCAACTTCTTTAGGCTTTTCTGCTGGTTTCGCATTATTATCTTTTGTTTCTTTTTTCGGAACGGGTTTTACGTTCTTTCTGATAATAACGTCTTTTGCAACTTTAGCGCGGTATGGCTCAATTCTCTTGTTCTCCTGTTCAGGCGTTTTCATTCTAATAATTCCACGGTTATCAGAAGGGGCTGCTGTTTGCGATCTATTAACAGAGCCTGCGGGAGTAACTGGGCGAGTGACAGTAGCAGGCTGAGTAGTTACAGGTCTTGTAACTACTTTTTCAATTCTAACGACTGGCACAGGAGCGTTTGTTCTTTGCTCAATTGCTTTACGATCTGGAGCGTTTCTTATTATTCTCGCCTGATTATTAATATCAGTTCTTGTAACGTCTTGGATTCTGTATCTTGTCACGTTGTCTTTATTAAAGTCGTTGGCTCTTACAACGTTCCATACTCTTCTTGATTGGGCTTCCCAGGGTTCTGGTAAACGCGCGCCCTGAGCAGGCATTGGAGCCCATCCTACCATATCGCCATATTGAATCCATTGTACGCGGGCAGGCGACCAGGTTCCACGACCAGGAAGCCAAACCCAGCCTTGGTCGGGAGTATTAATCCAGTTGCCATAGTGGTAGACTATCCAGCCAAAATCTTCGTAAGATTCCCATACCCAGTTGTTTCCGTCAAAAACCCAATGACCATTATAAAAAGGCTGCCAATCGGCTACTACGGACGGTTGCCAAACTTTACCATAATTTGCAACAACAATCCAATTGCCATATGAGTTAAGATCGTCTATGTTGTAATCTTCGTCGCTGGCAAACCAATTGTCTTTAGTCTGACTTTGCGATTGATTCTGATCAGTTCCAATAGGGAAGCAACCTGAAAAAAACGAAACCGACGCGGCGAATAACCCAATGAATAAAAATTCTATTTCCATTACATGTTCTCTATTAAATAAAATAAATTGTCGCTAATTAATTATAATAACTTAAGCTATTTGTCTTTATAACTACCGAATGTTAATATATTTTAATATATATCATATTCTTAAGTAAAAAAAGCTTTTTTTGTAATTATTTTTTTTTTAAGATTAACGCCGCTAAATAAGCGATTATTTATATTTTGCTAAAACAAAGTAAATTTTGTAATATAGCGGAGTTTCTATATATAAAACAAAATGTTCACAAAAATAAAGTAAACTGGTAGTAAATAAATCAGATTATGGACTGACTTATTGGTTAAAATGTTAGAAATAGAAACATTATTTCATTAATTGACGCGGGAATATTGTTTATTGGAGTGAAATAAAAAAAGGTATAAAGTTTCAGAAAAATAATTGAGGTTCAGATGAAAGGGCTAATAGAATCTCTAAGAAAAAAAGACAGTATTGAACCAAAAATAGAAAACCGCCACTGGTTGAATTCTCAGCTTATTGTAGTAACGTTTTTATGTCTGTTTATAGCCATATTGGTTGTAATTAAGCAAAATGCCGAAAGAAAGCAGGCGAAAGAATTGAAGCTTGCATGGGAAACTATTTCAGGAGCTTTTGAACTCAAACTTAAAGGCAACGATGATTATATCAAAATGCTTTCTGTTGAAAGAGTCAGAGGACTGCTTACCCTGGATAAATTTCAATACCGAGTTTCTTATTTCATAAAACAACATCCGGAATTTATCAATATTACCGGGGTCAATTCAGATTTTTTTATTGTTGACGCCGCTCCTATAATATCCAACAAACAAATCATTGGATTGCATATCGAATTAAATGAGCCCAAAAGAGCTTCGCATTTAGCTAAAGATGAACATATAGGAATTTATACTAAACCTTTTAACGCTATTCAGGGGGAACCTTCCTTTGAAATATGGTATCCGGTTTATGATAATGAAAAATTTCTCGGTCTTTTTGCCGGAGTGTATTCTTGTAAACAATTTTTAAAAAGTATAGTCCCTATGAATATTCAGGCGAATTATTCTGTCAAACTAATAAATGAGAATGGAACTATTCTTGCGTCATTTCCAGAAACAAATGAGGAACTGCAAGGCGAGCTGTTTAGTCAAAAAATGCCATTTATAGGGAATGGAATAAACCTTGTTGTCCAAAGTAAAAATTCAGAGCGCTTATCATGGGATTTAGTTTTATTGATTTCTATCTGCATGATTTTAGCGGCTGTATTGTTTTATGTGATATGGCGATTAAAACAAGACAGTTTTAATAAGAAGGAAATAGAACAATCGCTGCGAAAAGAAAGAGATTTATTAAACAGGATAATGGAAACAAGTCCTGGCGGTATAATGAAATTAGATAAAGTTGGGAAAGTTCTTTTTGCAAATAAAAGAGCTGAAGAAATTCTTGGCTATACGTTTGAAGAACTTGAGAATACCGATTATGCTCCATCGGAAATTAAAATAACAGATTTAGACGGATATTCTATCCCTGAGGAAGGTTTATCGTTTTATGTCGTTAAAAAAGCGCTTAAATCTATAATCGGCGTACAGCGATCAATTGAATTTAAAAATGGAAGGAAAATATTCCTTAGTATTAGCGCAGCTCCAATGTTTAACGACGAAAATATGTTTGATGGCGCGATAATAACGTTTGACGATATAACGCGCGAAGTTCAAAGTATGAAATCGCTTGCTAAAACTGAAAGCCGGTATCACTCTTTGTTTGATAACATGCTTGAAGGGTTTGTTTATTGCAAAATGCTATATGACGATGACGGCAAGCCGATAGATTTTATTTATCTTGATATGAACAAAGCTTTTGAAAAATTAACAGGATTAAAAAATGTAATTGGACGAAAAGCGACAGAAATGATTCCGGGAATACGAGAGCGGGACGAAGAATTATTTTTGACTCATAATCGAGTAGCCCAAACTGGAATACCTGCAAGATTTGAAATGCAGGTTAATGCGCTTGGGCAATGGTATGCAGTTTCGCTTTATAGCACAAAAAAAGAATATTTTGTCTCAGTATTTGATAACATAACTGAACGGAAAAATGCTGAAAAAGCTTTGCAGCAAAGCGAAGAAAAATATAGAAAACTCGTAGAAGTTACCAAAGATGCAATATTCATTAATCAGGATTATTGTATTGTTTATTTAAATCCGGCGGCTCAAAAACTATTTGGAGCTGAAAAGCCGGAACAAATACTTGGCAAATCTCCTTTAGAAATATTTCATCCTGAATATAGGAAGATTGTAATTGAAAGAATTACAAAGATGCACGAGACTGGAAAAGAAGTTGAAACAATAGAAGAAAAAATAATAAATCTTCATGGCGTTACAATAGATGTTGAAGTTACCGCAACTCCATTTTTATTAAACGGAAAAGCAGCTATACAGGTAGTGTTACGCGATATTAGCGAAAGGAAAAATGCGGAATTTGCTTTGCGCGAAAGCGAGGAAAAATTTCACGCGCTTGTTGAGAATGCTGCAGATGCTTTTTTCTTGCATGATTTTAATGGGAAAATTATTGAAATTAATAAACAGACTTGTAATAATCTTGGCTATTCAAGAGATGAGCTCTTAGCTATGAGCATACCCGACATAGAACAGGATTATTCGCTTTCTAAAGCGCAGGAAGCCTGGGAGTCAATCCCTATTGGGCGTCCTATTACATTATCAAGCCATGAGAAAAGAAAAGATGGTTCTGTTTTTCCGGTTGAAGTTCGATTAATATGTATTTATTTGAAAGGACGCAAGTTAATACTTGGGCTTATACGAGACGTTACAGAACGCAAACATGCTGAAGAAGCTCTGCAATCTTCATTGCAGGAAAAAGACGTCCTGATGCGGGAACTCTATCACAGAACTAAAAATAATATGCAGGTTATAAGCTCTATGCTGGGGCTTAAAGCTTTGTATGTTAAAGATAGCTATACATGCGATATACTTAAAGATATGGAAAGCCGGATACTTTCTATGGCTCTTGTTCACAAACGTTTGTATGAATCGAAAAATTTATCGCGTATCAATCTTAAAGATTATATTCTTGAATTATCGAATTTATTATTAGATAATTATAAAGTAGATGTTAGTAAAGTTTCTATGAGACTTGAGCTTGAAGACATAAATGTATTGATTGATACTGCAATTCCATGCGGAATGATTATTAATGAATTGCTCTCTAATTCAATTAAATATGCGTTTCCCGGAGCCCGTAGAGGCGAAATAGAAATTCATCTTTGCAGGCTGACGCCTGAAATGATTGAGCTGAAAGTTTCTGATGATGGAATTGGGATGCCTGGTGATTACGATTTCAACCAACAAAATTCCTTAGGCTCTCTTTTGCTATTTTCAATTGTAGAAAATCAATTGCAGGGAGAAATTTCGTATGAATTTACTAAGGGCGTCTCTTTTATAATTAAATTTAAAGACGTATTTTATAGCGAAAGAGTATAGAATATAAATTTATCAATTATTGTGATAAAAATAATGGAAAAATTGATTAATAAGCTTAAGCTGAAAAATAAACGACAAAATATTTTGTTATCTGTCGGAATTACTCCTTTATTGTTTTCTGAGATAAAAAATTCTGGACTTTTCGGTTTGGATTTCATTATCCTGTTAGCCATCTGCATCTTAACCGTTACCGGACTTTTAATCAAAATCTGGAAATTGAGAAAACATAATATCGCGCAAAATGAAACCGATGACTTTTTGCATAAAACGGAAAACTACGCCGAAGATATTCTGGAATCTATTTCTGACGCATTTGTGGCTCTTGATAAAAACTATGTATATACTTACGTAAATAAAAATGCAGCTCTTATATTAAATAAAAAATTTGGTGAACTTGAAGGAAAACATATGTGGAGTGTTTTTCCGGAAAGCGAAGGGAATATTTTTTATGACAGCGTAATTAAAGCTGTAAAAGAACAAAAAATGATTCAATTTGACGATTATGCTCCAAAGTTTGACCGTTGGTTGGAAACAAGGATATATCCTTCAAAAAAAGGGATTTCTATATTCTTTCGGGATATTACAAAAAGAAAAAGCTCTGAAAAAAAAATAGAAGAGCAATTGTCAACTATAAAGGGAATTATTGAAAGCTCGGAAAGCTCGATATTTTCTGTGGATCTAAAATACTGCTATACAAGCTTTAATAGCGTACATGCTGCAACAATGCATAATATATACGGCGTAGATATTGAATCTGGACATTCGATATTGGACTATATGTCCAATGAAGAAGATAAACTTAAAGCTAAAAAGAATTTAGATCGGGCGCTTAATGGGGAAACTTTTACAGAAGAAGCTTTTTCCGGAGATGAAAAATTATCAAGATTTTATTTTGATATAATACATAATCCTATACGCAATAACGATGATAAAGTAATTGGAGTCGCAGTTTTTTCGTTTGAAATTACTAAAAAGAAACAAAGCGAAGAACTTATTCGTTTGAATGAATTGCGGCTAAACTATTCCCTTGAAGCTGCGAGTCTCGGTTCGTGGGAAATAAATATAGCTACGGGTAAAATATGGCGATCGCTAAAACACGATCAAATATTTGGCTACGATAGAGCTTTGCCTGAATGGAGTTTTGACTTATTTTTAGAGCATATCTTACCTGAAGAGCGAAGAGGCGTGCAAGAACAATTCCAGGACGTTTTGGCTAATGGAACCGAATGGAGCTTTGAGTGCAGAATCAGACGAGCTGATGGGGTAATCCGCTGGATATGGGAAAAAGGAAGTCCTGAGGTTAACGATAATAACAAATCAATAACTTTGTTTGGGATAGTGCAGGACATTACAAACCGGAAACAGGTAGAAGCGGCTTTGAAGGAAAGCGAGGAAAAATTCCATGTCCTTGTAGAAAATGCGGCTGACGCATTTTATTTATTCAATTTAGAAGGTAAATTTTTAGAAGTAAACGACCAGGCTTGCGAAACTCTTGGATATTCAAGAGCCGAGCTTTTAATAATGGGCGTGGCTGATATTGAACAAAATTTAGTCATTAGCGATGCAAGAAAAGCTTGGAATGAAATACAAATAGGAGAACCAGTTACAAGAAGAGGATATCAAAAAAGGAAAGACGGTAAAGAATTTCCAGTTGAAATAAGGTTAGTTTGCCTCATATTTAAGGGTGAACGTTTGTTTATTGCGCTTGTGCGCGATATTACCGAACGGAAACATTCAGAAGATTTGCTGAAAGAAAGCGAGAAAAGATACAGGTACCTTTTTGAAAACAATCCTCAAACAATGTGGATATATGATCTGGAAACGCTAAAGTTTCTTGAAGTAAATAATACAGCTATAAAGAATTATGGTTATTCCCGCGAAGAATTTTTAAGTATGACAATTAAGGATATCCGTCCTCCAGAAGATGTTCCTTTGCTTATGGAAAATGTTGCGTCTACTGTTAATCCTTTTTCTGAAAGCGGCGTATGGCGTCATCTTGATAAAAGCGGCAATCTGATTTATGTTGAGATTATATCGCATATTGTAACATTTAATAACCGCGAAGCCCGTTTAGTTATGACGAACAATGTGACAAAAAAAGTGCTTGCAGAACGGGAACTTGCCGAGTCTGAAGAAAAATATCGTTCGATATATGAAAATAGCAGCGTGGCCATTTTGTTTTTGTCTACCGAAGGGAGAATACTTTCTGCAAATCAGGAAGCATGTCTTATGTTTGAAAGAACTGAAGAAGAAATGCTCTTGAATAATATCGATAAATTTTTGGATATTGAAGACCCGAGACTGCCTGCTTTAGTAGAAGAAAGAAAATTAACCGGTAAGATAAAAGGCGAACTTAAATTTATTCGCAAAGACGGTTCTCGTTTTGCTGGAGAACTTTCTTCAATTATTGTTAAAGATAACGATAACAGCGAAAGAATCAGCATGGTAATTCGCGATCTTACAGAGCAGAAACAAGCTGAAGAAATGCTTAGAAAAAGCGAAGAAACATATCGTACAATTTTTGAATATTCGCCGCTTGCAGCTGTATTTTGGGATAGAAGCGCAAAAATTCTTTTTTGGAATAAAACGGCCTCGGATGTTTTTGGCTGGTCTGGCAAAGAAATGATTGGTAAAAAAATTACTGATTTTCTTGTCCTTGGACAAACTCAGGAAAATTATAAAGACAACATTGATTCGCTTATCAAAGCAATGCCCCAAAGTGCAACTTTAGTTGAAAATACAAGAAAAGACGGAGTTGTTATTTTATGCGAATGGAACAATACGATTATTTATGATAAGTTTAACAATCCTTCTACAATTATTTCTATTGGTAAAGATGTTACTGAACAGAAAAGAATGGAAAAGGATATTTTAGAGTCCAGAGAAGAATTACGCGAGCTGGCCGCGCACCTTCAGACTATCAGGGAAGAAGAAAGAACCGCTATTGCTCGCGAAATGCACGACGATCTTGGTCAGCTTCTAACTTCTATAAAAATGAATCTGTCTTTATTAAGCAGAGAAATTGGAGTTAAAGATTCAAAAATAACGATACCTGAAATTGATGAAGAAATTAAATCAATGGCGGGACTTATTGATAGATCGGTAAAAGGTTTAAGAAAACTAATTACAGAATTACGGCCTGAAGTATTAGATAATCTTGGAATTATTCAATCGTTGGAATGGGTAACTCAGGAATTTCAGGAAAAAACAAAAATTAGTTGTAAATTTGTAACTGATGTAACCGAACTTGATCTAAAAAAAGATTATGCTTTAGCTGTGTTCCGAATTACGCAGGAAGCGCTGACAAATATTGCGCGTCACGCAAAGGCTACTGACGTGAAAGTCAACTTGAATTATCAGGAAGACGTATTAAAACTTGAAATAAAGGATAATGGAATTGGTTTTAATCCTGAAAAGCTGAAAAATAGGAACTCTTTTGGGCTGATAGGCATAAAAGAAAGAATTGTTTTGCTTGGCGGAAGTTTTGATATTTGGGGGCAGGTCGGGCAGGGAACAAAGATTAGTATTAGTATTCCACTTAAAAAATGAGTTTTGTAAATGAAAGTTTTTATTGCTGACGACCACATATTGATAAGAGAAGGTCTAAAAAAAATACTTAAATGCGAAAGCGATTTAGACGTAGTTGGCGATACCGGCGACGCTTTTGAAGTAGCTCCATTCATAAGAGAAAATGAAGTAGACGTTTTAATTCTTGATTTGAATCTGCCGGAAAAAAGCGGATTGGAAATACTCAAAGAAGTTAAAGTGATTAAACCGTCGCTGCATGTTTTGATCCTAAGTATGAATCCGGAAGATCGCTTTGCTACGCGAACTTTAAAGGCGGGAGCATCAGGGTATATCACAAAAGAAAGCGCCCCTGAAGAGCTGATTAAAGCTATACGGAAAGTTTCTTCAGGAGGTAAGTACGTAAGCCAGGCTCTTGCGGAGAAATTGGCGTTTGATTTGGATTTATCTGTAAAAAAATCGTGTCAGGATTTATTATCTGACCGTGAGTTTGAAATACTACGATTTATCGCTAACGGAAAATCTCAGACGGATATCGCTTCTGATTTATCGCTTAGCCCGAGCACTGTCAATACTTATAGAAGCCGAATACTTGACAAACTAAACCTGAAAACAAATGCAGACCTTATTTATTATGCTTTACAAAATAAGCTCGTTGAGTAATTACGCGGCTTTACGTAGCTGAAATACTACAAAAAAATCAACAAACACACTACATAATACTTTTAATATTAGTCTTATTCTTGTAATGTAATATTTAATAATTTTGTAGCTTCGCGGGATGTAAAATGATTGATGTATTTGTAGTTGAGGATGCAGAAAATGTAAGAAAGAGCCTGAAACGGATAATTTCCTTTCTTGAGGGGGTTGAGTTGATGGGAGAGGCTGGAGATGTTTCCAGCGCGCTTAAACAACTAAAATCTCTAAAGCCTCAAATTATGATAATTGATATAAATCTGCCGGACGGAAGCGGATTTGATATTTTACAGGAAGTAAAAAAGAATATTCCTGAAGCTATTTGCATAATCCTTTCTAATTATTCTGCTATTCAATATCGTAAAAAAGCTAAAGAATTAGGAGCCGACTATTTCTTTGATAAAACTGCTGAATTTGAAAAAGTATTTGCTATTCTTGAAGACCTTTCATTAAAACAATAATCTACAATTTGTAGTTGTAACGCTACAAATAACAAATCCAAAACCTTACAAAACTTTCATTAATCTGTCTATATTTTAGCCTCTACCAATTAGATAAGTTTCTCTTAGAAATTAAATTATCTAAAAGGAAAACTAAAATGAAAACAAGTGAATATAAAAAATCGTTTAGAACATTTTTGCTCTTCGCTTTAACGATAATTTTCATTTTTGTAGCGAGTTATAAATATTTATCCAATAACTCCGAAATGTGGCTTGTACTTGCAATTTTAGATTTGGCCGCTTTAGCAGGAGCCTTTATGGTATTATTGTGGAGCAAAAATGTGGAAAATGAAAAAGATCCTAATTCGGATTTTGAAACAGAGATGATTTCAAAAAATTACGCTTTAATTAAAAAGTTTAATCTGCTTTCGCGCTATTCTAATGATATTATCATTTTATTAGATGAAGATTTACAAATAGTTGATATAAATCAAAAAGCTCTTGACGTTTATGGATATACAAGAGAAGAAGCAGTGAAAATGAATATAAAAGACTTAAGAGCTTTTTCAGTAAAAAAGGATTTCAATCAGCTTATAAAAGAAATTGGCGACCATGACGGGCTGATTTTTGAGACTCTCCATAAAAAGAAAAACGGATATGTTTTTCCAGTAGACGCAAGTTACAGAATGGTAATAAGCGAAGGAAGAAAATATTATCAGGGAGTTCTAAATGATATCACGGAAAAAAAAGGCAACCAGCAGAGAATTGAAAGACTAAGAAGTATCAGAGCCGTTTCAAGCGGCGTAAATAAAACGATTATCAGAGTAAAAAGCCAAAGAGTTATATTTGAAAGGTCCTGCGAGCTTGGAGTAAAAGAAGGGTTGTTTAGCGCAGTATGGATTGGGCTACTTGATAAAGAAGATAAATTATCTGCCGCAGCATATAACGGAATTGAAGAACAGGATGTGCAGACTATTTGCGACTTCATAAATTCCGAAACAGAAAAATCGGATCCGATAACAAAGTGTATTTTTACCGGCAGACATCAGATAGTTAATAGACCGAACATAGAAGAAACCCTTCCTGCATTTGAATACAAATCCTGCGCAGTTTTCCCTTTGGCAGCATTAAGTAGACTGAAAGGAGTAATGGTGTTTTATTCTGAAACAGAAAACTTTTTTGATTTGGAACAAATAGATTTAATTGATGAAATGACTTCAGATATTTCTTTCTCTATAGATTATCTCGAAAAAGAAAAAAAGCATAGAAAGAGCGAAGAGGAAATATTAAGACTATCCAGAGCGGCAGAACAAAGTCCGGTTTCAATTATAATGACAAATAATGAAGGGATAATAGAATATGCGAATTCAAAAACATTGGAATTGACCGGCTATACAAAAGAAGAATTAATTGGACAAAATGCAAGCGTATTCAAAAGTGGTTATACGACTCAAAACGAATATCAAAAATTATGGGATGTTATTAGCTCGGGCGAAGACTGGTCGGGTGAATTTCTAACTAAAAAGAAAGACGGCCTGCTTTTTTGGGAACATGCGTCAATTTCTCCTATAAGAAACTGCATAGGCGAAATAACGGGATACCTCTCTATTAAAGAAGATATTACTGAACAAAAAAACAGAGAAATAGAAAAGAACCGCATGTTCGATTATTCTCTAGATATGCTTTCAATTGCAAGTTTTGATTGTTGCTTTAGACGATTAAATCCAGCCTGGAAAAATACGTTTGGTTGGAGCGAATTAGAACTAAAAAGTAAACCGTTTATAGAATTTATACACCCGGATGATAAGGAAGAAACATTAATTGCAGCGGAAAAACTAATGAGCGGCGAAGAAGTAATAAATTTTGAAAACAGGTTCTTATGTAAAGATGGCGGCTATAAATGGCTGAGTTGGAAGTCGCTTCCATTAGTTCAGGATAGAGAAGTATTTTCTGTAACAAGAGATATAACAGAACAAAAGAAAAATAACGATGCTCTTGTTGAAGCTAAAGAGAGAGCTGAAGAAGCTAATAGAATTAAAACTAACTTTCTTGCAAATATGAGTCACGAACTCCGTACGCCTCTTGTAGGAATACTTGGGTATGCAGAAATTATAAAAAGCGATTTTGAAAATCCTGAATTAAGCCACTATGCTGAACGTATTTTGAAATGCGGAAATCGGCTTAAAGATGCTGTTAATCTGATATTAGATCTGTCGTCAATAGAATCTGAAGTTATTGAGATAAATAAAACCGACGTAAATATTAACGATTTAATTGTTGAAGCAGTAGAGCCTTTCAGGCAGGAAGCTGAAAGTAAGAATTTGGATTTTACAGTTACGGAACGCTTTGATAATGTGACCGCAAAGTTTGACGAGAGAATGTTGTATACATTGATATCTAATATTGTAAACAATGCGGTAAAGTACACAGATAAAGGCGGAATATTTATAGAAGCAAAAATTGAAATTTCCGATGGCAAAAAAGAATTAATAATAAAAATTGAAGATACCGGGATAGGAATAGATAAAGATAATTTAAGTATGGTATTTGAACCATTTAGACAGGTAAGCGAAGGAATAGGCAGGGGGTTTGAAGGAACTGGACTTGGTTTAACAATATCTAAAAAGTTTGTAGAACTAATGAAAGGAGAACTAACCGTGGAAAGTGAATTAAATAAAGGCTCAATCTTTACAGTAGCTCTTCCGCTTGAAGAAGTTTATGGAATTTACGGTATTGACCGTGAAAACGAAAAATCTTCAGAATACATTAATAAAAAATTAACGACTCTGGTAATAGAAAACGATCCAATTTCAATCAGTTTTTTACGAATTGCGCTAAAGGAATTATGTGAAATTGAATACACTTGCCAGGGAGAAGAAGCTATTGAAATGGCTAAGATCAGAAATTACGACGTAATCCTTATAGATATTAATCCAGGCAAAGGATGGGAAGGCATGTCGGTTGTTAGAGAAATAAGAAAACTTGAACAATATAAAAATACCCCAATCATTGCAATTACCGCTTTTGCGCTAAAGGAAGAAGAAGAAATATTTCTGAAAAACGGATGCAACCATTATATCTCAAAACCGTTTGGCAAACAGCAGCTTATTGATTATATCGGGAAGCTATTTTAAGATCGCTAAAATATGCTTGACTATAGTTTTGATACTAAAAAATAAAGTAAAAAAGTTCTTTGAAAATATTGTCGTATAGAAACGAAGATACTGCTAAAGGGATCTGCCAAAATCTTGTTGAAACTGCAAACTCAGAAGGCGATAATAACAGCCTTAATATGGATATATAAAATTGTAAGCGCCCATTGGTTTATATAAAATTGTTTGGGTTAAAAAGTAATTTGTTGGATATTTGTATGGGAATAGATTGTCTGGCGGCGGATCCCCAATTGCAGCTCTTTCTTTATATTGCCCTGACTTTTGCGTAATGTAAGCGTTTCAGAAATCGGAGGCTTTAATTTCGTTAAAAAGTTTTAGAATTACATCTCCCCAAATTAGTTCATCAAATAATGGTTTATGAGGCGAATAAAACAAATGACTATAGCATTTGCAGTCTGAGGAGCCAAATTTATTTATGGGAGAAATAAATTTTAGGCTTAATTTATCTGCCGCAAAATGCTCCAGCTCTTTGCTGCCTTCGGAAAAATAAATATCAACGATTGAAGATTCGTTTTTTAAGTAATCAATATGCCAATGAGGATTTGACGTTTTTGAAATATGATGTTTTAGTCTGCCTGAAATACCGCCAGAGCCAACTGCGCTGCCCACGTAAAGGTAGTAGCCTTTTTTTAGAAATACGTCGCCAAGCGAGCCGATAGTTAATTTTTTATTTAATCTTAGATATAAAACTAAAATATATATGCCTTTTACTGGAGGCTTTTTTATTTCGTTAGTATTTTGCATGCATAAAAATAAGGAAAATTACTTATTGCAGAAATCAATAATCAATTTTAATATCTGGCATATGTAGATAAATATATTTAAGTTATCTCCATTACGATAAAAAAAGGGAGTTGAAAATGAAAATTAAACTGACGGCGGTTATAGTAAGCGTATTATTATTCATTTCCGTATGTAAAGCGCAAACAAATATGGCTGAAGAAGAAATGCCGTTGGTTATAGTTTCCGTTGATGTAAAGGCAGTTAACGAGTTATATGCTACTACTTGGGTCTCAAAATCAATTCCTCCATCCGAAGGAAAACAGTTTAATAAGTTTGTATTTGACTTAGAAATTGCCGTAAAATTAGAAAATGGCAAAATATGGGATAAACCGTTTATAGTTATGTGCCAAACTCCTGACGATGGAAAGTTCTATTACGTTTTAAATAACGAACGACTACCGCTGACAGATAAATCATTTAATTATTTCCGGGTTAATGTGGATTCAAGGAAGAAAGGCTTTGCAAAAGCGAAACTATTTAGTTATAAAAAGGAAGGGGATGAGCAAGGCGACATGATAAATAGTTTTCCGTTTTACATGAAATAAAAACTATCAGATACTATTATGCTACTATTAATATTAAGATAATTTACTAACCGATAAAATATAATTATTTTAAAGCTTTTGAATTAAGTTGAATTTTTTCTTTTAATAAAACGTTATCTTTTAAAATAATTATTGACGGCAAGCTCTAATGAATATCCCTGAGTATAATGAAATAAACGAACTGTTAACGGCTAATAATACAGGATTAAAAGCTGAACTCCCGTATTTTCATATAAACAGATTTGAAGATTCTGCAAGCAACACTGGCGTTAACAAAAAAAATGCTCACAGAATAAATTTTTATAGCGTAATAATGCTTAAAAATGGACTTGGAAGTTCTACCGTGAACGGTAAAGTAAACAAGTATCAATCGGGCGTTATTACATTTGGTTATCCTGGTCATGTTGTAAGCTGGAGACAGAAAACAATATATCATGGATATCTGCTGTTATTCAAACCTGAATTTATGGATATGGGAAGTTACAAATCTGTCAGTAGCGAATATCCGTTTTTCAACATAGAAAGCAACACTTTAATGATTCTTGAAGAAGAAACTCAAAAGTTTTGCGAATTATTTGAGAAAATATTATCCGAGTATAGCCAAAAAAGACCGAATTATGAAAATATAATTAAAAACTATCTGCATTTATTGTTTAGTTTATCCAAAAGACGATTTGATGAAAATGAATTAAGTTCGAGTAATTTTACGTCAAAAAAATACCAGTTAATGGTTTCATTTGACTCAATGGTTAGAGAAAATATGCCTGAAAGAAAACCGATTGGAGAATACGCTAATAGGTTATTTATAAGTCAAAAACACTTGATTGAAATAATAAAAGAGACTACGGGGAAAACGCCATCAGACTATGTATACAACATCTTTATGAACGAAGCTAGAACTTATTTATTACAAACATCGTTAAGTATATCAGAAATTGCATATAAACTAAATTATGACGATCCGTCATATTTTAATAAATCATTCAAACGTCATTTCGCAATGACGCCTTCAGAGTACAGGAAGGTAAGGTAAAAATATTACCATATATAGCGAGATTAATACCGTAATATCCTTTTTGTGAACCGTATATTTGTGTTGATAAAATTAATCGTTTAAGTAAAGAAAAGAAACTTTAACGTAAAAGAATAAGTTAAGTATAAAAGTGTATCATTAATAAAGAATAAAAGAAGTTATGGAAGAAAAAGAAATAAACAGCTCTGAAGAAAAGAAACAAGTAAAGATAGGACCTAAAATAATATTAGGCGTTGTTGCCTTGGTAGCTTTGATTATTATTACAACAAAGGTTTGGCATGCAATAACGCATGAAGAAACTGATAATGCGCAGGTAGAAATGAGGGTCGTGCCTATTTTATCACGCGTATCTGGATATGTAGACAAAATATTTGTTGAAGATTATGCTTCTGTCAAAAAAGGACAACTGCTGATGACGATAGATACTACTGAACTGGAGCTTCAGCTTGAAGAAATGACAGCCGATTATAAACAATCAGTTGCCGACTTGGATAATGCCAAAGCTTCCTTAGTTAATGCAGAAGCGGCTATCTCATTTTCAAAAGATAATACTGAAGTAAGCGCGCTGCGTAAAGAAAAGGCTTTAAATGATTTTAACAGAGATAAAAAACTCTTTAGCGCTGACGGAATAACTCAAAAACAATATGACGACAGCCGTTCAAATTACGATATCACAATGAAGCAGTTAGAAGTTGGGCGCAAAGATGTGCGCGTTGCAGAAACGCGGTTAGAAATGCTGCGCTCACAGTTAGCAAAAAATGCCGCACAGGTTGATATTAAAAAAGCGCGCATAGACCAGCAGAAATTAAAAATATCTTATTGCCATGTATATGCCACTTCAGACGGTAAAGTCGGAAAGCGTAACGCAGACCCGGGACAATTTGTTCAGGCGGGAGCCCCTTTATTTGCTGTTATTAATAGCGAAGAGCTTTGGATTGTAGCTAACTTTAAGGAAAACCAGATAAAGAATATCCACGATGGCAATATTGTTAATATTTCAATAGACGGTTATCCGAAACTTGAAATAAAAGGAAAGGCGACTTCTATTTCAGACGCTACAGGCGCAAAGTTTGCTCTTTTGCCTCCTGATAATGCGACAGGTAATTTTATCAAAGTAACGCAGCGTATTCCGGTTAAGATAGAAATTATTGACGTTGATAAATATAAAAATATACTTAGAGCCGGAATGAGCGTTGAAATTTCAGCTCCAATTAATTGATGCTATATGACTTCAGGAAAAATAGCTAAAATAATAATCGCAATTACGACCATTTCGGCCGCTATAATGGAGCTTATAGACACCTCTATTGTCAATGTAGCGTTGAATCAAATGGCCGGAAACCTTGGAGCTTCTATTGAAGACGTATCCTGGGTCATAACGTCTTATGCAATTGCAAATGTAATAATTATACCGATGACCGGGTTCCTCTCCCAGTACATAGGCCGTAAACGTTATTACATGACCTCAATAATAGTTTTTACAACCGCATCCATTTTTTGCGGAATGTCGACTTCTATATGGGAGCTTGTATTCTGGCGCTTTATACAGGGGCTTGGCGGAGGCGGATTGCTTTCTACTTCGCAGTCGATTCTGTTTGATTCTTTTTCTAAAAAACAGCGCGGACTTGCCGGAGCTTTATTTGGAATGGGAATTGTAATAGGACCGACATTAGGACCGACTGTTGGGGGTTTGATAATTGATAATTACTCATGGCCTCTTATATTTAATATAAATGTTCCGTTTGGAATAATTGCAAGTATGCTTACATACCGTTTTATAGACGACGGCGTTTTTGCGTCGATGGAAAAACCTTCAATCGACTGGTACGGCATATGTTTTCTTGCAATTGGCATTGGTTCTATGCAATATGTTCTGGAGCGGGGGGAAACCGAGGATTGGTTCGACTCGGCTTATATAATCTGGTTTTCTATAATTGCAGTAGTCGGGCTTATAAGCTTTGTTGTGTGGGAACTGCGTCAAAAACATCCCGTAGTAAATCTGCATATACTTAAAGACATAAATTTGTCGTTGACGACTATACTTACGTTTGTAACAGGATTTGCATTATTCACATCGGTTTTTGTTTTCCCGCTTTTATTGCAGAGGGTATTAGGCTACACAGCTTATGAAACCGGAATAACGCTTTTGCCGAGTTCGGCGCTTTCTCTGCTAATAATGCCGTTTGTAGGCAAAAGATTAGAAGCTGGGACGTCCCCTAAAATATTTATTTTCTTTGGTTTTGCAATACTAATGCTTTTCGGCTTTTTGATGTCGAGAGCCGATTTAACTGTATCAAGCAATTTCTTTATACTTCCATTAATGCTGCGAGGCGCAGGATTATCGCTATTGATGGTTCCGCTTACTACGCTTGCGGTTCAGGGGTTGAACCGTGTAGATATGCCTCAGGGTATAGCGTTAAACAACATGATGCGACAGTTGGGAGGCTCATTTGGAATTGCGGCAATTAATAATTATGTAGCTCATAGATATGTGACTCATCGTACAGATTTAGTCAGCCATTTTTATAATGGTAATTTTACTTTTATGGAAAGGAACGCAGCTATAACGCAAGGGCTGCAGGCAAAACTGCCGGTAACGGCAAATATTCAGCAGCAGGCATATGGTATAATGGATTTGACTGTGATGAAGCAGTCGTATTTATTGACTTATCTTGACGCTTTTTTGTTCTCTGCATTATGCATATTAGTCGTTTTTCCTATGATGTTGTTTATAAAAAGCAAACATGCGTCTCACGAAACTACAAAAGAAGCCGCAGAAGCGGCGCATTAAAAATTTTAAATATAAAATATGAATATGAAAAAGATAATTTTACTTTCCGCTTTATTATTAATTAATTCGGCATTTCCGCAAAATATAAATGTCCCTGCCGCAATAAAGAGTTTAACGGAACAATCGTTTGTCAAATATCCTAAAGTTTCGGCAATGAAGGATGTAATCCGCATTAGCGAACTAAAAATTGATATGACGCAGGCAGCTTATCTTCCGATTGTTAATGGCGACGTTTCTTACAGATGGACAGACCCGGTATCGGAAATGTCTTTGCCGCTCGGTGTTAATAAGATTGTAACTTTTCAGATTATGCCTAAGAATAATTATAATGCGGGAATTACTCTAGCGCAGTCGATAATTGATTTGAAAACCCCGGCTAATATAAATAAGGCCAAAAGCGATTTACTAACGGCTAACGATAATTTAGATAATTACAAAATTCAGTTAGCTTATCAGATTGCACAGGTTTATTATGGAATAATATTTCTAAATAAAAGTCTTTATGTCCAGCAAAAGCAGCTCGATTTAATAAGCTCAAATATACGGCAGATTGAATCCAAAATTAAAAATGGCGACGCTCTAAAGTATGATCTTGTTACTTCTCAGGTAAGATACTCAAATGTAGAGAACGCTTATACGGAACTGCAAAACCAGGCAAACAAGCAGTACAATGTACTAAATATGCTTACTGCTAACGAAGGCTCCGACTATATAAAAGATACCGCTTTCAGCCAGAACGATTTTAATATTTTGCCCGGAGCTATTATGAATTTAGCTCGCGAGAATAACCTTGATCTTAAAATTACAAAAGATAAAATTGAAACTGCCGCGTGGGACGTAACTATTACAGAACGCAGTTATTTACCTACGTTAAATTTTAATGCGGGAGCCGGATATAAAAACGGTTATTCGCCAGACTTAGATCAGTTCCGTTTTAATTATTCCGTTGGCGTTGGGCTAACAATACCAATTATGTCCGCTTCCAGACCAGGGATTCAGAAAGAGATTGCGCTTGTAAATATTGAATCGTCAAAAAAAGAACTTGAAAACCAAAATATTACTGTGGCAAAAGACGTTCTTAACGCCATAGAAGATATGCGTAAGAATGAGAAAAAGCTTGCTAACGTTGAAGTATTATTAAATCAGGCTCAGTTGGCTCTTGACCTTGCAACTGAAAGATATAAAAATGGCGTGATTACTAACCTGGATTTGTTAACCGCACAGACTAATTATTTGGACGCTCAGCTTAATAAACTTCAGTATGAATATAATATTCTGATTTCTAAGATTGAGCTAAATAGACTTTCCAGTCAAAAGTGGTGGTAAAAAAGAATTGAAGAAAAACCGATAGAATTAGAAAATGAATCTATCGGTTTTTAATAAGCATACCGAAATTAAGCATATAGAAGATTATATATCTGATAAACGCCTGCCAGAATAACTAACACGCCGCATACTTTTTTTATCCAAATAATATAATTAGAATTTTCCGACCAATTCAGGTAGCGTTGGACTTTGCTGGTAAATGTTCCCGCTACTACAATTATTAAACAATGTCCTATGCCGAAGGCTATAAGTATAACCGACGCATTAGCTAAATTAGTTTGAGCGGTTTGAAACACAACTCCAAGTACCGGAGCCATGTATGCAAATGTACATGGACCAACGCCAATACCAAAGATTAATCCGAGTATAAAAGCGGCAGGTAATCCTTTATATTTAGGAGAAGATAACCTGATTCCCGTCCAATTCAGTTTTATTATATCAAGCAGGTATAAACCAATAAAGATAAATAATGCAGCCATAAAATAATTAACAGTTGTTCCAACGTCTCCCATAAGTCGGCCTAGCGAAGCGGTAATTATTCCAATTAAAGTAATGGTAATAAAAATACCAGACGTAAAGACTAAAGAAATAAGGAAACCGCGTTTTGTACTCAAGGTTCTCTGACTGCTTATAAAGCCTATTATTAACGGAATGCTTGATAAATGGCAGGGACTAAGCAGAATGCTTAAAATACCCCAGCCAAAAGAACCAAGCAGCGAAATCCATAAATTTTTATAAAGGGCTTCGCTTAAAATATTAAAAAGCGTATCAATCATATTTATTTTACCAGGCTTAATCCCTGTTTTTGTAGAATTTTATCTATTTCGGTTTCAGGGTAGAAGCCCTCATGACGAAAAAATTCTTTACCTTGTTCGTTAATAAATACCTGAGTTGGGATAAGTTTTATGCCATACTTTTTGGCATATTGTTTCTGGTCGCTCTTCCAAACATCATAGAAAATCACTTTTATTTTATTACCATATTTTTTTTCAATTGATTTCATAACGGGCTGCATTTTTTTGCAAGGGATGCAATTTACTGAACCTAATTCTATGAACGTTACTTCAGGTTTTACTGCGGCATCTTGCGAAAAAATAATTGTAGAACCGAGGAATAAAACGAAAAAACTGATAAATAAAGTTTTCAATTATTTAGTTCTCCTTTAGCCATTGTAATATCTGTTCGTCGGAAGGAATGGTTCCGCTGGATTTTACAACTTCGTTTATTACAAGACCAGGAGTCATCATTATTCCATATTTCATTATGTCCGCTATTTCTGTTACTTTTTCTATTTCAGCAGATATGTTATTTGAACCAACTACTTCTTTTACTTTTTGTTCAAGGTTTTTGCATCTTGCGCACCCCGTTCCAAGAATTTTAATAACCATTATTTTACTCCATATTAGAATGTTAATAAATTAAGTTAAAAAGAAAACCGACTAAGATTATTCCAAAGGCGGTTATGCTTACAAAAGCTATTATCAGAGGAAGTTTAAGAACTTTTTTTAATATAATAGTTTCAGGCAACGAGAGTCCTATAACCGACATCATAAAGGCCAAAACAGTTCCAAGCGAAGCTCCTTTTTCTAACAGCGCCTGTACAATAGGAATTATGCCTGCGGCATTAGAATACATTGGAACGCCTATTAATACGGCTGCCGGAACAGACCACCAGGCGGATTTGCCCATAAGTCCCGCCATGAAATTTTGAGGCACATATCCGTGT
Organism: Ignavibacteriales bacterium UBA1304; assembly: GCA_002307295.1. GTDB lineage: Bacteria > Bacteroidota > Ignavibacteria > Ignavibacteriales > Ignavibacteriaceae > UBA1304. The sequence goes on from DBTY01000031.1 coordinate 33,565, forward strand.
ATCCCTGCTCCTACTCCAATTCCTATTACTATGTATATCCAGACTTTAGAAACAATGTCTTTAACGGCCTGCAAACCGAAATTAATTCTGTCGTCAAAATTAATTTTAGCTTCTTCCAAATTATTATTTTGAGCTTTAATCTGATATACCCAGTCTTCTACATATCGTTCGAGTTTTAGTTTGCCTATTATATAACCTGAAAAAATTGCGATAATTAATCCTGTAATTAAGTATAGTAGGGCAGTCTGCCAGCCTAAAAGCCCAAATAATAAAACAAGAGCTACTTCGTTAACCATCGGCGCGGAAATAAGGAACGAAAACGTAACGCCAAGAGGAACGCCAGCTTCAATAAATCCTAAAAACAACGGAATAGCCGAGCAGGAACAAAAAGGGGTAACCGTTCCTAAAAGACCAGCCATTACATTCCCGGTAAAAAGTGATTTTCCTTCAAGCAGTTTTCTTGTTTTTTCCGGCGAAAAATAGGATCGGATTATCCCCACTGCAAACACTATAAGTACAAGAAGAAGTAAAACTTTCGGGACTTCATAGATAAAAAATCTTATAGTTTCAGTAATATGCGAGGTTTTATCTAAACCCAATATATTGCAAACAAAAAAGTTTACGCCTGGTTCAAGGAACCAATAAATAAGGAACCAGATAATCAGCGCCGCTAAATAGATATTGGCATTCTTGGTTTTCATATTCTATTACTCGACGTAGTATTTTTTACGGAGCCAAAGAGAAACGTTGACTAATGAAATTAATACGGGTACTTCTACAAGCGGACCAATAACCGCGGCAAAAGCTTCGCCGGAATTAATTCCAAAAACAGCTACTGCAACCGCTATAGCAAGCTCAAAGTTATTGCTTGCGGCTGTGAAAGAAAGAGCCGCTGTTTGAGGATACGTAGCTCCCGCTTTTTTACTTAAGAAAAACGACGCTAAGAACATTACTACAAAGTATATTACAAGCGGTATGGCAATGCGTATAACGTCGAACGGTATTTTTAATATGTATTCGCCTTTTAACGAAAACATCACCATAATTGTAAACAACAATGCGGCTAAAGTAATAGGGCTTATTTTAGGAATGAACTTTGTTTCGTACCAGGTTTTATTTTTAATTCTTAATAATGTAAATCGCGTAATAATTCCAGCGGCAAATGGTATACCTAGATATATAGCAACGCTTTGCGCAATTTGTCCGATTGTAATGCTGGTATTAAAAGTTTTTAAGCCAAGAAGGGAAGGGAATAGAGTTAGGAATATATAAGCGTAAACGGAAAAGAATAATACCTGGAAAATGGAATTAAGCGCAACTAACCCGGCTGCGTATTCTTTATCGCCTTTGGCGAGGTCATTCCACACAATAACCATGGCTATACAGCGAGCAAGACCTATTAGTATTAGCCCGGCCATATATTCAGGATAATCCCGTAGAAAAATTACTGCAAGGATAAACATAAAAATGGGACCGATAATCCAATTTTGAAATAACGATAAAGAAAGAACTTTTACATTCTTAAACACTTTGCCAAATTCTTCATATTTAACTTTTGCAAGAGGCGGATACATCATTAATATCAATCCGATTGCAATGGGTATATTCGTAGTTCCGCTTTGGAATGAATTCCAGAAAACTGCTATTGACGGAAACATATAGCCTGAGAAAACTCCAATAAACATTGCAAGGAAAATCCAAAGGGTTAAATGTCGGTCTAAAAACGATAATCTTTTTGAAAGCTGAGCCATTATAATTTCCTTTTTACTTCTTTTATGTAAAAGCTATAGAAATCTTTTTTTATTTTATCTCTAACGCTTCTAAAAGCGTCAAGGATTTCTTCTTCTGAACCCGTAGCTTCAGCCGGATCTTCAAAACCCATATGCAGTCTATTACTGACTTTTCCTGAAAACAGGGGGCAGGTTTCTTTTGCATTATTGCAAACTGTAATTACATAGTCAAAGCTATCGTTTAGGAATAAATCTACATTTTGCGGAGTGTTGCGTGAAATATCTATTTCTGCTTCATTCATTACCTGGATAGCAAAAGGGTTAACCATGGTAGCCGGAGCAGTTCCGGCTGATGATACTTCAAGCGAATCATCAAAACTTTTTAAAAAGCCTTCCGCTATTTGGCTTCTGCAGGAGTTGCCAGTGCATAATATCAATATTTTAGTTTTCATAGTTTCCCTGTTTAATATATCGTTATATAGCAAAATACCGAAATGATAAACTCAATATTTATCAGCAAATGTCTTTACGATCAATGCTTTTAATTATTTGCAAATCCGTCTGAATAGTTTTATCATGAGCCAGCTCATAATTTAAAAGAGTAAGAAGCGAAAGGATAACGGGGTTCTTGTTTTCTGTGTTAATTCTGTAATTGACCCATTTGCCGTTTTTTTCTTCAGAAATAAAGCCGGAATCTTTAAGAACGCTTAAGTGCTGCGAGACTGTAGAACCGGCAAGCTTAAGCGCTACCTTAATTTCGCAGACGCATAAATCTTTTTCAGAAAGCATTTTAATAATTCTCAGTCTATTTGGATCTGAGAGAGCTTTGAATATTTTAGCTTTTTCATTTAACATAATATCAATTCGTTGTGTACCGAAATATAATATTGTTTTTTATTATCTCCAAATAAATTTAGATTTCTTTTAAATTCGATTAATAAAATATATTTATAGAACGATTTTAATAATGCTAAGAAATTTTGAGAGGAAGGACTAAAACAGCGAGGTTTTTTGTCTAATAGATTAAACTTTTTATTGTTTTAAATGCTCTAACAGAAAAAGAAAACACTTATGGAAATTAAATGAAAAAAATACTAACTCTTTTGTTCTTTTGGATTTGTTTAGAAATTGGTTTTGCTCAAAGCTATAATATAACGGGTACTGCGTTAGATTCGACAAATAATTATCCTCTTATTGGGGCGAATATTGTATTACGAACTCCTAATAAAACTACTGCCGGAGGTTCGTCTACCGACTCAAAAGGAAGATTCTTAATTAACGGAGTAAAACCGGGCGTATATACATTAAACATTAGTTATGTTGGTTATAGAACAAAGAGACAACACGTAGAGGTTAAGAAAAGCTCTCTAGATTTAAAAACAATTTTAGTCGCTCCGGGTTCTTATCAGACTGGGGAAGTTGATATTGTAGAAAAAGCCCCGCTAATTATTCAAAATCAGGATACTACCGAGTATATGGCTGACGCTGTAAAAACAAATTTAGACGCAAATGCAGAAGATTTAGTATCTAAAATGCCGGGAATAGTAGTGCAGGATGGAAAAGTTCAAGCGCATGGAGAAGACGTTCAAACTGTATTGGTTGACGGGAAACGGTATTTTGGCGACGATCCAAACGCTGTGCTAAAAAATATTCCAGCTGAAATTATTGAAAAAATCCAGGTTTATGATAAACAGAGCGATCAGTCGGAGTTCACTGGATTTAATGACGGCAATACTTCAAAGACTATAAACTTGGTTACGCGGCCGAAGTTTAGGACTGGAACATTTGGCAAATTATCCGGAGGCTATGGCGATCAGGATAAGTATTCCGCCGGCGGAAATATGAACTTTTTCAATGAAAAAGGAAAGCTTTCCCTTTTAGGTCAAGTGAACAATACTAACGATCAGAATTTTTCGACCGACGATTTGTTAGGCGTTATGAGCAGCAGTTCTGGCGGTAGAGGCGGCCGGGGCGGCGGTAATTTTGGCGGTGGTGGACCAGGCGGAGGCGGACCTGGAGGTGGAAATTCTGGCGGAGGTCCAGGAGGAGGCGGACCTGGAGGTAATGTCAACAATTTCCTTGTTAGCGCAAAAAATGGTTTAATTAAGACGCAGGCGTTCGGCGTTAATTACGTTGGTAATTGGGATCAGAAAATAGATTTAACGACAAGCTACTTTTTTAATCACGCAAATAATGACGCAACTACATTGTTAAATCGTAATTATTTTTTAGCTTCGTCTAATAATCAAAAATATAATGAAAACAGCATAGCAAATTCTAACAATACAAACCATCGTTTTGATATGAGACTTGATTATAAAATAGATACTTCTAATTCTATTTTATTTTCTCCAAAGGTTAGTTATCAGAAGAATGACGGCAGCAGCAATACTACTGGAGTTACTTCAGTCGCATTTGCTGACGTTAACTCTATTAATACTTTATTTAGCTCAGATTTATCGGCTGTTAGCGCTTCATCTCAACTTCTTTACAGGCACAAATTTGCTCAGAAGGGAAGAACAATCTCTTTAGAAATGGATAATACATACAAGAAAAATAACGGAGATAAAGACCTTTATTCAGACGTGTTGTATTACAAAAATCTATCTGCTAACGATACTACTGATCAACAGGCTAATATTGTTAAAAACGGAAACAGCATTTCAACAAATATTGCGTATACTCAGCCTGTAACTGATTACAGCATACTGCAATTTAATGGCGGTTACAGTCAATCAAGCGATAAAAGCGATCAAAGGACTTATAACTATTCCTTACTAAACGATTCATATTCTAGTATTGATACTTCTTCAAGCAATGTCTATAACAAAAAAACTAATACTCAAAGTTATGGACTCGGATACCTTTTCAGAAAAGACGATTTTCACTTTAACTTTGGCGTAAGCTATAATATAGCTGCATTAAAAAATGATCAATCGTTTCCTAATATTATAAGCACGGAAAAGAAATTTTACTCTTTTCTGCCTAATGCAATGTTTAGATATAATTTTTCGCAGGGACAAAACCTGATGATAAGATATAGAGCCAGCAACACTATGCCAAGCGTAGATCAGCTGCAAGATTATTTAGATAAATCGAACACTGTCCAGCTTACAATGGGCAATCCAAATTTGTCGCAGGATTTTAAACATAATCTTAATTTGCGTTATACGTTAACAGATTTTGACGCAATGACTTCTATGTTTTTAATCTTGAGCGGCACTATCACAAATAATTATATCGGTTATAATACTATAATTGCTCAATCTAAACCAGTAGTTTATGATGGCATTACGCTTAGTACTGGAACGCAACTTAAGATACCTCAAAATGTAGACGGCTACAAAAATTTATCTTCGTTTCTTGCATATAGCCTCCCCATTGATTATTTAAAATCAGTATTTAATTTTAATATAAGCGTTGCATATACCCGTACGCCAGGCATTCTAAATAGCGTAACAAATTTTGCTAATACAATGTCGTATGGCGGCGGTCTTATTGTAAGTAGTAATATAAGTCAGGATCTGGATTTCACAGTTTCTACAAACGAGACGTATAACGTTTCAAAAAATACATCCGAATCTTCTACTGACGCAAACTATTGGGGCGCGCGCTCAAGATTGAAATTCTTTTGGAAATTCTGGTCAGGATTTGTTTTGCAAACAGATTTACAACACGTCTATCAGGGAAACCTTGGTTCTGGGTATGATCCTAATTCGTATGCATGGAACGCTTACTTAGGTAAAAAGTTTCTAAGCAAAGATCAGGCGGAAATCAGATTTACAGTAAACGATATTCTTGATAAGAACACAAATATAACACGTACGACAAATGATTATTATATAGAAGAATCAAAAACTAACGTTTTAGGCCGTTATTATCAGGTTTCTTTTGTGTATAATCTTAAAGCGTTTTAATTCCTTATAAGTATTATAAAAGTATTAGGCGATTATGCCTGTCTCTTTTATTTTATTTCCTTAAAAAAACGCAAAGGCAGTTTGTTAACCTTTGCGTTTTTTTATAATATTTATTGTCCTAAAAAAATGAACTATGCTTTGGGAGGAGCGGCGTCTTTATCTGATTCTTTTTTTGCCGGAGCGTCCAGGTCGTTTTCAACGTCTTTTAACGCTTTCTTAAATTCTCTCATTCCTTTCCCAATACCCTGTGCAATTTCAGGTATTTTCTTAGGTCCAAAAAGTACTAAAAGAACAATCAGTATCAGAAAAATTTCCCCACCGCCTAAATTACCAAACATAATTTTGCCTGTTTTTTGTTAATTTTATTAGTGGCAAAATACATTTATGGCGACAAATGGTCAAGTCTAATAATACCGAATCAAGCTACGCTTGTTCTATTAAAATTTCCTAAAAATAAAAATTATGAATAAGTTCAATAAAAATATCTTTTTACTTTTATTTCTGTTTATTATCTTTTACAAAAGTATTTTTGAATTTATATAATAGAATTTTAAAATATATAGCAATAGCAGACAAAGAGGGGAAATTATTGGTTTTTGAAAATTTAATATTTAAGGAAATTAAACCTTAAAAAGGAAAGAATTGTCAAAAAGAAACAAAAGGTATCAGTAGATGTCTGTTACCTTTGTAGTTATAAATTTAAACTCTCTCTACACACTAAAACGAGGTTTTATTTCTCTTATATTCATAAAACCTCGTTTTTAATTTTTGTTATCCGCATTAAAGTAAACCAATTCATTTAATTCAGGAACTTTCCGCTAACAACATTATAATGTTTGTTCACAACAAAACAGCATAGCTGCGTATAAAGAAAACCAAATAAGCGCCGATAAAGAGAGATAAAAGCGTTTATTATTTAACTTTCTTTGTTGGTACTTGGCATGTTGTAAAAGGAAGTGTGGGTTCTCTTTCTTAAAAGCATAAAAATATACTGAAATATTAATCAATGCGCTTTTCAGTATAGGCATATCAGCAAAAGGAACTACTATTATTGTCTAGTTGCACATAACCGGTCTGGTTTTAGTAGTTCAAAATATTTTATAAACAAAATTAATTTAAATAACCCAACTAACTAAAAATTAGAAGGAGATTGATATGAACTGGTTCAAAAATCTGAAAATAGGAAAAAAGATAATATATTCTTTTCTTATTATTTCAGCAATAACAGCTGTAATTGGTTATCAGGGAATTACCAATATGGGGAGAATTAACGATATGCTAAACTCATTGTATACGAATGAAACAATGGGAATATCGTATCTCAAAGAAGCGAATATTGACCTTATTTACTATGCAAGGAACGAAGCAAATTACCTTTTAGCTACGACGCCAGAAGACAAAGCTAAGAGATTAGAGCATTATACCGAATATGAAAAAATGATGTTAGATAACATCGAACATGCAAAACCGCTTATTCATTCTGAAAAAGGGAAAGCTCTTTTAGCGCAGTTGGAACAGGCGTGGGCTGATTATAAATCGGTCAGTCAGCAGGTAATTGAGTTATCAAAAAAAGATGAAAATGAAGCGAAAAATTTAGCGCGTACTACCGGAAGAGAAAAAATCAATATAGTTGATACTGTTATGAGCGAACTTGCCCGGATAAAAGAAGCAAACGGTCAAAAATCTTTTAATGATAGCGCTGATATATATGCCGAAAGCAGAATCTATATGCTTCTACTTATTATTGGTGGTATTGGTTTTGGCATAGGACTTGGACTTTTTATTTCAAAAAAAATAAGCGTTCCTGTAAAAACGCTTTCTGAAATCGCGGCTAAGATTGCAAAAGGCGACGTAGACGTTGAAGTTATACAAGAATCAACGGATGAGATTGGCGAACTTATGGGCGAATTTAAAATGATGGTAGACGGTATAAAGGAACAAGTAAGAGTCGCAGATAAAATTGCCGAAGGCGATTTAAATGTCAGCATAAACATAAGATCAGAAAAAGACGTGCTTGGCAAGAGCCTCAACAAAGTAGTTGCTACGCTAAAAAGCTTAACGGAAGAAACTAACTTGCTTTCCAAAACTGCTATTGAAGGAAAACTTGCTACAAGAGGCGACGCAGAAAAGTTTACTGGAGGATACAAACAAATTGTCGTAGGAATTAATAGTACTCTTGATGCTGTCATCGGACCATTAAATGTTTCGGCAGAGTATATTGACAGAATTTCTAAAGGAGATATACCCCCAAGAATAACAGATAATTACAATGGCGATTTTAATGAAATAAAAAATAATCTTAATGTTCTTATCGAAACTGTTAACATGTTATTTGTAGGTTTTGGAAGAATGAAAGACAGTTTTGAAAACGGTCAAACGAGCGAACGCGGACATGACGAAAAAGTCAATGGCGGCTGGAAAGACTTAGTTGCGCGCGTTAATGGCATAATAGAAGGTTTAATGACTCCGCTTAATTTACAGGCCGATTATTTTGCAAAAATTGCAAAAGGGAATATTCCTCCTGTAATAACTGATGAATGGAAAGGCGATTATAATAACATAAAAACAAGCATCAACCAATGTATTAATGCAGTTGGTTTGTTAATTACGGATACTAATATGTTGTCAGAAAACGCAGTTCAAGGTAAGCTTGCCGTACGCGCGGACGCTACAAAACATGAAGGCGACTTTAGAAAAATAGTTGAAGGAGTTAACGATACTCTTGACGCTGTTATCAATCCATTAAACGTTTCGGCAGAATACATTGATAGAATTGCAAAAGGAGATTTGCCTCCTAAAATAACAGAGAATTATAACGGCGACTTTAACGAAATTAAGAATAATTTAAATTCGCTTATTGGAACTGTTGGCACTTTGTTTAATGGTTTTGGAAGAATGAAAGTAAGCTTTGAAAATGGTCAGACAAAAGACCGTGGAAATGCCAGCTTATTCAATGGAGACTGGAAAGAGTTTGTTGAACGCGTTAACGGAATTGTTGAAGGATTGGTTACTCCGCTTACGTTGCAGGCAGATTACTTTGCGAAAATTGCAAAAGGAGATATTCCTCCAGTAATAACCGAAGAATGGAAAGGCGATTACAATGAATATAAAACAAATATTAATCAATGTATTAATGCAATTGATTCTTTAATTGCGGATACTAAAGCGCTTTCAGCAGCTGCTGTAAAAGGTCAATTATCAACTAGGGCGGACGCTGCAAAGCATGAAGGCGATTTCAAAAAAATCATTCAGGGAATAAATGATACGCTTGACGCTGTAGTTACTCCTTTAACTATTGCTTCTACTTATATTGAAAACCTGAGCAAGAGAAATCTGGCTGTTACAATTAAAGAAGAATTCCAAGGAGATTTCAACGAATTGAAGACTAATCTTAATATGACAATAGAATCAATTCAGCTGCTTATTGAAGACGCTAATATGTTGGCTAATTCTGCTGTAGAAGGCAATCTTACGCTAAGAGCCGATTTATCAAGACACACAGGCGAATATAAGAAAATAATTGGCGGATTTAATAATACGCTTGACGCAGTATTAACGCCAATTAATGAAGGCGTAGCCGCATTACAAAAAATGGCCGATGGCGATTTAACAGTAAGAATATTAAGCGACTATAAAGGCGACCATCAGTTAATTAAAAATAACATTAACAGCGTTGCAGATTCGTTAAACAAAGCTCTTACAGACGTTAGCGAAGCAATCTCAGCTACTGCAAGCGCAAGCAACCAAATATCTTCAAGCAGCGAAGAAATGGCGGCAGGCGCGCAGGAACAAACTAGCCAGACGACTGAAGTTGCCGGCGGCGTTGAAGAAATGACAAAGACAATCTTAGAAAACACAAGAAACGCTTCCTTAGCCGCTGACGATGCGAAATCTGCTGGCGATAAAGCAAAAGAAGGAGGACGCGTTGTAGCTGAAACTATTGAAGGCATGAATAGAATTGCCGACGTAGTAAAAGAATCCGCAAAAACAGTTAAAGAGTTAGGCAAAAGCAGCGATCAAATTGGCGAGATTGTTCAAGTGATTGACGATATTGCAGATCAAACTAATCTGTTAGCCTTAAATGCAGCCATAGAAGCCGCTAGAGCAGGCGAACAGGGAAGAGGCTTTGCAGTAGTTGCCGACGAAGTAAGAAAGCTGGCTGAAAGAACTACTAAGGCTACAAAAGAAATTGCTACAATGATAAAGCAAATTCAGAAAGATACTGCTCAAGCTGTTAATTCAATTGAAGAAGGCACCGAAGAAGTAGAAAAAGGAAAAGCTTTGGCAAATAAAGCTGGAGTATCTCTTAATGAAATAGTCAACGGTTCTCAAAAGGTTGTAGATATTGTGGCTCAGGTTGCAGCGGCTAGCGAACAGCAGTCGGCTACTGCAGAAGAAATAAGTAAGAATATTGAAGCCATAAGCAGCGTATCGCAACAGAGCGCTGCGGGCACTCAGCAGATTGCAAGAGCCGCTGAAGATTTGAATAGATTAACTCTTAATTTGGAAGAGTTAGTAAATCAGTTCAAATTAGTTGGCCCTTCAAACGTTAAGCAAATTGGAGCCAAAAAAATAAGCTAAATAAATCAGTTCCTAATGCGATAATTGTTAATAGAATCGGTTGCCAAATAGCTTTGGGAGGGTTAAAGCATTTGGCAGCCATTTTATTTAACATAATTTGTTTTTAATAACCAATAAAGAGATTAAAGTTAAAAATATTTATTTGAAATTGATTTACTGATACTAAATATTTTTTATATTCTTACAAAAATGAAGGAGAAATATTATGAGCGAAGCTAAAAAACAGGATACTACCGGAGACGCATTATTGCAATTAGTAAGTTTTGCCGTAGGCGAAGAAGAATACGGAGTAGACATATTAAAAGTTCAGGAAATTATAAGATTAGTAAGCATTACACAGGTGCCAAATTCGCCGCATTATGTTGATGGGATTATTAATTTACGCGGAAAAGTAATTCCAATTATTGACTTAAGGACCAGAATTGGAATTCCGCGCAAAGAACATAATAACGGTACTAGAATTATTGTGGTCGATTTGGAAGGAAAAACAGTCGGCTTTGTGGTCGATTCAGTTAGCGAAGTATTAAGAATTCCTGTAAACGTTACTGAAGCGCCTCCTGTTATGACTACTGGAGCTGATTCTTCATACATCACTTCGGTAGCTAAACTAGAAGACAGAATAATAATATTATTAGACTTAGATAAAGTTCTTTCTGATGACGAAAAAGCTCAGCTTCAATAAAATAATATAATTATCATTTCCCGCTTTACTTATATAAGAAAAGCGGGAAAATTATAAATTAATTAGTTGTAAAATCAGTATATGTATTTATTTTCTATGCAGGCAATAAACGTTGATAGATTGATGAATTGAAAATTAGCAGATAATAAATTATCTTAACATAAATAAATATAAGTTATTATTTGCAAATAGAATACTGAGTGAAATTTACATTTAAGTTTATTGTTGCAACGTTTATTCTTTTATCGTTTACATCATTTTGCAAAGGCAAAAGATTTTCTGATGAAAAAATAAAATTTAAAGATATAATTAAAACCCAGGTTGAATTGTATCCGCAAATGCAAATCCAGGATTATTATAAGCTTATTTATCAGGCTGTTTTTGGAAGCGCGCATATGGGCATGGATTCTATTATGGCGCAGCAATGGTTTGATAAGGAATGGGCTGATACTCCTGAAAATAAAGCTGAAAAATACGCTGATACTATTAGTCCGAACGGGCGAATTATACGCGTAAATATTAGCTCATATAAAGCAAGCGGCGGCTCTAAAGAAAAGCTTTTTACAGCATTTTTATATACTAGTAAAAATTATACTGGCTCAAAAACAGAGTTTTATAAGTTATGGCATTATCTTGAGAGTTTTAGTTCAATTACAGGTTATTCAAAAAAGTCCTTTGCTGAGTATTTGAAAAATATGAAAGCTAAAGGTCTTCCGGCAGCTCATCATAGCGAAATATATGAGAGACTTTATAAACCGTCTTATAGAGTTGTTCTTGTATCTGAAATGAAATAAATATATCTGTTAGCGTGTTAAATTGTTCATAAAATATAAAATGGTAAATTCTCTTTCCCTCAATAAATATGCGGCATTCTTACGAAAAAAAAACTGCATGTTAGTAAGCTCATATAAACGCTCAGTTAAAAATAATAATTTTATTTTTCTAAAAAATAGAGATAAGATGGCGCTTGATATAATGGAATATTAAAAGTGTTGTTTTTTTATTTCTATAATTAGTTTATTGTTTGATTCTCCATAATAGTCTTAAGAAAAAAGGATGTTTTTTTAATGAACGAATTTAAATATGGGGCGCTAAAAAGATGAATTTTATACAAATTTCATTAGGCATTCTGATCGGTTCTTTTTTGATCAGCAGTATTTTAAGCCTGTTATTAGCGCTAAAAAAATATGAAACTAAACTTAATTTGAGCTATTTCCTTTTCTCATTTCTGCTTATTTTAAATACTACTTTTTCGATACTTCATTATTGCTCGGCCGATCTTCAAAAATGGATATTGCTGGAAAAAATACAGAATTCTTGTGTGGAACTGCTTGGGATAACGTTTGTTTTATTTATTGGTTATTTCACAGGGAATACTAAAAAATACATTTTAATAATAAACGCAATTATAATAGCTTTATTTCTATTTATTAATTGGTTAAGCCCTTATGGTATTGCATATTCATTTATTAGCTCAATAAAATATAATATAGAAACTCAGGAGTATTTGGCTACAAACTGGATTGCATCCTGGTGGAATATATTAATTTATGGCTATTTCGTATTTCTGTCTTTATATGTTATTGATTCAACGCGTGTTCTGTATAAAAAAGGAGAAAAAAACGGAGCTATATTATTAATAATATCAACTATTGTTGGGGCAATATCTATAATTTCTGATATTATGCTTATGCAATGCAACATAAAAATACCATTTTTAGAAAATATTGGTTTTATAATGTTTGTGGTTGTTGTAACAAGTAAAAATTTTGACTCCGTTATAAAAAGTAATAAAATAAAAGACGAACTTATTGAAACTGAAAAGAAGTATGAATCTCTAATAGAGTCTTCGCCTGATTCAATTCTTGTACATGCAGAGGGGAATATATTATTTGCAAATAAAAATTGTCTGCAAATGATGGGATTTGATAATTTTGAAGAAACTAAAAATGTAAAATTTCTTGATCTTATTTTGCAGGAATATCATGAATTTTTAAAAGAACGTAAAAAATTAATGGTTAAGACTAATTCTTCGCTGCCTCCCGCTGAAATAAAAATGGTAAAATACAATAACGAAATTTCTGAAATAGAGATTATCAGCTATCCAGTTAATTATGGCGGAGTAAACGCTATTCATACTCTTATGCGCGATATAACAGGCAGAAAACGCGCAGAAACTGAATTAAAAATATTGACTAAGGCTGTTGAACAAAGCTCTGCCGCAATTATGATTACAGATCCGAATTGGAAAATAGAATATGTAAATCCAAAATTTGAAGAAATGACAGGATATAAAATTGATGAAATTATTGGAAAAACAACTAAGTTATTGAAAGGAGGAAAGCTTTCAGCTGCTATACATGAGGAGTTTAGTCAGACTCTTTTTGCAGGAAAGGAATGGCGCGGACAGTTGCTTAATAAAAAAAAGAACGGGGAATTATATTGGGAACGCAACTCAATATCGCCTATTAAAAATTCAAAGGGGGAAACCACAAATTTCGTATCAATAAAAGAAGATATTACTGACGAAATGCGAATAAAGGAAGAGTTGATAAAATCTAAGGATGAGGCTGAACAGGCTAATAAACTAAAATCAACTCTTTTGTCAAATGTGAGCCATGAGTTTAGAACTCCGCTTAATGGAATACTAGGCTTTGCTCAAATTCTTAAGGAAATTGTTTTTGATAAAACATATTTTGATATGGCTGACAAAATATCAAAATCTGGTTTACGCCTGTTAAATACTCTTAATTCCGTTCTGTTGCTTACCGAGCTTGAAAATAAAACTTATATTGTAACAAAAAAAGAAACTAATATATCGGATTTATGCCGCAGAATTAAATCAAAATATGACGATGTAGTAAAAAATAAAAATCTTGAATTCAATGTTAATTTGTCTGAAGAAAATATTGAAATAAAAACTGACGAAACGGTTCTTGTTAGGATATTGTCTTCTATTGTAGAGAATGCTATAAAATATACGAAGAATGGCAATATCTCTATCATTCTTGAAAATGGTTTTGATGAAACCGGAAGTGAAAGAATATTTATAAAAGTAAGCGATACGGGAATTGGTATTAAAAACGAAAACATAGATATTATTTTTGAAGAGTTTAAACAAATAAGCGAAGGTTACAGCAGGGAATATGAGGGACTTGGCCTTGGGCTTACTATTGCCAAAAAATTAGCCACACTAATAAATAGTGAAATTTTAGTAAGCAGCCAATTAGGAAAAGGGTCTACTTTTACTGTTGTTTTACCATTAGAACGTGACAGCGCTTATAAACAAGTTCATGGTATTTTATGGAAAGCTTTATTTGATAACAGTAAAGGAAATAACATAAAAGAAGAACTGGACGAATTGCCTGAAGTATTATTAGTTGAAGATAATGTAATTAATGTAGAAGTAGTAGAGCATTATTTAAAAGGATTATGCAGGCTTTCAAGCGCATTAGACGGAGAAGCTGCGATCAAAATGATTTCTGAAAAAAGTTTCAAACTGCTTTTGCTTGATATTAATCTCGGAAATGGATTTGACGGAATTGAAGTATTAAAAGAAATTAAAAAGAGAGAGGAATATAAAGATGTTCCCGCTATCGCCCTTACTGGATATGCTTCTGATAGAAATAAAAAAGAATTTCTTGAAAACGGATTCTCTGGTTTCCTTGCGAAGCCGTTTAATAAAAATGAACTTATTTCAATTGTTAATTCTGTTTTTGAAACGGTATAAAAAAGCAGGAATTCATAAATATGTTTTCCTGCTTTCAGTGTGTAACATTACATCCCATACTGACACAAAATTTATATACGCTCCTTAAATTAGCGTAGAAAACTTATTCATTTTAGAGTTTATCTAAATGTAAGCTGTAAAGTAATTTGTCTGAATCGTCTTCAACGCCTGTAAAAACAAAAGAAGAATTAATCAGAACGTTTTGCGATAGCGAATTATCTTTTTCCGTATGAGCAATAATTTTCTTTACTCCTCCCAATTTTGCAAAAGATATCAAACCTTTCAACATCTCTGTGGCATATCCTTTACGTCTGTATTGAGTAAGAACAGAGTAACCAATTTCAACTAATCCGTCTTGATCAGGCGGACCATAAAAACCTACGCCTCCAACTAAAACGCCTTTTTCTTCTACAATGGGAGCCTTTTTTATAGCATACCAATCAAGCCAGCCAACCCAATCGGGATGTTTTTTTAACAGATTACAATAATAGGGAAGAGCATCAACTAGGCTTTCGGTAGGCCAGTTGTTAGGAATTTTTGCATCAAGCAAGATAGAAAATAATTCATGATTTATTATCTCTGCTTCAGCTAACTCTAAAGTTGAAGGAATAAGCAACAATCTATCAGTATTTATATTCATACGCCTGAAAGAATATTATCTATTTATGTCAAAAAAATTATAAACAAACATTACAAAAATAAAAAGATTCCGCAGAATAATTAATGTCTTTTGAGGTGTAATAAAAAATGTCCGCCAAATGTCCGCCATATTTATGTATAAAAAACAATAAAATAACCAGTATTTAAGTAAACATTTATTTCATAGAGACGATAATGCTGTTAGGGTTTTTAATTGTAGTATGATTTGATCTTATAATAATCAGTTGATAACGGATAATTAAGCGTTGTTGTTGGGTGCTGTTAATTAAAACAAAATTATAAGATAACAAATAAATGGGAGCATATTGTTTTGGAATATAGGGCTGCTTATATAGTCGAAGTGGAAATGAATAATTTGATTTTCGCTTTCAGAAAAAATGTTGAAACATCTTGTAGTGTGATAGATGTTATTTGCGTATTACAATACCAACAATACTATATCTCAAGAGTCAATCGATTAAAGAAAACACAAGCGTTACAGGGGTTCACTACTAAACGCTAATTCAATAATATCAAACAAATTAATGGGAAAAAATGAAAAGAATAATATATTTTCTTACAAGTGTGCTTTGCCTTTGCCTAAATCTAAACGCGCAAAC
>DBTY01000015.1 GCA_002307295.1 Ignavibacteriales bacterium UBA1304
GTTTTAAAAAATCTACGTCGTAAAGATAATCATAAAGCGTAATAACAGCGCTGCCCGGATACCCAAACATTACTTCTACGCCTTCGCGTTTTAAACATTCAAAAAAAATTTCTTCGCCTGATAAAATTGGTTTGCTTTCTTTCATTTTGATTTACCCAACAATATTATTAAATAACTAAAACAGATTTTTGATATACAAATCCGGGATCAGGTCAACCCTAATCGTTATTTAATATTTGTTGTTGTTTCTTATTTATAATTTGATTGGGATTGACCTATGTATCAGTTGAGAATAACCACAAGGCTATTCACACTAACGACCACGGTAATCCCGAGTACAGAAAGGACTTTTATAGAATTGAGCGCAACGCTTCCGCTTGTGACGGAGTCATAAAAATAATTTGGGTTAATATTTTTTATTGCGTTATTCATTTCTAATTCTAAATGCCAATATAAAGATCAATAATTTTTTTGTCAAGTTAATAACAAACTACTATCATAAAAAAAATTCCCGCTTTCATGGGGATGACAAAATTTCCGCTTTTTTATTATGCTAATTATTAATTCTTACCTTCGGTAATTTCGTCTACACGGCAGATTGAAGAATGAGCGCAGTATTTGCAGGCTCTGTTTTTTCTATCTTTTAACTTAGAAATATTAAACGCCCCTTTAGAAATTGCATCGACATAATTTACAATGCTTCGCTTGCATGTTTCAATTAGTTCTTCGTTAAATGTTATCAATTCTGTTTTTTGTTCATCGGTAGCGGCGTCATAGTTGCCGCGCTGCTTAGCGGGGAGTATCGAGCTTCGCCCAAAATCTTTCCCAAGCTTTAACGAGAATATATCTGCTGCGGCCGGCTGAAACTCGCCGCCTGTTTTTTCCTTTAATAATTCCTTTGCGGCATACATATACAAAGGCAATTGGAGCGAGAGCCCTTCTTTCAGCTCTTCCTCTTTTGGCTTTTTTCCGCCGGATTTATAGTCGATAATTTTATATCTTTTTTGCCCGCCGTCAACGTCAATACGGTCAATCTTTCCAGTTACGCTCACGTTTTCAACTTTAAGATTAATTGCGCTAGATTCTTCGTAACGATTTTTGCCAAAGGCTATTTCAAAATAAGATGGGGTAAAATTTACGTTTCTGTTTTTTTCTACTTCAAGGAATCTATATAAAATTGATTCTTCTTTTTTACCATTCAAACCAAGTATCCTTTCTTTTTCGTAAAAAGAGAAAGGAGAATAAAATCCCGCGTCTTCAATTTTCTTTTCGGCTATATCATATAATATTTTTTCAGCTTCTAGAGACTCTTCTTTGTTTTGCGAAGCGGCGTCAATCCCTCTTGCGCTTGTAACTTTGTAGTATTCATATAAAATAGAGTGAATCAGGCTGCCAAGTTCAAACGCTTCAATCTCTTCTTTAGGCTCTTCAATTTCATTCAGCGATAACACCCTGTCAATATAATATCTGAATGGACAGAGAGAATAAGTCTCCAGCTGCGTGATAGAATAATTTTCATTTTTTAGCCGGGCTAATTTTTCTTTTTCATCGTCAGTAAGCCCGTTATAAATATATCCGTTCCCTGCCGCTTCCGCAAAAGGATTAATAATTCTGTCGCTATAAAATCTAATATCATTTCGGATTTTTTTTATATCAATAGAATTGCCGGTATATATATCTTCTGCGTCGGCAAATTCTGCGGCTCCGGCCATCCTAAGGACTTCTTCAATGTTATAAAGTTTATTTGCAAATTTTTCTTCTGTAATAATCCCCGTAGTAAAAAGAGCCTGAAACTCAGCAAGGAAACTTGATTTTGTAAGTTCTTTTTTCTTTTCTTTTTCCGGATAAGAAAGATACAGCTCCTTGCTCCATGAACAAAGCGACTGATAAAAATGATACCGTTCTTCAGTAATATGTCTTAAATCATTTTTACAAAACGAACCGGAGAAAAATATTTCGGGGCTATAGCGCGTTGGCAAATCGCCGTCTGTAAGGCCGCCAATAAATATATATTCAAAATTAAACCCGCGTATTTCATTTAGGTTTGTTACCAATACGCCATAGTTAGATTTTTCTTTTGTATTAAACCGGACTCCTTTTACCGCCGTGCGCAAATTTTTAAGATAAAACCCTAGATCAAATTTTTTCTTTTCGCCATACTCTAACGCAAAAAGGTCGCAAAGTTCGTCAACCGTCTCAAGCAGCGATTCAATTGATTTCAGATTTTCTTCTTTACGCTCTTCCATACCGTTTAATATTTTTGCAGGAAGATTTCTTGTGTATATAAGTCTCTTCAGATTATCAAGAAACTCTGGAGGAGACATTTCTTTATCAAAAGGAGCAAGAATCTTTTTCAATGTTTTAAGATCGGCAAGAGCCTTTTCTAACTTCGCTTTTTTCACTGAATTATCTTGTCCGTCTTTATAACGCTCAAGAGATTTTTTTGCGTCGCTTATTTTGGCAATTTGGTTTTCATACCCGGCGACTAATTTTAGTTTTACCGCTGTTTGTAAAAGGTTATACGAATCAATTTCATCTTTATCAAAGAGCGCTCCGCCTAATACGCTGGAAACGTCTTTATAATAAAAATCATTTTCTAATACTTCTAATAATTTTATTATTTCTATTACTGGATAGAAAGTTTGCAGAGCAAAACGATCGGTTAGATTAAACGGAATTCCGTTAAGACTAAATATGTCTCTTACTGCCGGGGAGTATTGTTGTATAAGATTAAAGACGACGCATATTTTATGGGGCTCTACTTTTTTCTTAATCAGTAATTCTTTTATCTCCTTAGATATCAGCTCTACTTCTTTTTCGCGCGTGCCGGCTTTTATTACGTTAACCGAATCGCTAAATTTACTATTCTTATCTGCATGCCCCGTTTTAAATAGCCGCCTTCTTATCAGTTCCTGAAAATCTTTTTTAGGGAAATACGACCTGTCCTCTATTTTAGAAAATCCTTTTTCTAAAAACTTTTCATAACTGCCGTCGAGATGCGAAAAGATATAATTATTCCCCTGATAGTAATCGAACCGCAAAAACAGATTACATCCTGTAATATTGGACATTGAATTTATAATTTGAGTTTCAGGAATTGTAAACTCGTCAAACCCGTCAATCAATATTAGTCTTACATCTGGATATATTTTAATAAATTTGCTTTCAAATTCCTGAGAAGAATATGTATTCAGCTCTTCATATATATCCCCGGTTTCCCGCACGCCAAGCTCTCTGCATCGGCGCCCGTAAGCTTTGTAAACATGCGCAATATCTTCAGCCTTAAGCTTTTCCGAAGTTTCTAATTTTTCCGCTTCCCGCAAAAGATCATCATCGGAAATGCCGTGCATCTTATATTCTGATATTACATTTTTTATTCGTTCAAGAGTTCCGTCCGGAATGTCCGATTTATACAGCGAGAAGTACTTCAACTCCGATTCTTCAAAGGCCTGTTTTAATAATACTTTTGCCGCGGCGTCGCTTAGCAATCTGTTTGAAAAAGAATCTTCCAAAACTAATTTAGAAGAAAACGTGCCTATGGTTTCAAGATTTATTTTACCGCTCGATTTATCAGGCGATGCAGAAATTAATTCTTTTTTTAAATGGCGGATTTTTCTGTTGGTAGGAACAATGAGCAAAAGCTCGTTGATTTTTTTACTTAAAATTTTTTCTTCAATTAATTTATCAAAATCAATCGAATCAATTTTATATTTAGTTAAAATCATTTAGCTGTTTTTGCTTTTTGTTTTTCAATAGTAATATCTCTATACGATTTTCTGATCTGATTAACAGTATCAAGCTCAAGTTCTTTTACAAGAAAATCAAATCTCTTTTTAGCGTCTTCTTTATCGTCCATCAATAGAGTTTCAAGTTCAAG
This sequence comes from Ignavibacteriales bacterium UBA1304, assembly GCA_002307295.1. Taxonomy (GTDB): domain Bacteria; phylum Bacteroidota; class Ignavibacteria; order Ignavibacteriales; family Ignavibacteriaceae; genus UBA1304. Next base: position 3,878 of record DBTY01000015.1, read on the forward strand.
AAAGCAGCCAAGCCCTTTTACTTTATCTAAATGTATTCTTGTATTTTTATAAAGATACAAATCCCTGTTTTTTTGAACGACGGCTTCTATATCAAAAATATTTTTCAAATACTTTTCCGGATTCTTTCCGGTAAGCGTTAATAGTTCATAATTAGACCAGCGGTTTTTCCCTTTCTCATCCCGTTTGTATCTAATTAAAACATTACTGTCGCCTTCTACTCTCAGCTTAAGCAATCCGTTTTTATTTATATAGTAAACGTCTTTTTGAATAAGAGTTTTAGCTTTTTTAATTTTAAGTTTTCGCAATAAGCTTTCAGCGTGAGCGAGACTCTTAAGAGCTACTTTTATTTCTAAATTCAGCGGCATAATATCTCCATATAAATTTTAAGCGGTTAAAGTTTCCAAGTCGACTTTATCAATTTCTTTTAATTTCATTCCAAGAAATAATTCCGCCACGTCTTTAAAATTAGGGTTTATGTCCGTCACAAAAATTCTCTGATTGCCCATAGAATTTGAATTGGTAAGAAATCCTATTCTATCAATTTCTTCGCGCACAACCTCCGCGGTAGTAACGCCGGAATCAACCAGCTTAACGTCCTTGCCTATCACTTCCTGAATCACTTCCCTTAAGATAGGATAATGAGTGCAGCCAAGCACAAGAGTGTCTATGTTCAAATCGCGCAGCTCCTTCAGATATTCTTCTGCAATATCATATACGGCTTTATGCTTCAGCCAGCCTTCTTCGGCAAGAGGGACAAACAATGGGCAGGCTTTTTCAAACACTTCAACTTTGGGATTGCGTTTCAATATCGATTTTGAATAAGCGTTATTAGCAATTGTAGCGCGGGTGCCTATAACGCCAATTCTGCCGGTCTTAGTCTCTCTAAGCGCAAACTCAGCGCCGGGTTCTATAACCCCAATAATTGGGATGTTATATTTTTGACGCAAACTTGGCAGAGCAATAGAAGAAACCGTATTGCAGGCTACTACTAAAGCTTTGATATTTTTGTTCGCTAAAAATTTTGCTATTTGCATTGAGTACTCTACGACGGTCGCGTTCGATTTTGACCCATAAGGCACGCGCGCAGTATCTCCAAAATATACAATATCTTCGTTTGGCATTGCCGAGATTAATTGCTTCATCACCGACATGCCCCCGATTCCGGAATCAAATACTCCGATCGGTTTTTCTTTTTCCATAAAATTCAATTTAAGGCCTATAACATTTGTGTAATTGTTTCAGTCAACTCGCTTACTATTAATTCCTTATCGCTTTCAGAAACTTTCTTGCCGTTTCTATCAAGGATGTAGAATGCGTCTACTATATCGTCGCCTCTTGTGGCAATTTTTGCAAAATAAATATATAATCCAAGTTCGCTCATTTTGTCTGTTATCTGATATAAAAATCCGAGTCTATCGGGCGAAATTATATCAATAATAGTATACCTGTCATGATCTTCAAACGAAATATTTATTTTACCAGTACGTTTGAAAAATTTATTTTCAATGCGCCACCAGCGTGATTTTAAATTTTTAAATTCGCAGTTTAATTGTAGTATGCCATTTACAACTTTTTTAAAATCGCTTTTAATTTTCCCGTATTTTTCCGGCTCTATTGTAGCTCCGCTTCTAAAATCCGTTACGCTGAAAGTATCTATTACAATACCGTCTTTACGCGTAAATATCTTTGCGTCATGTATGTTCGCATCGTTAATGGAAAGCACGCCGCATAACTTTGAAAGCAAAGAAGGGAAATCCTGCACAATAACTGTGATGCTTGTAAAATCCGCAAGTTCTTTAAATATAACAGAAAGTTTTTCGCCGCGTTCAATTTCTTCAACGTGTTTGGCAATTTCTTCGTCAGTGAATTGCTGCGCATATGTAATATCGTTAATAGATTCAATATGCTCTTTCACGTCCCGTTCAGAAATTTCATCCGAATACTTACTTATCTCTTTAGGGATTAGCTCAATTGAGGACATTAATAATTCTTCGCCGGTTTTTTGTTCTTCAAGCATCGCTTTGCTCTTGCTTAAAAGCTCAAATAAAAGATCGCTTTTCCAGGAAGTCCATACGGCAGAATTAACAGCCGATAAATCGGCATAAGTTAAAAGGTACAACAGCTCAAGGTCTTCTATGGAATTAAACTTTGAAGTAAAATTATTCAACGTTTCAGGATCATTAAGATTCCTTCTAAACGCGACCTGTTCCATAGACAAATGGTTATAAACCAAAAACCTTACCTGCTCAATCTCTGAATCGCTATAGCCAAGCCTTTGAGCGATAGACGATGCCATTTCGGCTCCAATTATTTCATGTCCGGAAATGTTGATTGGTTTAGCGATGTCATGCAAAAGCAGCGAGAGAAATAATATTTCCCTGCTCTTTAGCGTATTGTATAATTTCCCTACGTGCGAAGTATCTTTATCTAATTTTTCTAAATTCTGAATTGTCATTAGAGTATGTTCGTCTGCGGTATAGCAATGATATACGCCATGCTGCAAAAAACCTTCAAGGTCTTTGAACTCCGGAAGAAAGGTTCCTAAAACGCCCAGCTCGTTCATTACTGATAAAGTTTGTCCTACATTTTTTTCCAGTCTTAATATTTCTCTAAAAAAGACAGAAGACTCAAGCTCGTCAAAAGAAGCGTTTTTATATTTTTCTATATTTTGGATAATCTGGGAACGTAAATTTTCGTCAAAAGACGCGCCGTAAAAACCGCGGTAATAAAAAGCTCTTAGAATAGTAGAGAGCGTTAAAGACTGCTCGCCCCAGAATGAGATTACTTTGTTTTTCATTCTGTAATCTGCGTCTAAGTCTATAAACAAAGCGTCTGGCAAAGGGTTTGAAATTTCTTCATTAAACCTTTTTACCATTGTTTTACAGAACCGGTTTATTATTGTAGTAGCTTCAAAATATTCTTTCATAAATAGATTAAAATTGTCTTTAGTATAACCAAATACTTTAGCTACTTTTATTTGCGCGTTAAATTCGAATCGGTCTGTTTTTTGTTTTGATGTTATGTGAAGAAGGTTTCGTACGGTAAGGATTAATTTGTAACTTTTACGTAAGCGGGAACACTCTGTAAGCGTCGTATAATTGCTCTCTTCAAGAATGCTAAAAAAGTTTTCCGCCTGAGTAGTTTCGTTCTGTTTATTAAGAAATATTTTATTCTTGAGGATAAACATCCACTCCACAGCCTGAAGATCCCTTAGCCCTCCGGCTGTCATTTTCACATTGGGCTCTAGAACTTTGGGGGAATCCCCATATTTATCGTATCTATCCTGAATATCCTGAAAATACTCTTTAAGCAGCCTTACAATTGCGTTGTCGTCAATCAGCGAAAAAACTTTTTTGTTCCATTTATTATATATATCGCTGTTGCCAAGCAAAAATCTTGTTTCAAAAAACTGAGTAAACGTATTAAGTTCTTCGGCGAGAAATTTTTCTATATCAAAAAAATCTCTTATGGTGTGCGATACTTCTATTCCACAATCCCAAAGAATCTGAACAATACTTTTAATCTCTTCTTCATTTTCTTCAAACGACTCGACAATTATCATCAAGTCAATATCAGAAAACGGAGCAAGCTCTCTGCGGCTAAAACTGCCGCTTGAAGCTACTGCGAAATTAAACGTTTTATCCCCAAGCGCTTTTTCAATACATTCTTCAACAAGCAGACTGTAAGCTTTGCTCAGTTTATATCCGTCTTTTTGAAGAGCCGGATTCTTAAATAGATTTTCTTTATCGCGGTAAAAATTCTTTTTTAGAGTTAATACGTCAGTCATATATTCCTGTTAGTTTATTCTGCTTTCCATAATTTTGCCTGAAATTCCGGACTTTCATACTCGGCTTCAATAACCGACGAAATGCCGCCTCTTACGTTAAACTCGGCTGTTATGCGCATAAACCGGGGTTTAACTACTTCAATTAAATCTTCCAGAATTTTATTTGTTACGCTTTCGTAATAAATGCCGTCATTCCTAAAAGAAGTATAATATATTTTTAAGGATTTTAATTCAATGCAAAGTTCGTTCGGTATGTATTCAAGGGTCATTGTGGCAAAGTCAGGCTGTCCGGTTTTAGGACAGACCGAAGTAAATTCGGGGGCTTCGTGCACAATTCTGTAATCTCTATTTGGATACTGATTTGGGAAAGTTTCTAATAAATTCGTTTTCTCGCTCATTTTAATCCTCTCGCTCTTATAAATAATTTGGTTTCACTTTGTATTTAATTTTATCTTCTACTCCCGCCTGCTGAAAGCCTCTCAGTCTGTAAGCGCAGCTATCGCATACGCCGCATGCTTCTTCGCTGCTTTGGTAGCACGACCATGAAAGATGGATGGGAGCGTTTAGCTCAATTCCTTTTTTTACTATCTCCGCCTTTGAAAGATGAATAATAGGAGTAATAATTTTTATTTTCGTTTCCGGTTTTGTTCCTATATCGGCCATGACTTCAAACGCTTTATAAAATTCCGGTCTGCAATCAGGATATCCGCTTGCATCCTCATATACGGCTCCGACATAAACCGCTTCGGCGCCAATAACCTCAGCCCAGCTAACGCACGCGGCTAAAATATTTGCGTTCCTAAATGGAACGTAGGAGTTTGGAACTTCCGTGTTTTTCAAGTCCGCGTCTTTCACTTTAATATTATCATCCGTTAAAGAAGACCCGCCTATCTTGGCAAAATGAGAAAAATCAATTATTAACCTTTTATCTGAGCCGTAAAAATCGGCTATATCGTTAAAAGCCTGCAATTCTCTTTTTTCGGTTTTCTGACCATAATTAAAATGCGCCAGAGCCACATCATAACTTTCTTTTGCAATTGCCGTAGTAACGCAACTATCCATTCCGCCGCTGCAAGCAATCACCGCTAATTTCTTATCCAAAAACAATCTGCCTTTTTATTAATTAATCAAAAACTTAATATAATATTTTAATAATAAAGTATACAGACCAAAGGGCAAATCCTGCCGTTATTTTGTTTTATGTTTATTTTCCCTTCGTAGAACAGGCGCGCCTGTTCTAGTCTGTTTGCCTTACACAAGCAAAGCGGAATTTTATTTTCTCAAGAATAGGATTTTTTAGATAGAGCTTCTTCAGTTTTTTTCAACCTTCCAGTGCGCGAGCGACTGGAAGGTTTGTTTTTCGCATCAAAAAAAACTCCCTCACATATAACATTGTAGGATAAACAATTGTTTAGTAAATTTGGAATGCAAATAAAAAAAGAAAAATTTAACATTTGAGGAAATAATGCGTAATAAAGTAATTGCAGGCAACTGGAAGATGAATAAAAACATTCCGGAAACCGCTGAATTGATTTCAGGAATTAAAGCTGGATTAAAAGACGTTCCAGCTAATGTTGAAGTAATAATCTGTCCTCCTTTCACTTCGCTTGAAACAGCCAGTACGTTAATCAAAGGAACTGTTATTAAGCTTGGCGCACAGAATATGTATTTTGAAGAAAGCGGCGCTTTTACAGCCGAAATTTCTGCGGATATGTTAAAGAGCGCAGGCAGCGAGTATGTTATCTTAGGTCACTCTGAAAGAAGAGTAATCTTTAAAGAAAGCAACGAGCTGATTAACAAGAAAATCCAGAAGGCTTTAGCCAGCGATCTTAAACCAATCTTTTGCGTAGGCGAATCGTTGGAAGAAAGAGAAAGCGATATTACTAAAAAAGTAATTGAAACTCAGGTTACCGAAGGACTTGCCGGCGTTCCAGCTGAAGGCATTGCAAATATCATCATAGCATACGAACCAGTCTGGGCTATTGGCACAGGCAAAACAGCTTCACCTGCTCAGGCAGAAGAAGTTCATGCGTTTATCCGCGGATTAGTAGCTAAGTTGTATTCACAGGCAGTTGCCGATAAATTAATCATCCAATACGGCGGAAGCGTTAAACCGGATAATGCAAAAGAATTATTGGGTCAGGCTGATATCGACGGAGCTTTGGTAGGCGGAGCCTGCTTAAAAGCAGACCAGTTCCTTGGAATTATAAAACCTGCTTAATTATTTCAGGAATTATTCTTTATAACCTTCAGGGCTTATTTGCCTTGAAGGTTTTTTTATGAGGCAAACGTAACTGAAACTATCCAGATAAAATGTAATTCCCGCGAAAGTGAAAATCTCTGAATAGTGTCGAGCTTTAGATTCCTGCTTTCGCAGGAATGACATCTAACCCATGATCGTTAAAATTACTATAACCAACTTTACTCAGGACAAACTAATTCTGAATTTCCTCTAACACAGGCAAATCAATTTTTTCAACGACAACCTGTTCAGGTTCGGCATGCTTTCCATTGCCATTTCCGTTTTTGCCCTCCTTCTTACCCGGATTTAACTTGTCTTTGAAATTCTTATAAGTATAAATCTGGTTTTTGAAGTTCCTCAATATAATTTTATCTTCATCCTGATGAAGAACATAATTAGGCAGTAGAGGAATTTTTCCGCCACCGCCAGGCGCGTCTATTACAAAATGAGGAATTGCAAGACCGCTTGTATGACCTCTAAGATTTTCTATTATTTCAATTCCGGTTTCTATAGAAGTCCTAAAGTGGTTAGCTCCTTTAGTTTCATCAGCCATATACATGTAGTAAGGTTTTACGCGTATCTTAAGCAGTTTATGCATAAGCTCTTTTACTGTAGCAGGGTCGTCGTTAACGCCCTTCATTAAAACCATTTGATTGCCAACAGGAACTCCGGCGTTTGCCAGCATTTCGCACGCTTTTGTACTTTCAGGAGTAATTTCCCACGGATGATTAAAATGCGTATTAACATAAACAGGATGATACTTTTTAATCATTTCGCATAATTTAGGAGTAATTCTCTGCGGAAGCACGCACGGCATTTTTGTTCCGAGGCGAATAATTTCTATATGTTCAATTTGTCTTAATCGTTTTAGTATTTTTTCAAGCATCGCGTCTGTAAGCATCAGCGGATCTCCGCCGGAAAGAATAACGTCGCGAATTTCAGTATGAGCTTCTAAGTATTTAAATGCAGACTCAAGCCCTTTCATTGATATTTTATCGTAATTACCTACTTTTCTCTTTCGTGTGCAAAAACGGCAATATAAACCGCACTGACTCGTTACAAGAAACAGAGCTCTATCCGGGTACCGGTGCGTAATATTAGGAACGGGACTCATAGCGTCTTCCATCAATGGATCTTCTTCAGCGTCTATATCTTCAAGTTCAGCTTTATTTGGAACGCATTGCTGCCATATCGGGTCTCCAGGATATCTAATTAGACTCAAATAATATGGATTAATCCTTGCCTGAAAAAATTCGTCTAATTCTTCGGCAATTTTTCTATCTATATTAAATTTTTCAACAAGCTGATCGACAGTGTGTATGCTATTCCTGATCATTTGCTGCCACTGTTCCATGACTATCCTCAATTTAATTATAATTAAACTTCTTACCGTAAATGATTAAATCTTCGTCTACCGCATAAAAATCGTCTATGTGCGCAATCACTTTATAATCATTTTTCAAATAAAACTTTCTTGTTTTATCATAACTTTCTTTGGAAGTAGTTTCCGCCAAAAGCCATCTGCCTTTTTGTTCTTTTACAAACTCTTCAGAGTGTTTTAATAATTGAGCTCCAATTCCTTTCCTGCCGGAATCCGGATCTGCAACTATCCAATATAAATCAAAAACCGCGTCAGTAAGAGGACGTTTGCCTGTGCAATGATAACCTAAAATTTTTCCTTCTTCTTCAAATACAAATATGTTGTAATCCGTCTGCCCCGGAAAACTAACCGCTGTATTAACTAATTCCATAGCCACTTCAAAATCGCTTTGGTTAAAGTTTGTAATCTTCTTTAGAAGATTTTCCAATTCAGCTTTATCATCCGACTTTAATTTGCGCAACATCTTCTTTTCTTTTTAATGCAAATTTCGCAATAGTATTTAATAATTCCGGATGCGTTAATCCCGTAGCAGTCGCGGCTCTTGCAAAACCAGAATCCGTTGAAATATCAGGATTAGGATTTACTTCTATAACATAAGGAGTTCCTTCTCTGTTTAGCCTAATATCAACCCGCGCATAATCTCTGCATCCCATCGCTTTAAACGACGTTAGCGCCGTTTCAGTTATCTTTTGCTTAAGTTCATCGTCAATAATTGCAGGGCACTTAGGCACCGTGTTTTCATAATACAAACTTTGCGATAACCACTTGCCGTCGTACGTTACAATTTTCGGTAAATTTTCAGGAAGTCCGTCAAACTTTATTTCTGAAATTGGAAGAACTTCTTCCCCCAGGATTGCGACGTTCAATTCTCGTCCGTCAATATATTCTTCTATTATAACATCCTGGTTGTAAGTAGCTTTTAAAAAGCTTAATTGTTTTTTTAGTTCAGTTTCATTTTTCACTACCGAATATTCTGAAATTCCTATACTGGCATCTTCGGTTAACAGTTTTAGTATCACAGGAAAACCAACGCTTATATTTTCCAAATCTGCATTTTCTTCTTTTTTAACAATAAATGCTTTAGGAGTATTAACCCCGTAAGAAGAAAGAATTAGTTTCGCTTTATACTTATTTAGACAATTGCCAAGGCATTGTGGTTTATTGCCTGTGTATTCCAAGCCAAGCAGTTCAAACAAACCGGCGTTAAACGATTCATATAGCGATATGCCTTCAACCGATTCGACAAAATTAAAAATAACATCCGGATCAGCTTTTGAAAGTTTTGCCGTCGTTCTCTTTACGTTTCTATCTATAGCAAACGAACTGACATTCTTAAAATACTTTCGTAATGATTTTTCAATTGTTTTTATTTCGTTCAAAAAGCTTGTTTCGGAAAGGTCGTCGGAACCGGTATCAATATCTTCCGGCTTTCCATTGTAAATGGAAAATATTGAAACGGGGGAATTATAGCAGATTAATATTTTTGAATCGTCTTTCATAGCAAATTATTCCGTTTAGCCGCAACAAGCAACACTTTGTTAATCATACTGCTATAGTCTAATCCGGCGCTTCTTGCCGCCTTTGGATAGCAGGAATTTTCTTCTGGATTTGGCAGAATGCCAGGAAGCGGATTAATTTCTATTACATTTGGTTCGCCGTCGTTATCCAGGCGGATATCAATCCGGCTCCAGTCCTTGCACCTTAAAATTTTATATGCGGCTAACGCCGTTTTTTTTATCTTTTCTTCTAAAAGTTTATCTATTTTGGCCGGGCATGTAAAAACGTCTAATGGATTTTCTTTTGTATCAATTATCCATTTAGCTTCATAGGAGTATATTGGCGTAAAGTCTTTGGGGAATTCGTTAAAATTTATTTCTACTATAGGCAATACTTCCGTTTCAGCTCCGTTGCCAATTAAGGCGACCGTAAATTCCTTTCCGCTTAAAAATTCTTCTACTAAAGCTTCCTGATTATATTCATTTACCACTCTGGCGACTTCGCTTTTTAATTCGCTTTCATTCTTTACAAAAGAAGATGAAAAAATTCCTTTGCTTGAACCTTCGCATATAGGTTTTACAATTAAAGGAAATGTTAAACCGCGACTGTCTGATAAGTTTACGTCGTCTGTAATAAAAAATTTTGCGTTTTTGATATTGTAATAAGAAAGGATTTCTTTAGTGCGGGCTTTATCTAAACATATAGATAAAGTTTGAGGGTCTGAACCCGTATACGGAATGCCAAGCATCTCCAATATTGCGGGTATCTGGGCTTCCCGGCTTATACCGTTAAGCCCTTCGGCCACGTTAAAAACAATATCAGGCTCAGCTTCTTTAACTTTATAAATAAAATCTTCATTAGCTTCTACTAACGTTACGTTATGACGCGCAGACAATGCGTCTCTTAAAGCATGAATCGTTTCCCATGTATCCCATTCTGCGTAAGTATCTGTTTTTTTTTCTGAATTTTGAGAATGGATGTTATGGAATGGAGATACTGATTCGGAGAAATTGTCGCTTTCCGGTTTTACATTGAACGTTAAAACCACATTCAATCTATCAACAATAATAGATGAAATAATAAATTCTCCTTCCAATTTTTTTTTGTACAAATATAAGTATTATAAATTTTAAAGCAACAAGTTTTATGTTTTTAAACCAATAAATTTAAATTATTTTCTTCTTTTTTTTACTTAGACAAACTAATGATGAGAAATATTTAATAATAATTTAAAAACAGTTTATTGTTTTTTTATTAAGCAATTTTGGCGTAGTTAATATTCTGAGAATAATGCTCAATAATATTTTTTCGGATGGTTTTATTTTTCTCTTTTGCAAGATGCGGGTCGTCTTCTATCACTGCAAAAGCAGCTTCTTTAGCTTTTATAAGCGCGGCTGTATCTTTAACAATATCTCCGTATTTAAGTTCGGGAAATCCGCTTTGTTTTATTCCAAATATGTCTCCCGGCCCGCGTAATTTTAAGTCTATCTCCGAAAGTTTAAATCCGCTAATATACTTCACCATAGCTTGTAAACGTATGGTAGATTTATATCGTTCCAACTGAACCGGAGATAAATATTCAAAGTTAACATTCTTGTAAGACGAGCTTACTGCAAGCTCGTCTTTAGTTACTAAAATACAATAAGCCTGCTTATCGCTTCTGCCTACTCTGCCTCGCAACTGGTGAAGCTGCGAAAGTCCAAAACGGTGAGCGTCGTTTATCAGTATAATATTGGCGTCAGGGATATCAATACCCACCTCTATGACCGTCGTAGAAATCAGAACGTCATATTTTTTTGCGGCAAACAGAAGCATCACTTCTTCTTTTTCCTGCCAGTTCATTTTACCGTGAATCAATCCGACATTAAGCCCCTGGAAATATGTTTCTGATAATTCTTTGTAATAAGTTTCTGCGGCTTTTAATTCTAATTTTTCCGATTCGGCAACCAACGGATAAACTATAAACGCCTGATACCCTTCCTCTTTTTTATCTATTATAAATTTATAAATCTCTGGCAGTATAGCTTCGCCGCGCAATAAGGTACGTATCGGTATCCGGTTCTTTGGCATTTCGTCTATTGTGGAAATATCAAGATCGCCATATACCGTCATAGATAAAGTTCGCGGAATTGGAGTGGCGGTCATAACTATTACGTCAGGAGTCCCGCCTTTGTTTTGCAGTTTAGCTCTTTGTACAACTCCAAAGCGGTGTTGTTCGTCAATTATCACTAAACCGAGATTCTTAAACACTACATTGCTTTCAAACAAGGCATGAGTTCCTATAATTATGTCGGCTTCTTGCTCAATCTCTTCAAGATTTTTATTCTTAACTGATTTTTTTTGCCCCCCTAGAAGCAGACTGACTTTTATTTGCCTGCCTTCAAATTCCTCGCTTAGTTTATTCAACATCTTTGAAATGCTTTTAGCGTGCTGATCGGCCAGAATCTCTGTAGGTGCCATTAATACCGCCTGATACCCATTATCTATGGCTATCAGCATAGAAATCAACGCTACGATGGTTTTACCGCTTCCTACGTCCCCCTGCAAAAGGCGGTTCATCGGCTGAGCGCGTTCCATATCTTTCCGGATTTCGCTCAGAACTTTTAACTGCGCCTGCGTTAATTTAAACGGAAGGGTTTTTAGGAAGTTTTGCACAAGATCGGTTTTAACCGATAATGAAACTCCCTGAAGATTATGACCATAATTATGCTTCTTCAAAGCGACGAGAATTTCTATATAAAAGAATTCTTCAAATTTAAATCTTTGTTTTGCCTCTTCAAGCAGTTTTTGGTTTTGCGGCAGATGAATATTTTTTATTGCGGGAATAATATCGGTTAAGTTATGCTCTTTTTTTATTTCTTCCGGAAGCGATTCGGCAAGGTCGTCAGCATATTTTTCAACAGTATCGCTGATTATTTTCCGCAGACTCAAATCGCCGATATTAGTTTCTTTCAGTTCTTTCTTTACGCTGTAAACCGGGATAATTTTGCCCGTGTTATGAAACACCTGCGATTCATCGTCGGTAATTTTATCAAAATCGGGATGAGTAAACCTAACCTCGCCATATTTAGAGAGCGCAGGCTTCGCTGATATTGCGTAAATTTCCCCTTCCTTAAAATACTTCTCAAAATACTTAGCTCCCTGAAACCATACGCATTCAAAAAAACCGGCGGAATCTTTAAACTTAACTGATAAAATTTCTTTATTGCCGAATCTTCTTTTTTCTTTATCTGCAACCCTGCCAATAACCGTAGCTTCGCCTTCAAATCCGTTAATTGAATATTCATAAACCTGAGACGAAGTTAAAAGCGTAGTTCTATCCAGGTATTTTGAAGGGAAATAGAAAAGCAGATCCCTGATTGTTTTTATTCCGATTTTATTAAAGGACTCAGCCCTCTTGGGACCTACAGATTTGAGGTATTGAACAGATTGGTCTAATATATTTGAATTTCCGGGGCTCACTCGTCTTTCATATCGCGGGTCATTAAATCGTTAGTTGATTTAACAGGGTCCTTGCCTTCAAATAACATTTTATATACTTCGCTGGTAATGGGGGTCTCTATGTCATATTTTCTTGCAAGCTGCGAAGCAGACCTGCTTGTTTCAACGCCTTCTGCAACGGCTGACATGCCGCTTAAAATATCTTTAAGTTTTTTACCTTCGCCAATTTTTTCGCCTACAAATCTGTTGCGGCTGTGCCTGCTCATGCATGTAACAATTAAATCGCCCATGCCTGATAAGCCCGAAAATGTAGAAGGCTTTGCGCCCATAGCAATTCCAAGACGCGATATTTCCGCTACTCCGCGCGTCATAATTGCGGCTTTAGTATTATCGCCAAATTTTGCGCCGTCAATAATTCCCGCGCCTATAGCAATAACATTTTTAAATGCTCCGCCAAGTTCAACCCCAAGCACATCCGTAGAAGAATATACTCTAAAATACGAGGTCATAAAAGTTGATTGTATTGTTTTAGCCGTAGCTTTATCTAAAGAAGCTCCAACAACCGCCGTCGGCACTCTGCGGCTTACTTCTTCAGCGTGGCTTGGACCAGAAATAACCCCTATCTGGCTTGGACTTAATTCTTCAAATTCTTCTTTGAATATCTGAGACATCGTTAAAAGAGAATTATTCTCGATGCCTTTAGATACGCTGACTAAAATTGTATTTTTAATATTATAAGGTTTTATTTCCTTCACAATGCTTCTTAAAAACTGCGTAGGAACAGCTAATATAAGCATGTTCTTATCGTAAGTCGCTTCAAGAAGATCTGAAGTAATTATTATTTCTTCCGGGATAGGAATATCTGGCAGATATGTGATATTCTCTCTGTGTTTTACTATTTGTTTGGCATATTTTTTATCATATTCCCACAGAGTTACATTGTGTCCATTATAATGGAGAAGGATGGCAAGTGTAGTACCCCATCCGCCTGCGCCAATTACAGAAATTTTCATTTAATTTGGTGTTTATATAGATTACTTCTTCTTGGAAAAACTAATTTTGTTTTCATTACCGTTAACTAAGCGAACCAGGTTCTTTCTGTGCGTGTATATAACAAGAAGCGAAAGACCAATGATGAACGGCAAAAGCGTAGAATATCCGGGGATATCAACATGAAAAATATTTTCTCTTACTATTAATGTAAGCGGAACTGCAATAGCGGCTAATACAGAACCGAGCGAAATATATCTGGAAAAAACGACGACTAAAACAAATACTCCGAGAGCTACAAGCATGTCGACAGTTGCAACTATAATAAGCATGCCAAGCGCGGTCGCAATTCCTTTTCCGCCTTTGAAGTTTGCAAAGACAGTCCAGATATGACCAATAACAGCTGAAAGTCCGGCAATAATCTGAACTAAAGTAAAGTCGTCAAAAGGAGTCGCATTTTCAAAAGGCATATTGCCATAGTGAAGACGCGCTACAAATACGACTGCTATTACTCCTTTAAGAGCGTCAAGTAGGATAACCAATAAGCCGTATTTCCAGCCCATAACGCGATAAACGTTAGTGCCGCCGGCATTTCCGCTTCCGTGTTCGCGGATATCAATACCTCTTACTAGTTTACTAATAATAATACTTGTTGGTATAGAGCCAACTAAGTAGGATAAAAGCACTATTACTGCCATTAAATACATAAAGTTATCGATCCTAAAATTTCAATTTGCTTAGCTAAAATAACTAATTTTACGTAAAATACAAACGACAAATCTGATACACTATTATCGGAATGAACATAGGAATTATTAGAGCCCCTTATGCTTATGGCGACTCTGTAAACACAACTCATTTTAAAATAACAGCAGGGCCATTCAGCCCTGTTGTTTGAGAATAAATTTATTAAAAGACTAAGCCTTTTTCATCAATCGTTTGAAAACGTCAATGTCGTCGGCCGTAGTTATTTTAAAATTAAGCAGAGAGCCTTCCACAATGTTAACCATAAAACCCGCGTTTTTTGCAAGCGCAGACTCGTCAGTCCCGATAAAGTTTTCAGCTTTCGCTTTTTCAAATGCAACCATCAGATCGGCATACTTAAAAATCTGCGGCGTCTGCACATAATAAACAGTATCCCTGTTTATATAATTTTCAACACATCCGTCACCGTTAATTAGAGTATCCCGCGCTTTTATACAGACCACAGCGTTTCCTTTTTTCTTGGCGGCAATAATAGCTTCGCTTAATATTTTAGCCGATAAAAAAGGTCTGGCCGCGTCGTGTACAAGAACAATGTCAGTCTTTTTTGCCTGAATGGCAGAGAGCGCATTAAAAACGGAATCCTGCCTCTCTTTGCCGCCAGGTATTATCTGAGAAATTTTATTTAACTTATACTTTTCTTTTATTTTCAAAAGTTTGTTAAAATAACAAGGTTCCGCTGCAATAATAATTTCGTCAATAAGCGGCGACTTCTGAAATACTTCCAAAGTATAAACAATAATTTCCTTTCCAAAAATTTTGAGATATTGCTTTGGTAAATTTTTACCAGTCCGTTTTCCTTTCCCACCTGCAGGAATGATTGCAAAAGTTCTCATAGAAGAAGCATTGCGTCGCCATAGCTTAAGAACCTGTAATTTTCTTTAAGCGCTTTTTTGTAGCACTTCATAATCAGATCTGTATCTGAGAACGCCGCGACTAACATAATCAATGTTGATTCCGGGGAGTGGAAATTAGTAATAAGTCTTTTCACAATTTTAAATTCATAAGGAGGGAAGATAAATTTATCCGTCCATCCTCTATTGGCCTTAACTAATCCTTCGGCGGTAACGCTTGTTTCAAGAGCTCTTGTAGCGCTGGTGCCTACTGCAAACACATTGTGTTTATTAAGGATGGCTTTATTAATTTTTTCCGCCGCCTGAACTGTAATATCAAAATACTCGGAATCCATTTTATGCTTGGTAAGGTCTTCAACCTCTACAGGTCTGAATGTTCCTAACCCAATATGCAAGATGACCGGAACGACTTCAACTCCTTTTTTCTTTAGTTTTTCCAAAAGTTTAGGAGTAAAATGAAGCCCGGCAGTCGGAGCTGCAACAGAGCCGTCTACGCGCGCATAAACAGTCTGATAGTCTTCTTTATCTGCGGCTTCTGGTTCCCTTTTAATATAAGGGGGCAAAGGAGTATAACCAATTTTTTCGACTGCTTTATAAATATTGCCTGGCTGGTTAAACCTTACGGTTCTACCGCGGGAAGTTGTATTATCAATAACCTCGCACCAAAGTTTATCGTTAAAATATATTTTATTCCCGATTCTAACTTTTCTAGCAGGGTCTACAATAACGTCCCAGATACACTCGTCGGCATTTAATTCTCTTAAAAGAAAAACTTCTATTTTAGCGTTGGTCTTCTCTTTTTTGCCGTATAATCTTGCCTGGAATACTCTTGTTTCATTAACGACAAGAACATCCCCTTTCTCCATATAATCTACTACGTCGCTAAACACTTTATTTTCTGCAACCTGAGTTTCCCTGTTAATAACCATTAGTTTGGCTTTATCGCGCGGGGTAACCGGATGTTTTGCAATACTGGTTTTAGTAAGATTATACTTGAAATCAGATAATTTCATTTTACAATTTCCTTCATAGTTAACATTTAGTAATCAATAGGAGGCGCTAAAAAGCGCCTCCTGCTTTGCCAATTATTCGCCTAATTGAATTAAGAGGCTTATTTCTTTTTTTGAGCCGACTTTTTGCTCTTCTGTACAGCTTTTTTTGCCGCCGGCTTCTTGCCGGACTGGAGTTCTTTAACAACGGCAATTGCTGCTGCAAGTCTTGCAATTGGCACTCTGAAAGGCGAACAGCTTACATAATTCAAACCGGATCTATGACAGAATTCTACGGAAGAAGGCTCTCCTCCGTGTTCTCCGCAAATACCGACTTTCAAATTAGGTCTTACGCTTCTACCTTTTTCGGTTCCAATTTTAATTAACTGACCTACGCCCTTTTGGTCGAGCGCTTCAAACGGATCGTTAGGCAACAATTCCTTTGCGACATACAACGGCAGGAACTTGCCTGCGTCGTCTCTCGAAAGTCCAAATGTTGTCTGAGTAAGATCGTTTGTTCCAAAGCTGAAAAATTCCGCTCTTCCGGCTATTTCGTCAGCTGTGAGGGCGGCACGAGGCAGCTCAATCATCGTACCTACCATATAATTAATTTTTACGCCTTTTTCTTTCATTACTTCGGCGGCTGTTTTTCTTACAATATCTTCCTGAAGCTTAAATTCTGATACGTCGCTTACAAGAGGAATCATAATTTCTGGTTTAACTTTTATTTTCTCTTTTGCTGCGTCGCAAGCCGCTTCAAAAATAGCGCGCGCCTGCATCTCTGTAATCTCCGGATAAACGACTCCCAAACGGCAGCCTCTGAAACCCAGCATCGGGTTAAATTCATGAAGGCTTGCAATTTTTTCTGTCAGCTTAAGAATAGGCATATTTAACGCCTTAGCTAATGCGTCTATCTCTCTTTCCTGATGAGGCAAAAATTCATGCAACGGAGGGTCCAATGTGCGAATTGTAGTCGGGCGGTCGCCCATAACTTTAAACAATCCATAGAAATCTTCTCTCTGCAGAGGCAGCAATTCGGCAAGAGCTTCTTTTCTTGCTTCAATCGTCTCGGCTACAATCATTTTTCTTACGGACATTATTCTATCTCCGCCGAAGAACATATGTTCGGTTCTACACAAACCGATTCCTTCCGCGCCAAAAGCAATTGCATTAGCGGCCTGATCAGGCTGATCTGCATTTGTTCTGATAGTTAGTTTTCTAAAACTATCAGCCCACGTCATTAAGCTGTTATAGGTTTGGAAAACTTTGGAATCTTTTGCGGCAATGGTTTTGCTGATTAAAACCTGTATAACTTCAGATGGTTTTGTCTCAAGTTTGCCTATAAGAACTTCGCCGGTCGAACCGTCGATAGAAATATAATCGCCTTCGTTCAATACGGTATCAACCCCTTCGGCTCCGACTGTTCTTTCTTTGTAATTAATTATCAACTTTCCGCAGCCTGCAACGCAGACTTTGCCCATCTGACGGGCTACTAAAGCGGCATGAGAAGTCATTCCTCCGCGAGCGGTTAAAATACCTTCCGCAGCGTTCATTCCTTTAATATCTTCTGGAGAAGTTTCTATACGAACAAGAATTACTTTTTCGCCATGTTTGGCCATTTCTTCAGCGTCTTCAGCCGATAAAGCAATTTTACCTGAAGCGGCTCCCGGCCCAGCGTTTAAGCCTTTAGCCAGCAACTTGCCTTGTTCAATAGCAATTTTCTTTTCGTTCTGGTCAAAGATTGGTCTTAACAGCTGATTCAACTGTATTGGCTCTATTCTTAAAAGAGCCTGTTCTTTTGTGATTAATTTTTCTTTAACCATATCAACAGCCATTTTGACTGCGGCAAAACCTGTTCTCTTGCCTATGCGGCATTGAAGCATCCAAAGTTTGCCCTGTTGAATTGTAAACTCAATATCAAGCATATCTTTATAATGCTTTTCTAAAATATTGCGAATTCCGTCAAGCTGTTTATAAAGTTTAGCGTTGTCTTTTTTTAACTCCGAAATTGGAAGAGGGGTTCTAATACCCGCTACAACGTCTTCTCCCTGAGCGTTAAATAAATACTCTCCGTAGAAAATATTTTCTCCGGCTGCAGGATCGCGGGTAAACGCTACGCCTGTGCCCGATTCTTCGCCCATATTGCCAAATACCATTGACTGCACGCTGACTGCGGTTCCCCAGCTTGCAGGAATATCATTTAATTTTCTGTAAACAATCGCTCTTTCGTTCATCCATGAACCGAACACTGCGCCTATCGCTCCCCATAGCTGTTCCATCGGATTATTTGGGAAAGCATGCCCGGTTCTTTCTTTTATTGCAGCTTTAAACTCTTCAACTAATTCCTTCAAGTCTTCAGCGGATAATTCCGTATCCAACTTAACGTTTTTCTCGCGCTTTTTATTCTCAAGGATTTCTTCAAATGGATCCGGGTCGTGTTTATCAACAGGCTTTAAACCTAAAACAACATCGCCATACATTTGAACAAACCTTCGGTATGAATCAAAAGCGAATCTTGGGTTATTAGTATTTTTAATTACTCCCTGAACTGTAACGTCATTAAGACCAAGGTTGAGGATTGTATCCATCATGCCAGGCATAGAAGCTCTTGCGCCGCTTCTGACAGAAACTAAAAGAGGGTTGTTTGGATCGCCAAATTTTGCCCCCATTTCTTTTTCGATCTTTTTAAGAGAAGCTTCCACCTGATCCTTCAACTCCTTCGGGTACTTTTTCTTATTATCATAAAAATAAGTACATACTTCTGTGGTAATCGTAAAGCCGGCAGGAACAGGTAATCCGATGTTTACCATTTCGGCCAGGTTTGCGCCTTTACCGCCAAGCAAATTCTTCATGTCTGCTTTTCCTTCAGCTTTTTTGCCGCCAAAAAAGTAAACATACTTGTTGTTTTTACTTGCCATGTCTTTCTTTCCTCTTTTTGTTATTTATACAACATAAATACCGCCGGGCTAATTGCGCGAACTCGTATTTATTTTATTTATTATAAAGTTGTCAAACTCATTTTTGTCATCAAATTCCAATTCAATTTTTAGATAGTATATATCTATATCATCCAATTGTTTTGAAAACTGAACAAGTTTTACTGCATCTTTATGAGTCGTGATCACAGAATGAGCATTTACAGAGTAAAATTCTTTTCTTATTTTTTGAACTTCTTTTTCGCAATATCGTTTATGATCTTTAAAGATTAAATTATTCAAAGTCGAGATATTATTTTGCTTCAAAGCGTTTAAAAATGAAAACGGCTTTGCAATTCCGCAGACGACAAGGCTTTTCTGGCCTTCAAAATCGCTTATCTTATAGAATGAGCGTCTTTTCACGTCTACGAAACCAACTGATTTATAATGAGCAAAGAATACTTTCTTATTTTTAAGATATTTATCGAATTGAGCGGGTATTTCGCTCTTTTCGCTAAACTTTCTGTTTATTATTACGGCGTCCGCGCGTTCAATTGAGCTAAAGCCCTCGCGAAGGTTGCCTGTAGGCAAAAGTAAATGACTGAGTTCTTCATTACAGGTTAGAAATTTCTGCTCAATGATCAGAAGATCAATATCGCGATAAATCCATCTGTGCTGAAATGCGTCGTCTAATACTATTGCTTCCACGCCCGTATCGCTTATCAAACGGCTTGCGCCTTGTACCCGATTTTCCGACACTCCTGCCGGAACGTTACACTCGTCGACGGTTAGGTATATTTCATCTCCGCTTTGTTCTACCGTCGTTTTTATTTCGTTACCATCCGAAACTAACAAATACCCCTTAGTTTTTCTTCCATAACCGCGGCTCAGAACTCCGCCTTTTATGTTTTTAGTCTTAAGGAGATTACTTATATATATCACAAGGGGAGTTTTTCCGGAACCTCCCACATTCAGGTTTCCTGTAGAAATTATTTTAGCGTTTACTTTTCTGCTTTTAAATATTCCTCTATCAAACAGATAATTTCTGATTAAAATTATCAGAGTATATACAGGAACAAAAGGTAAAAGTAAAATTCTTAATAGCTTCATATCATTTTTTTTCCGGACATTCTCAAACCTGACTTTTTGCCTTCTCAAGCAATTGGTTCATTTTATTTTCACAGTCCAAAATCACTTTGGAAATTTCTTCCCGTCCTAAATTTTTAGCCACATAAACCGGATCAGAATAAATAAAATCGACCGTAGAAAACAGCTTTGGTATTTCAAATTTATCCCAGCTTCCAAGAACTCTTTTTTTCTGGTTATTCACTGCGCATAAAAACACAGGGATACCGGTTCTCATGGCGCAGATAATAGCGCCCGCTTTAAATACGTGAAGCGGTCCTTTAGGTCCGTCTGGAGTAATACAAATTGTGCGTTTATTCCTGGCGTTAACCAACAATAATTTCAACGCTTCGCCGCCTCCGTCGTTGCTTGAACCTCTCACCACGTCATATTTCCATTTTTCAAGAAGCCGGGCTAAAAGTCCGCCGTCTTTACTTTTACTTACTAACGCGACCAAATTTTGTTCGCGGTGCACGTACCATGGAATAAGCATTGAACCGTGCCAAAACGCAAGAACGAAATTTTCATTCTTTGCAAGCATCGCCTCTATTCCGCCGGAATTGATCTTCCTGATTTTCAAAGTATCGCAATAGATACCAGCCAGAGCGCTAATCAAAAAATTACCAATAAAGCGGAGAAAATTCTGTTTTATTTTTTTATGCGTCATTCATCAATAAGTGTATTCTTTGCGCCGCTTTTGCCGATGCGCCTGCGCTGCCTAGCAATTCTTTAATTTCGCCTAATTTGGCTATCGTAAACTCATAAAGAGTTTTATCGCTTAAAAATCTTTTGCTTTCGTTATAAATATTATCTGTAGTTAAATCGTTCTGTATTATTTCCGGCACAAGAGTTTTACCGTAAACTATATTTACCAGCCCTATATTTTTCACTTTTACTAATAGGCGTCCTATCAGATAAGTTAAAAAGTTAGTCTTATATACCACCACCATTGGAAGTTTAAAAAGAGCCGCTTCTAAAGTTGAAGTGCCTGATTTAATTATTCCAAAAGTAGAGTAGCTCATCAGTTCGTAAGTAAAATCTTTAATTACTTTAAATTCGTCATTTCTACCCGGCAGTTCAAACGCATCCTCGTCAATGTTTGGCGAGCGTCCAACTACTACCTGCATGTTAAATTCTTTAGCTATTGCAAGAGCGGCGTTAACGCATTCGGGAAAAATTTCCTTCACTTCATGTTCCCGGCTGCCAGCAAGAATCAAAAGAATTTTTTTATCGTTATCTAAATTAAAACGTTCAAAAAAACTTTTTTTATCTAATAATTTATATTTGCTTATCTGGTCAATAAGCGGATGACCTACAAACTCGGCGTCTATATTGTGATTTTTATAAAAATCGGCTTCAAAACGGAAAACCACAAGCATTTTGGTAATCAGCTTTTTAATTTTCTTTACTCTTCCAGCGCCCCAGGCCCATATTTGCGGAGAAATATAATAGATGAGTTTAACGTTGAGGGCTTTTAATTTTTTTGCTATGCTAAGGTTAAAACCAGGGTAATCGATTAATACGACAGTAGTTATTTTTTTCTCAATTATATAATCAATTAGGGTTTTACGGACTTTTTTAATGTGCGGTAAATGTTTAATTACTTCGGCAAAACCCAAAAAAGACATACTTTTAATATGATAAATCAGCTCCATTCCTGCAGCCTTCATTTTATCTCCGCCAACCCCGCTGATAATTAGCCCGGGTTCAATCTTTTTTAGTTCTTCCACCAGTAAAGCTCCATGCAAGTCGCCGGAAGCTTCGCCGGCAATTAACATTATTTCACTACTCAAATTTTACCTATAATCCATATTAAAATGAGAGTAACCGTCACAAAACTGAATGCCTGTAAAGTTCTTTTTTCTGAACGAAACCCAGCGCGTAAATTAAAAGCCGGCTGAGCAAGTTTTTCGTCTTTATAAGATGATATACGCGGAATAAAGCGCGGAACATTCTTGCTGTATTTCTCGTAATTTTCGCCAAATGCTTTGATAAGATATCCTTCTTCGGCCTTTACAATATTATAATACTGAAAAGCGAAAAAGAGAAACGCTACAATCTGAAGATATGGGAATAAGGAATATGACATGACGCCAATACCTAGGTACAACAGGATGTTGCCAAAATAAAGAGGATTCCTAAGGTGACCGAACGGACCGCTAATTACTAAATACGTCCCGCCTACGTCGCCTGTAGTGCGCGTTTCGCTGCCAGCCCAGCTTACTCCCCATAGCCGCATAAACTCGCCGAAACAAGCTATTACGAAACCTATTATCAAACTCCAGATATTCGCCCGCTGGAATGCCAGCATAACTATTATAAAAGGAATGGGCGTATAACTGCGGTACTTAAAAATCTTTCCGGCTAAATTTTGCATATTGTATTTTTCTATTAAAGTTAATCCTTAACTTTGAAAGTTACAAAATAAATTAAGCAAATATAAGTCTAAATTTACCCCCTCATATAGCATTCTTTTCGTTTAAGATCAGCCTGATGCCTTTTTTTAAGATTTTTCTTTTGGTTCAGCTGATCTATCTTTCGCGATACGTCGTTGAAATCTCTGAATGGCGAAAACGAGATTCGCTCTTTTTCGCAGTATTTCAATAAAAAGTCCTTAGCAAAAATAAAATCACAATATTGAGCCGGGCATCTGTCTGAAGTTCCGTCTCCAATATAGACGGTATATTCATCATCGCCGCTGTTATTAATGATGTGATTTCGTTTGCAGTTTGCGCAATCCTTGCACTCTTCGTCCATAAACGGATAAGTCAACTTAACTTTATCGTCTACAATTTCCCATTTATTAGAAATAACTTCAACCGGCTCTATCCCTTCTTTTTCAAGGATTCTGTTTATATACAAATTAAATCCGTCGCTCAGAATAAATAGTTGAAAATTATTCAGTTTGCAGTATTTAATAAAATCGGCAAAACTTTCGTCTATGTTAATTGTGTCAATGAACTTTCTTAATAAATCGAAATCCCATTTTTCAACAGCCTCAAAAAGCGAAACCCAGCATTGCAGCGCCGTTATTTTATTTTCGTGTAAATCTTTCTGTATTTTTTCGACCTTTTCGTGGTCTCCAAATTCTTCAAAAATAGCCGCTCCAACGTCTTTACAGCTTATAGTGCCGTCAAAATCTACGAAAATTTTAAATACTTTATCCATTAGCTATTTTACAAGAACCATTTTCTTTACGTCTACGTAAGTTCCGGCTTTTAATCTGTAGAAGTAAATTCCAGCCGGAAGATCGTCTGCTGTAAAAGTAATTTTAGTTTCGCCGGCGTCATAATACTGGTTCTGAATTTCTTTAACTGTTTCAAGTTTACTGTTATAAAATTCTATGGATATCTTAGCAGCAGTTGGCAAATAAAAACTAATTACCGTAGAACCGGAAAATGGATTAGGGAAATTTTGCCCTAAAATAATGCCGGAATTTTCGACAAAATTATTTACCTGCGAAACTTCAGATACAAAAGACTCTCCGTCTTTATCGGTCATAACCACCCTGTAACTTAGCACTCCCGGAGTCAAAGACTTTTCTGTAATTTCAAAATAATTCTTAATGCTTTCTTCTTTTTTTATAGTGGCAATAGTTACCCATTTCTGGTCGTCAGGGTCTGAGTCGTTAAGTTTCTGAACGGCAAACTCGCTTGTTTCAACTTCGCTTGGATTATACCAGGAAACATGAATAGAATCTTTTACCAGACTGGTTTTTACTCCTAATGGTCTTGGAGTAACTGAAGAGACAGAGAATATTTTCTGACCATAGATTTCGCTGTTCTGTGTTCTCTTATCCTTAAAAATGATTACCGTATTATTATCTGCGTCTGCAAGAAGAGACAGATAGCTCTTTTCAGAATTTTTAAATTTAGCAAGAGGAGCTCCAAGAGAATCCCAAAGCGGGATGCCCCATTTATTAAACCGTTGACCATAGATATCGGCTTTAAGAGAATCGACGCGTTTGTCAATCCAGGCTACAAATACGCCTGATTTTGAATCGTTAATAATTTTCTGACCAAACTGATCGCCTGGCGATTTAATTACAGGCACGCCGCTTTCCTGCCAAACAGGAGAGCCGTCAGTTCTGTACTTTTGTATATAAACGTCTTTATTATGAGCGCTCTCGTTCGTCCAGCTTAAAAATAAAGAAGAGTCGCTAACTGCTATATTAGGGTTTAACTGGTTCTGTTTTGATTGAACGGCAAGCCTGCCGCCGTATCCCCATAAACCTTTGCCTGTAAAACTAATTAGCTGATGCAGGATATCTTTAGTTCTGCCTTGCGCCTGCCAGGCTATGTAAACTGATTGATCGTCCGTAACTGCGGCTGTAAAGGAAAGAACGTTATTTAACGAACTTGAAATTAATATTGGGCTTCTGCCCCAGACTGATTTGCCCTGGGAATCGATGTGTTTGCCTACCAGCTGCGATTTGCTATTATTGTTTTCCAACCAGAACAAAAACGCGCCCCCTTCTTCATCGGCTAATATGCTGATTGCGTTATCGCGAGAGCCTGATTTATGGACTAAAATGCCTTCTGATTTGAATAATATGTAACCGTTTGGAGATATCTTCTGAATAAAAATTTTATATGCGCCGGAAGGATCATTACTTGTTTTTTCTATAAACGCTACAAATATATTACCAGATGAATCGGAGCTAATTGCGTAATCTACAATATTTTGTTTTCCTGTAATCTGCAAACCGTTATCGCTCCATCCAAGAACGCCATTATTAAATACTCTTTGAGCAATCAGACTTCCCTGGGCTTCGAACGAGTAATCTTTCCAAATTACAACTGCAGAGTTTCCGCTATGCTTAGCGACCAATGGCTGGATTTTTTTTCCGGTAAGATAACTAACTTTTTTACCGTCGTTCCTAAAACCAGGTTTGCCAAATTTATCAATAAACTGGAAGGAAATATTTGGTTTTGAACCGTTTTGGGTATCCTCCCAAAAAACGAAAAAGCCTCCTTCTTTATTGCTTACCGCCGAAATATTAATTGGGTTATGAGTATCGACGACCATACATGTATTTTGGGATGGATCGTTAACCCATTGCGCTTTTAGCGAGCCGGCAGATAATGCAAAAGCCAAAACAGCTAAAGATATAATTCTCCCCGCCGCCTTTTTTTTTGGGCCGGGAAATATATCAGCTTTATTTTTATTCATAATACTTCTATTCAACTTGAAAATCGTCATTAAATCTTACGCTTACTAATTTGGAAATTCCTTCTTCCTGCATAGTAACGCCATATAAAGTTTCGGCGGCTTCCATCGTTCTTTTGTTGTGAGTTATTACGATGAATTGAGTCTCTACGCTAAACTCTTTTATAATTTTAGTAAAACGATCAACGTTCGCATCATCAAGCGGAGCGTCAATTTCATCAAGTATACAGAAAGGACTTGGTTTTACTAAATAAATAGAGAATAGTAGAGCTATAGCCGTAAGGGTCTTTTCGCCTCCGGAAAGCAGTTCAATTGACGTTGGGCGTTTGCCTTTAGGCTTTGCGATTATTTCAATTTTCGCTTCCAGAGGGTCTACGTTTTCTTCTAATTTCAAATCCGCTTCATCGCCAGGATTAAACAATCCTCTGAATATACGGATAAAATGACCACGTATAATTTCAAATGTATCTGAAAATAGCTGCTGCGCAGTCGTGTTAATTTCATCAATAGTATTTATTACGTCTTTTTCGGATTCAACAAGGTCTTTTCTTTGTTTCTGCAAAAACTCCAATCTTCCTTTTTCTTCTTCGTATTCAGAATAAGATAAAAGGTTAATAGGACCTAAAGTGCGTATCTGCTGCTTAAGCGAGTGCACTTCTTCAGACCGTTGTTTAAAATCGAAAGTATCGTTGTCTTCAAATTCTTTTTTCTCAATCTCTAACGAATACGATTCCTGAATATTAGCCTTAAGATTTTCAATCTTCAGGTCAAGTTCATTCAATTTAATTTCAGCCGAGTGAATTATATTAGCCGCTTCTTCCCGCTTTGCCCTAAATTGATTTTGCGCTTTTTCTAAGTCTACAATTTGAGCGCGTATAGTGCGGTAAAGAGCGTCAATTTCAGTTTCGTCTTTAGTCAGTTTTGTTTTTTCAAATTCAAGTTCGTCTAAGTCCAATTGAATATCTTCAATACTGGACGACAGCGAAGCGCTTTCTTCGGTAGAAGTTTTAATATCTATATCACGCTTATCAATTGATTTATTTATATTAACAATTGCATTTTCGCTTCGTTCTAATTCGTTTTCAAGATTTTTCTTTTCGCCAAGCAATCTTTCATATTCAAGGTTTACTTTATTTAGCGCGGCCTGGATATGGTTAAATTCATTTTCCGATTCTTTAACGTTGTGTTCAAGCTCTTCTCTTTCAGCGTCTGCTTTTTGTTTTTCCTCAAGTTCTTTTTCTAAATTCTCAACAAGCTTAATTCTATCGTTATCATACCGGTTTGACTGGCTTGCAAGTTCCTGAAGTTCAACATGAGCTTTTTCAATTTCGTCTGAAGCTTTCTTCTTTTCAAACTCAAACTGAGCAATTTGTTTTTCTACATTGGCTAAATCGTTAACTAAAAAACGGCCTTTATCCGAAAGAACTTTAAGATCAATTGCGTTAAGTTTTTCTTCTGTTTGTTTAATTTCTTCTTTAATAACTTCAAGAGCCGCTTCTCTTTTAGGAAACTCAGCCATAAGGTTATCTAAAATCTGTTTCCTTCCAAAAAGGGAATCGTCTAACTTAGGCGCCGAACCGCCTTCTACAATTCCAACGGAATTGATAAAATCGCCGTTTGTAGTAGCGAAACTAAAGTCAGGGTATTTCTGAAACAAATGCACTGCCGTTTCCAAAGAATCGACCACTGCAATTTTGTAAAGCATTTTCTGGAAAAACGGTCTCCATTTTTCTTCAGTCTCAACAAAACTTTCAGCCCAGCCTATAAAGCCCTGTTCTTTTTTTATCTTTTTAATATTCTGGTTATTAAGAAAACGAGTAAGCTTTTGGCTTAAAGTTTTTTTCGATTCGTCTCTTAATCCCGGAAGGTAAAACGAAGCCTTTCCAATATCGTTGTTTTTAAGATATTCAATTCCGCTTCTTAAATCGTCAATAGATTCAATAAGAATATTATTCAGGTTATTCTTAAGAGCGGCCTCAACTGCAAATCTGTATTCTTCGGAAGAACTGCCGATATGAGCTAAAAGAGTTTTATGCCCGCTAATCCAGGCATTGTTTTCGAGCAGAGCTTTTGCTCCTTTCGAAACGCCTTCAAGATTATCTATAAGACTCTTAATAAAACTGATTTTGTCTTTCAATCCGTTAATTATACTGCGTTCTTCAAGTTCTTTTCCTCTTGAAGCGTTAAGAGATTGTTCAAGAGAATCTTTTTCTTTCTGTTTCTGCGTGTATAATTCTTCAGCTTCGGCTAATTTTTCTTCAGTTTCTGTTTTCTCCTGAGCTAATTCTTCAAGATAGCCGACGGTTTTAGCAACGTTGCCTGTTAAAGACTGAATTTTTTCGTTTATCTTTTCAATGCTTGCGTTGGCAGTATTCAAAGATTTTTCAATATTCTTAAGATCGTTTTCTTTATTGTTAATCTCTTTGAATTTATCAATCATCTGGTCGGATTTTGTTTTCAGGTTTTCTCTTTTTCCTGAAAGAACGTCCCTAAATTTTGTAACGTCCTCCGCTCTCAGTGTTTTTTCTTCTTCTTTTGCCGTTATTGATTCGGCTGTTTTAGTAATCTTGTCTTTGTTATCAACAACTAAATCTTCATTTTCCTCAAGCTGATATTTCAGTTCTTCAAGCTCCTGAGTAAAACGCTCTATGTTTCGTTCAAGAGATTTTTTTCTTTCTTCAGAGACTGAAATATTTTGCTGTATGCCGTGTATTTTTTCCGTTTGAACATAGATTTCAGTTCTTTTGCTTTTCAGTTTTGATTCAGCTTCGGAAGCCTGAGCTTTTAAGGTTTGAAGCTCGTCTTCATATTTTGTTATTTCAGATTCAATCCCAATTTTTTCTTTGAGCTTTTCTTCTCTGATATCCTTATTGCTAATCTTCTGGAAATTGAAAAGAGCTAATTCTCTTTCGGCAAGTTCAAGTTCAAGCTCGCGCAGAGTAGTAGAAATTTTATTGTACTTATCCGCTTTTTTTGCCTGACGCTCAAGCGAATTAACTTTTTTCTCTACTTCTGAAACTATATCGTTAACGCGCGTAAGATCGGCTTTTACTTCGTCTAATTTTCTTATAGCTAATCTGCGGCGCATTTTATATTTATTTACGCCGGCGGCTTCCTCAAACATCAATCGTCTTTCTTCGGCTTTGCTGCTAAGGATAGTTTCAATCATTTTAAGTTCAATAACAGAATAAGCGTTAGCGCCTATGCCTGTATCCATAAAAAGATTTGTTATATCCTTCAACCGGCAGAGATTTTTATTCAAAAGATACTCGCTTTCGCCAGAACGGAAAATACGTCTGGTAATTGTAACCTGCGAATACTCTGTAGGAAGAATTCCCTTATTGTTTTCGATAGTTAGCGAAACCTCCGACATGCCCATAGGCTTACGGTTAGTAGTTCCGTTAAATATCACGTTTTCCATTTTGTCGCTTCTTAAAGCGCCGCTTCGCTGTTCTCCAAGGCACCAGCGGATGGCGTCGACGATGTTTGTTTTCCCGCAACCGTTCGGTCCAACTATAGAAGTGACTCCGGGATTGAAACTCACTTCAGTTTTAAGAGCAAACGATTTAAATCCTAATATTTCTAATTTTGATAGATACAAATTTTCTCTCTAAATACTTAACCTTGTTTGAGATAATATAGCAGGTAATCTATTGTAGAATTGCTGAGTTGGAAATAGAATAAAATGCTGCCCAATATTAATAGTGAAAATATAATTCCGTAGAAATATACCTTTGAGGCCGATACGTCAAATATAACATATACCCCTTTTATAAAACGGTAAGCTATCCAAACAGTGAATACGCCTAATCCGCTGAATATATAAACATTTGCTATATTTGCGTTTAATATCCTGAAAAGAACCAACCCTACAGGAATTAAAAGGACTAAAGGTAAAAACGACCATATTACGGAATAATATGACGTCCATAAAAAGACTCTTATTCTTACAAAGAATGATACGCCTTTTACTATAAGCACAAGCGCTATCATTACTGCAAATGAAATTATTGTAAGATATACAAGAGACGCAACCGGGTGCCATGCAAGATAGCTGAAGATTTTCATTAATCGGTTGCTGCCGAACGATAGCAATAATTTTTCAAGCTCCATGCTCCCCTTAAAATAGAATAATAAATTTGAAAGGAGCAACGAAGAAATAGCGGCGCATAAAACTGCAAGAACAGAGGTATAAAAACTCGACATTATCCTCTGATCGCGAACGTCTGAATAAAAGTTGTACGGTCTTAATAAAGCGCGCAATGCGTCTTCTCTAAATTTACGCCCGGAATTAAAAATTATTCCAAGAGCTAAGGCTATGCCAAGACCGAATAAAATAAACGCCATTGGAGCTTCGTCTTTTTTGCTGCCAATAGGTATTGTAACTTTTTCCGTATTGTGAAGTTTTGAGTAAATTACTTTATAGGCAAGACGGTCCGTCTGATGATCTTCGCCTACGACGCCAATTCTGTATACTTCGTCTTCGTCATATCCAGCTATTACAGAAGCAAAAGTCCCTCTGTAATCGAACATTGTATTGATAAAAAAACCGGCAAGAGGATTATTTTCAGCGTAATCAATAAGGTCATAAAAATACTTCGCCTGAGCTTCGTAGCTGTTATCATTAGTATATCCGTTGCTGCTGCCAAGATTTGCAACGTAAGTAGCTTCGCTTACAAACACTCTTCCCTTGCCAAGCTTAGCCTGAATATCGTCAAAAGGATCGTCGTCCGCTACGGATTTATTGAAATACTCTACTCCATAAAGATCAAGTCCGTCTATCTCGTCAATTTTTTCATTAGCAAAAGACGCGTACGTTAGTTTGTTCAAATCGGCTTTTACCATCCGGTTCATTTCCGAAATAAAATTTATATCAGCCTGCGAGTTTCCTTTGTACGAACTGCCAAGCCCTATTGCCGCTATAGCCGAATAGTTGTGATACGACTTCATAAACTGATTTACAAATATCCTGCTGCGGGCTACAAAATTTTCCGAAGAAATAATTTTGTCTGGAACGGAATTTAACGGAAGCTCTACTAAGGCAAGAAGTCCTAATTTTTCGCACAAGTCTAAATAGTAAGGATGGGGCAGAGATTTTGGGAATCTTACCGCATTAAAACCTAAATCCTTTATCATCTTTAAATCCGCTTCCATTTTATCATACGACATCATGGTGCCGTACTGATAATTTGAAGGGAAATAAGTTACCCCCTTAAATGCAAACGGCGCTCCATTAAATAAAATAGAATCCTTCCGGACTTCGAGCGAATAAAACGAAATTGAGCTGTTTGCAACGTCAAGAAGAGCATCCCCCTTGTACAATTCTATTCTAAGAATATAAGTATTGGGATTTGCATTGGACCAAAGCGACGGAGATATTACGTCTACGCTTTGTGAGACTTGTCTTTCTTTATTTTTATTTATCTTAAATGATACAAAGTCGGAAGCTATTGAGTTTTGCCCGTAAGGAGAAACGACTGAAACTCTCAATGAAAAATCTGACCCGAAAGCCGTAGTATCGTTTTTAAAATTGGGCGAATTGTTTTCAACTCTTGTAGAAATGGAAATCCGGGCTCTTCCTACATTTTCTGACAGCTGGTAAGAGAACTTATAATCTGATATTGCAGCGCTTGGCATAACCTGAATGTAAGCGTCTCTAAAAATACCGCCAAGTTCGCTTGGAAATAAAAATCTTTGTTTTACAGGAATTGTGTTTTCTGCGTCAATATTATAATTGAGCCTTATAGATAAAACGTTGCTTTTTTTATAGGATAAAATGTCTTTTGGCAGATCGATTGAAAACGGGAAATTACCCCCGGTGTGCTGATAAATAATTTTATTATTAAGCGAAATGTCTGCTGAATAATTTATTCCCAAAAAGAATAATTTAAGTTTGTGGTTTTCTACCTGCTCCTGGGTTAAAGAGAAATATTTTTCATATGCATATTCTCCCTTGTTTTCAAATCCTGATGGAACAGTGATATAATCCTGCTCGTTCCCGTTATACTTGCCGGCCATCCATGTGCCGTTTAACGGGATAAAATAACGGGTTTTTGAACTCCCGAAAAATGGCGACCGTGAAAAATCTATAGTGTTTTCTGATAATCCCTTAAATACTACCTGCCCATATAACTGGGGGATTGTAAAAGAGAGTAAAATGATAAACAGTAAAAAAGCATACTTATAACTTCGCATTCCTAAAAAGCGTCCTATATTTCGGAAAATAAACATTTAATATACTAAAAACAGCCGGGCATTTCAATACAAAACTTGCTGGCTTGAGGTATTTTTTATATTAAGCTGGGAGATTTAACTATGTATTTTACAATAACTTAAGTAATTGCCATTTTTAATAGAGCTCAAATTTGAAGGCTAATTACAACCGCCACGCCGCTTTTATTATCCGATATGAATAATAATGTAAAAACGGCGCTTACGCTTATCAAATAAATAAAAACAACTTAACCGAAATAACTGCGTCACTCCTGCAAGCTTTCCGGCAAACTCTTTTTAGCTTTAACTCCAAGTTCTTTAAGCTTTTCTACCTGACCGATTAAATTCCCGCGCCCGTCTTTGATTTGTAAAACGGCGGAATCGTAGTTTTTCTTTACGCGGTCTATGGACTCGCCAAGAATTTTTAACGTTTCCCAAAGCCCTGCAAACTTATCGTACAACTGTCCGCCGCGTTCGGCAATTTCCATTGCGTTCCGGTTTTGATATTCCCTTTTCCATAAATCCTGAATCATTTTTAATGCGGCTATTAAATTTGTAGGACTAATCAGCAATATTCTTTTGCTATAAGCATAGTTCCACATATCAGGGTCTTTTTGCATTACCAAGAAATAAACTGGTTCAATAGGAATAAACATCATCACAAAATCAAGCGAAGCGGCAAAATCCTGATAACTTTTTCCGCTCAATCCGTCTATGTGATTGCGCACCGATCTTATTAGATCCGATAAATATTTTCCCTGCTCTTCAACGCTATCGGTAGAATTATACCGCTCATAACTAACCAATGAAACTTTTGAATCGATTATCACTTTCCTATTATCAGGATAGCTGATAATTACATCGGGACGAAGTTTTTCCCCCTGCGCATTTTTTAGCGGATTCCCCTGCTCGTCTGATAAATAGGCTTGAGTAAAATATTCTCTGCCTTTAGCAAGCCCGGATTTTTCAAGGATATTTTCCAAAATCATTTCGCCCCAGTCGCCCTGAGTTTTCGATTCGCCTTTTAACGCCTTTGTAAGATTATTGGCGTCTTCGCTAATTCTTATATTCAGCTCCACCAGCGACTTTATTTTTTCTTCCAGCGAAAATCTTTGCTTTGATTCTTTATCGTAAGTCTCTTCTACCCTTTTCTTAAACTCTTCAATATTTTTACCAAGCGGATTAAGCAGGCTTTCAATATTCAACCTGTTAACTTCCGTAAATCTTTTGCTTTTATCTTCAAGTATCTGGTTTGCAAGCAGTTTAAACTCAGCGCTGAATCTATCGCCAAGCTGCTGGTAGTCTGTTTTTTGCTGTTCGAGTTTTTCTTTTAAAAAATTATTTTCAGCCTGCAGCATTGCGCTTTGTTTAACCGAGTTAGTAATTTCGTTTCGTTTTTTTTCCAACTCGTTTTTTACGCTTTGCAGTTCCGCCTGAAGTTCATTTTTTGTTTTTTCTGTTAAAGCTGTAATCTGTTTATTCCGAAGCCAAAAGAAGCCGGCGCCGGTTAGAATACCAACGAATAAAAATATTATTTCCATTTATAAAAACCTTTGTATTGCGGTAAGAAGAAGTTCTCGTAAATCTTTTATTTGCTTCTTACGGCAAAGAAAAGATAAATAATTACAGCCGCGCCTCCAACAGCTACGGCAGGCTCTAAAAGGCTTGACCAGACCGGCTCCGCAGGAATTTCGCCCTGAGTGAAAGGGATAGATGGATTTTCTCTTTTTTTAAGATCGTCAAATTGCACAGTATCGCGGAAGCTAAAAGAGAAATTTTTCAAGGCTGTTTCTTTTGAAGCGATTATATAGTTCCCTTTCAGTCTGAAATTACGCTCTATATAATACTTGCCAAACAAACCGTCTCGCGATAAATTTTCATAATTAACGCCCGCCTCTTCTATTGAATAACTCATCTTCAAACTTTTAACCGAGTCCGATAATCGAACTCCGTATTTATTTAGCGATGAAATTATCTGGTTATTAAAGACAGAAAATACTGGGACAAGCTTATTCTCCACGGAAATCGATTTTCCTATAAGATTGTTCTCTTTAACTATTATGGAAATTGAAGAATCTACTATATTGTTGAGAGCCTGAAGATTTGAGATATCCTGCGGGAATAAAAAACCGGAAGCCGTTATAAAAATAACGGTAAACAAAAAAAAGAAGTTCTTATTTTTTATTGTTTTTCCCATTAATGTAAAAAGCCTCCCGGTTAAAACGCCGGGAGGTAAAAATTTTATGAATCTTATCTAATGCGAGCCAATTCTTCAAGTCTCTTGATTCTTTCTTCCATAGGAGGATGAGTAGAAAATAGCTTTGTCATTCCGCCGCCGCTAAGAGGATTAACAATAAACATATGAGCGGTTGCTGGTTTGGCGTTTTCAATAGGCATAAGCTCGTTAGCCTGCGTTAGTTTTTGCAATGCAGAAGCTAAAGCAAGCGGAGAGCCGGAAATTTCAGCTCCGCCTTTATCAGCGTCATACTCTCTTGAACGTGATATTGCCAGCTGAATAAGAGTAGCCGCAATAGGGGCTAATATTAGCATAAGAAGCGCGCCAATGCCGCCTTCATTATCTCTTCTATCTACGCCGCGTCCTCCAAACATAGCCGCCCAGCCTGCCATTTGAGCCACAAAAGTAATTGTTCCAACCATAGTAGCAACAATAGTCCCTGTTAAAATATCTCTATGCTTTACATGGGCAAGTTCATGACCAAGCACGCCGGAAAGTTCGTCGTTATTTAAAATCTGTAATATTCCCGTATTAACTGCTATAGCCGCATGATTTGGGTTTCTGCCAGTGGCAAACGCATTTGGAGTCGGATTTTCAATTACATATACGCGAGGAGTCGGCAGACCGGCTCTTTTTGCTAAGTCTTCAACTAACGCATATAATTTGGGAGCCGTAGAAGCGTCCACCTCTTTAGCCCTATACATAGCAAGCACAATTTTATCCGAGAACCAATACGATCCAAAATTCATTACAAGCGCAAACATAAACGCTATTGTCATACCAGACGATCCTCCAAGGATGTTTCCTATAAAAAGGAAAAGAACCATCATCAGAGCCATTAAAAAAGTTGTTTTCAGCGTATTCATTTTACATTAACTCCTTTTACATACACAAAATATATATAACAAAAAAAGTGAAATCAAATCAAATCGATCTCACCTTTAAAATTAAAATATTTTTAAAATCTATTTATACTTTCTTATAAACTGTATCCTGTCTTCTAATTTTTTAACAGGAACTAAAAGTTTTTCTTTACCATAAATTGCATCGGCTCTGTTATCAAACACAAGCTCGTAGTCTTTACTCATTATAATCGCTTCTTCAGGGCAAACCTCTTCGCAAAAACCGCAGAAGATGCACCTTAGCATATTTATTTCAAACTTTTCAGGGAAGCGCTCTTTTTCACGAGTCGTTTCGGCAGCCTGCACTTCAATAGCCAGCGACGGGCATACCCTTGAACACAACCCGCAGGCGACGCATCGCTCTTCGCCATTTTCTTCCTGTCCTAACACAGGGCGGCCTCTGTAAGAAGAAGGCGGCTCAAATCTTACTTCAGGATACTGCATTGTAACTTTAGGACGAAACATCATCTTTAAAGTTAAAGCCATCCCTTTCACAATTTCGGGAATATACATATTCTCTAAAAATGTAAAATCTTTTTTCCTTTTCTTAACCGACATCAACTCTCCGAAAAATTATATCTTAAAAACCATTATCAAGATTGCCACCCAGATTATATTCAGCAGCGAAAGCGGGAACATTACCTTCCAGCCTAAGCTCATTAATTGGTCATATCTGAATCTTGGGATGCTCCATCTTACCCAGATAAAGAAGAACAACAACACTGCTAATTTGAAGCAAAAAGCTCCAACCTGCAAAGCTACTGTTAATCCTACTGGTAAATTAAGCCTCTCTATAAACGGTATCTGCCAGCCGCCAAGATAGAGCGTTACTATCAGCGCGCTGCTTATAATCATGTTAGCATATTCAGCAAGAAAGAACGCGGCAAACTTCATACTGCTGTATTCCGTATGATAACCGCCTACTAACTCAGGTTCCGCTTCAGGTAAATCGAATGGAAGCCTGTTTGTCTCCGCAAAAGCGGCGACTAAAAAAGTAATAAATCCTATCGGCTGAATAAATGCGTTCCACATCAAGCCGCTCTGCGCTTCAACTATTGCGATAGGGCGTAAAGACGACGCAAGCAAAACGACTCCGCCGACAGAAAAGCCCATTGATATTTCGTAGGAAATCATCTGAGCAGAAGACCTGATTCCGCCAAGCAGCGAATACTTGCTGCCCGAAGACCATCCCGCAAATGTAATTGCATAAACGCCGAGAGAAGTAATAGCCAGCACATAAAGAATGCCCATATTAATATCAGCCACAGCCAAAGGTATTTGCCAGCCAAATAACGTTATCGTCGGCCCCATTGGAATTACCGCATAGGTAGAAAACGCTACAAACAATGCTATCATAGGGGCTAATGCATGCAGGGGATGATTTGATACTGTAGGAACGATATCTTCTTTTAATAGTAATTTTAAAACGTCTGCAAACGGCTGCAACAAACCCAGATATCCGACCCTGTTAGGCCCTATTCTGTTCTGTATCCATGCGCTTATTTTTCTTTCAAAATAAACAAGATAAGCTACTGTTAATAACACTAATGTTAAAACAATCAGTATCTTTACTATTGTAATTATTGCAAGCTCAAGTATTCCCATAATAAATCAATTTCTCCGAATTTAAACTTTTATGCTTTTAGTTTCAGCAGATTTCAATTTGATTTTTGCGCCTGTATCGCCTATAACGCTATAATTTAACCCCTGAAACTCCGGAATAGTTTCCGAAATTTCGTCAAACACTTCTTGAGACATAGTATGTTTTATTTTATGCCCCAGAGCGCTATACATAGCCGCAATAATCCTCCATGAAGATCTTGCGTCCATTTTTTTAGGGCTCGACCATTTATCAAACGGAGAGCCGAACTTATCTAATCTGCTTTGCTCAAAGCCGTCTAAACTTCTGTCAAAATCTTCTGTAGTCACTGCCGATCGTATTCTTTGAACTCTTCCGTCAAAATTAACAAAAGTTCCGTGCTTTTCGGCATAGGTCGACGCAGGTAATATAAGGTCGGCTATATCGGTAGTTTTATTAAAATTGGAAGAATGAACAATAAGCA
Source organism: Ignavibacteriales bacterium UBA1304 (assembly GCA_002307295.1). GTDB lineage: Bacteria > Bacteroidota > Ignavibacteria > Ignavibacteriales > Ignavibacteriaceae > UBA1304. Next base: position 40,445 of record DBTY01000015.1, read on the forward strand.
ATTCTAATTTCTTTAGCGCGCTTTCATATTCAGGTTTAATAGCGGCTAAATCGTCTTCCAGCAAGTAAAGAGCTTTTATTTTGCCTTCTTTAATTGCGTGAATTATTCCTTCAAAATTCAATCCCCCTTTGCCTGGCTGAATACCGGCTAATTGCGCGCCTAACGCGTTTGGAGATTTATCTTCCATAACAAGAAGTTTATCGCTCTCGCCAGGTTTAACGTGCCTTAAGAAATCTATATTCTTTGCGCTCCATGCAGATTTAGCAAATTTAGCAAAAATGTAATTGTCTTCACAAGTAGCAAAAGCCGAACCTATAAAGGCAATTTCATCCTTTCCAAACGATTTCAATTCCGATACTGCAAAAGCTATGGCTTCGTCCCAACCGGTTTTTATAAGGTTGCCTTCTCTTTTCAGATAAGGGCCGTCTACGCGATTTTCGGCGTTAACATGTTTAAAAGTATTAAGCCGTCCATTATCGCACATCCAATAGCTGTTAACCTCTGCGTTATGCCTTGGCGTAAGCCGCAGAATTTCGTTATTCCGAACCCATACTTCAATGTTGCATCCGCGCGAACAGCCGGAACAAATTGATTTAGTAGAAGACATATCCCAGACTCTGGATTTAAATCTAAAGTCTCTATTGGTTAATGCTCCTACCGGACAAATATCCGTAACATTTAGCGAATATGGGTTATCAAGCTGTTTACCAGGGGCTGTAACAATTGTAACTTTATCTCCTCTTTGTACAAACGTTAGTTGTTTTTCGCCTGCAATTTCATCGCAAAAACGGATGCATCTTGAACAAGAAATACATCTTTCAGCGTCAAACATTACGTAAGGGCCAAGAGGGACTCTTTTCTTTTTATGATTTTTTTCTTCTGTGAATCTGCTTTCCCCGACGCTGTGAGAATAAGCGTATTGTTGTAACTTACATTCCCCGGCTTCATCGCAGATAGGACAGTCTAACGGGTGATTAATCAACAAAAACTCCATTACGGCGCTTCTTGCTTTTACTGTTTTTTCCGATTGAGTATGCACTACCATTCCGTCTGCCGCAATTGTAGAACATGCAATTACAAGCTTAGGAATTTTTTCAACTTCTACAAGACACATCCTGCAGTTGCCGGAAACAGATAAGCATTCGTGCCAGCAGAAATGCGGAATATCAATTCCATTTTCTTCTGCAATCTGTATAATCGTTTGACCCTGATTAAAATCCAGTTCTTTATCATCTATTACTATTTTAGGCATTTACAATCAACCCTATAAACTATCTTATTAATATATTTTCAAATCTTTTAAAGACTTATATTAATTATAAGGGGTTTTAACGTAAAAATCAAAGTTAAAACCCCTTATTAAATTACTAAATTTATCTGAAATTCAAACTCTGAAATCAGATTTATTAGCTATTCTTATTTTAAAAGCGAATCTGGTTCATGATATTCAAGACCAAATGCGTCAGCAACGCCTTTAAATGTAACTTTACCGTCAATTATATTTAAACCTGCTTTCAGATCGCTATTGGTCTGAAGAGCTTTTAAATAACCTTTGTTTGCAATTTCAACAGCATAAGGCAAAGTAGCCTGAGCTAATGCAAGAGTTGAAGTTACAGGAACTGCGCCAGGCATGTTAGCTACGCAATAGTGAACTACTCCGTCAATTACGTAAGTAGGATTATCGTGAGTTGTAGCATGGCATGTTTCAATACATCCGCCCTGATCTACTGCAACGTCTACAATAACAGAACCTTCTTTCATTATTTTAAGCATATCTCTTGTAACTAATTTAGGAGTTACTGCGCCAGGTATTAAAACTGCGCCGATAACCAAATCAGCTTTTGGAAGAGCTTGTCTGATATTATATTCATTTGAATACATTAAAGAAATGTTCTTAGGCATAACATCGTCTAAGTAACGTAATCTATCAAGATTGTTATCAAATACAGTAACGCGAGCGCCAAGACCTGCTGCAATTTTAGCTGCGTTTGTTCCAACCATACCGCCGCCTAATACTACTACTTCAGCTGGGCCTGTTCCCGGAACGCCGCTTAATAATACACCGCGACCGCCGTATACTTTTTCTAAATATTTAGCGCCTTCCTGAGGAGCCATTCTACCAGCAACTTCGCTCATAGGAATCAACAATGGCAAAGAACGATCTTTTCTCTGTACTGTTTCAAAAGCGATTGCGATTGATTTTGATTTGATAATTGCGTCAGTCAATTCTTTATTTGCTGCAAAGTGGAAATAAGTAAATAAAATCTGACCTTCTCTGATTAAATCATATTCTTTGCTGATTGGTTCTTTAACCTTCATAATCATATCTGCTTTTGCAAATACTTCAGCCGCTGTAGCAATAATTTCTGCGCCAGCTTTAACATACTCTTCGTTAGAAAAAGCGCTGCCTACTCCGGCATTGGTTTCTACGATTACTTTGTGACCGTTTTTTACCAAAGCTGATACGCCTGCAGGAGTAAGAGCAACTCTGTTTTCATTTGTTTTGATCTCTTTTGGGACTCCGACTAACATAGTTAACCTCTCTAATTTTATTGTTTTGTTGCCATTAAGCGGCAAATTTTAATTTGGACTTTTGTGATTTAATTATAACTTTATCGAACATATCTTCTATTAATAATTCATTGGCGGCTTCCAAAATATCATCTGCTGTCACCAAATCAATTTTCTCAAGCGATTCTTCTACGGTTCTTATTTCATTGAAATAAATTTCTGATTGAGCTATGCGCGTCATTCTATGCGAAGCGCTTTCAAGCCCTATTATCAGGCCTCCTTTTAACGATTCCTTCGCTTTGCTCAGTTCTTTTCCCGAGACTTTCTTTTCTCTGATTTTCTTAAATTCTTTGTAAATAATAGACAAAGCTTTATCCATCATTTTTTCGTTTGTAGATAAATAAACTCCAAACGTAGATACGTCATAAAACGAATTCAAAAATGTATTTACCTGATATGCAATTCCATTTTTTTCTCTCACTGCCTGAAATAGTCTTGAACTGCTTCCTTCGCCCAACACCTGATTAAATACTGCAATTTTCATGCGCGCTTCATCTTTATAACCGTAAGTCATTCTGCCTAAAATTGCATGAATCTGCTGAATATCCTTTTCAATTACTTTAAGAGTATCCCCTCCTTTTTTAATAGGAGTATTTTTCCGTTTTACTTTTGATTTTGCAAAATCTTTGGTCACGTATTTTTGGGCAAGCTTAACAATTTGGTCATGATCTACGGCGCCAGAAGCGGCAATAATAAGCTTATTGCTTCCGTATTTTTCCGCTATATAATTGTTTAAGTCGGTCTGGCTGAAAGCCTGAATATTGCTTTCTGTGCCGATAATAGGCAGGTTTAATGAGTTCTTTTTGAAAACTGCTTCTTCAAATTTATCAAATATTAATTCTTCCGGACTATCTTCAATATCATAAAGCTCGTCAATTACAACGCCGGATTCTTTTTTTATTTCGGCAGGTTTGAATGCCGGATTTTGCACCATATCGGCTAAAACGTCAAACGCTTTTTCTATATGCGAACACAAGCCTCTTCCATAATAGCAAGTATGCTCTTTTGACGTAAAGGCGTTTAAATAACCTCCGCTCGATTCTATTTCGTCGGCTATTTGTTTAGCGTTTCTTTTTTTTGTCCCTTTAAAAAGCATATGCTCTATAAAATGGGTTATGCCGTTATTTGCAGAAACCTCGTCTCTGGAGCCAACGTCGAACCAAAAGCCCAGCGAAAACGATTTAAGATAATCTACGTTTTCAGAAATCACTTTTATTCCGCAGGGAAGAATCGTTTTTTTATACTGGCTCAAAAATTTAGTTTCCAATAAATGATAAAATTTCCGTTTCAAATATAGATAAATGGTCTAAGGTAGTCAAGGAAACAGATTGGGGGATAAATATGCCCACCCTAATAAGAGCCTTTACTATTATTTTTTTCTTAGTTAAAGCTTGTTTTTATGTAAGTTAGATTATATATCGCATTAGGACGTATTGCCTCATAATAAAAGGTAACTTTGCGAGAAAGGTTTTAAGTTTTTATTACATTTGATATTTGCAAGGGAAAATATTAGCTTTTGTCCATAATTATTCTGTTTGGCTTATTTTTAATAATGTAGTTAGTTCACGACAAATTTTATGATTATTGAACACCATGTTCTTAAAGCGAAACTTTTCATTAAAGAATTTGAAACTCGCGGAAGTTATCCAAGCCTGTTTTTATGCAGCGACAATGAGAAATATGTTGTTAAACATTCGCAAGTAGGTCGTAATTACATACATTTAATAAATGAATTTATAGCCGCACAATTGGCTCAAATTGCACAAATCCCTATTCCTGATTTTTCCTTGATCACAGTTGATACAGATATCCTACCATCTGATTTCATATTTAACCATGGAAAACCTCAAGGATTATGTTTTGGCTCAAAATATTTACATGACTACGTAGAAAACGTAAATTCAATAGATTATATTATTGATATCATCATAGACCGAAAAGATAATTTTAAAGTCATAGAGGATATAATTAATATCTGCGTTTTTGATGTTTGGTTAAGAAATAACGATCGCTCTCCAAACAACCCTAACCTATTGATCCAGGAGATTGGACGAGAAATTGGGTTGATTGCAATAGATCATTCAAGTATTTTTACAGGATTGAGATATTCACTTATAAAGAACGAAATTGAAGAAATACCGCCAATAGGAGATATTTTGGTCGATAAAGAACTTTTTTCTCTATTAAATGATTACTTAGGTATATTTATTAGAAGCCAAATAGAAAAAGAATGTGATTTGATAGCTAATATTTCCGATAATGTCGTTACTAATATTGTTAATAATATCCCTGCGGCTTGGCCAGTTTCCATTTATGAAAAGCGCCAAATTATTAACTTTATTAACTATCGAAAAGGAAAAGTAAAAGAGCATTTTAATATTTTATTAGAACAAATAGGTTTATAAAATGAAAGGTTATTTATCAATCATTAAATATTACCCAGACAATAACAGAGATGAAGGTTTTGGTATTGGTCTTATTTTAATTTCGGAAGATGGAGTTTTTTCGAAAATTAAAACTTCAACTGAAAGATATAAACGAATTAATTCAGCTTTTGGTAAAAAGAAGTCTTATCTGATTGATTTTTCTATTAACGAATTTTCAAAAAAAAATTACAACAAATGTTTGTTAGATTATCTTTCGGTTTATGAAAATGGAAATTTGCGGTTTACAAAACCCCAAACTATTATTAGCGATGATTTGATATCGGAATTCGATCCCTTATACTCAAAATATATAGCCGATTATAGCGAAAAAGATTTTTTATCAAAAAACGAAATAAAAGGAACGCTATCCTCAAAATTGAACAGTTCTTTTCGCAAAAAATTTAGAAGCAATAAGACTATTAATGAAAAGCTTAACATTGGATATGAATTCAAAGAAGACTCGATAAGTAAGTTCTTAATTGGGAATCCTAATATCGACTTTATTGGCGGAAACGGCGTTATTTTTTCTGGAGAGATAATTAATTTGGATCTCAATGAAGATTCGATTCAAAAAAGTTTATTTAAAACTATTACTTTGTTTGAGGCATTAGACAAAACTTTTTCCCCGTTTGGCAAATTTGACCCGAAGGAATGCAAAATGTTGGTTTTGCAAGAACAAGCCAACGCCCCTCAAAATTTTGACTATATGGAACGGTTAAATACCTGGAGCCAAAAAGCTGATTATGAATTAGTAGTAAAAAAAAGTATTGAAGATTTTGAAGCTGATATCGAAAAACGAGTTATTGATAAAAATATAATTCGTTTTGACGAATGGATAAACAAACCCGCGCTTAATTTATTCTAGCTTCCTCTTTGTCTTAGTGTTTCAAACATTAGGATGCCAGCGGCGACGGAAACGTTTAATGATTGTATTTCCCCTTTCATTGGAATGCGAACAAGTATGTCGCATTTTTCGGCTGTTAACCGCCTTATCCCTTTTTCTTCATTGCCAAGCACCAATACTACCGGCATCTTGTAATCAACTTTTGCGTATTCTTTTGAATCCTGTAGCGAAGAACCGATTATCCAAAACTCTTCTCTCTTAAGCTGGTCTAAAGCCTGACTTAAATTATTAACCGTACAGATTTTTAAATGATTAACCGCTCCAGCCGAAGTCTTATATACTGTCTCGTTAATTGGAGCCGAGTTGTGCCTTGTCAGTATTATTCCATCAACTCCGCAACACTCCGCTGTACGCAATATTGCGCCTAAATTATGAGTATCCTGTATAGTGTCAAGAGCTAATATAAGAGGATATCTTGATTTTTTAGCCGCGTCAATTATTTCGTCTATCTGATAATTTTTCTGCTCGGAAAGAAAAGCCACTACCCCCTGCGAATTTTGCTGATTGGTATATTTTGCAAATCTATCGGCTGGTATCTCGCTAATTGGAATATCTTTCTTTGCCGCGGCTCTTTTTATTTCGTCAATTATTTCTCCCTTTTGACCATGAAGGAGATATATTTTAGTTACTGCTTCTCCAGATTTAATAGCCTCAAGCGCAGGTTTACGACCAATAATATTTTTCATTATTTATTCTGTTTACCTTTTTCTTTCGGCTCAGTATTTACTAATACAGGCGGGACGTATTTGTTTTCTATTAACTGAGGATTTTTATAAAAATAGAAAAGACCCGATATTCCTGCAACAAATAATACAATCGAAATAATTTGCGCTTCGCTCAATCCAAATAATAATGCAGGATTAAGTCTTATAAATTCTATAGAAAAACGTTCAATTGCTGCAAGAATTAAATAGAACATAAATAGTTTTCCGTCTATCCAGTTTTTTTTACGCAGCTTCCATAAAATAGAAAAAATTACAACTGCGGCTAAAAATTCATAGAGCGGCGCTGGATGAAGCGGAGTATTATCCGGAACGATGCCATTTGGGTAATTTTTTGCGACATTGGTATTAATAAACATTACAGAAGGAGGCACTGTGCCATGCTCATAGTTAAAACCCCATGGCAGATTTGTAGGCAATCCATAATCGCCGTCTCCGGCAAGATGACATCCAATACGCCCAATTCCATAAGCGATAGCCAGCGAAGGAGCCGTAATATCGGCAATGACTAAAAACGGGATTTTTTTTCGTCTTATATAAATAAACAACGCTAATATCACAACAATCAATCCGCCGTAAAATGTTAATCCTCCGGCAGAAAAAATCATATCAATTGGGTTGCGTAAAAAAGCGTCCCAGTTTTCAAAAAGATAAAACAGCTTTGCGCCCGCAATCCCAAATATTATTGCAAATAGCGTTATTTCAGTTGCAAGATTTGGATCCATTTTTTTACGGACGAGCTCTTTAGATAGTATATAGCTTGCAACTATAAAAGCTATGCCGAGCATCAAACCATAGCCATGAACTGTAAAAGGACCAATCTTAAATAAATCGGGACACATTAAAAATTCCTCATTCTGAAAATGTAAAATCTAATTCTGAAACTGAAAACTCGCAAAACTTTTTATTGTTTTTCTTTTGAGGCAAGAACTGCTCTACCAATTTGATTTCTTTTTTATAGATATTAAAGTCAAATATAGCTGAATTAATGCTGCCATCCTGCTTAATAACATTTATTGTATGCTTGCCAAAGATGTCCTCAAAAAACAATTCTGCTTTAGCAGGCTGAACTAATGTAAGATACGACTGCGTTGTGTTTAGCCCCAGTATGCTGATATCAATTACATTTTTTGTTTTTTTTACGTCAGTTGATAATATATAGTTAAGAACTGTAAACTCTTTAACCGTTTCGATTGAAATATTACAGGTTTGTTTCCGAAGTACTTTATCGTAATTAAAATAAGCCTTACAAATATACTCAATTGCGCCTTCTTTTTGAGAAGGGATTGCATTCTTTAAAGTTTCTGTAGTCTTTTTCCTGGTTTTAGGAATTTTGGGCGCTTCAATTGGTTTTTTTAATGGCATTTATTTCTCTGATAATGTTTTGATTTCTGAGACTAAATTTTCTAAAGAAACTAACTGTTGTTCGCCGTTTTGCATATTTTTCAGACCGGCTTTCCCTTCCTTAAACTCTTCGCCTCCAACAAAAAGCGCGTATTTGCAATTACACTTGTTCGCTTCGCGCATCTGGGCTTTTACGCTTTTTTCGGAGTAGTCAAGTTCAACTACATAATTACTACGTCGTAACTGAGCGGCATATTCATAAGCTTTGCCTGTTAATTCCTTATCAAGTCTTACTATGTAAAAATCAATAGAATCTTCTGGCAGGTTAAAGCAGCCTTCGTTTTCGCACGCTAATATAATTCTTTCTATGCCTGCCGCAAAACCAACTCCAGGAGTCGGCTTGCCTCCAAGCAATCCAATAAGCAAATCATATCTTCCGCCGCCGCATAAAGCAGACTGCGAACCGACGCTATTGCTTACTATTTCAAATGTCGTATTTGTATAATAATCTAATCCCCTCACTAATTTAGGATCAATTTCATAAGGCAAGCCTGTTAAAGCAAGAGCCTGTTTTACTAATTCAAAATCATCTTTGCTTTTTTCGTCAAGATAATCAAGTATTATCGGAGCGCCTTCAAGAAGCTTTTGATCCCGTTCATCCTTACTATCAAGTATTCTTAATATATTTGTTTCAAACCTTTTTTGGCTCTCTTCCGAAAGTTGTTCTGTTTTATCGGCAAGATATTCTTTAAGTTTGGTTTTATAAGCCTCTCGCGATTCTGGAACGCCTATAGAGTTTATCTTTACAGTAAGATTTTTCAATCCAAAATTTGTAAGTATATCATAAGCTATTTGTATCATTTCAGCGTCAAGAAAAGGGGAGCTGCATCCTAAAGCTTCGGCTCCAAACTGATGGAACTGCCTATAACGGCCAGCCTGCGGTTTCTCCTGCCTGAACATCGGCGAGATATAAAACAGCTTATTCAAAGGCTGTATGCTCCCAAGGGAGTGTTCAATAAAGGCCCTTACAACGCTTGCGGTCATTTCCGGCTTTAGAGTAAGACTTGTTTTACTTCTATCAAGAAACGTATACATTTCTTTGCCTACTATGTCAGTCTCTTCGCCTATTCCGCGTTTAAATAACGCCGTCTCTTCAAATATTGGAGTCCTGATTTCTTTATAATTAAAGAGATTGAAATAATTCCTAACCGTCTCTTCAATCATTCTCCATTTTGAAATATCGGAAGGAAGAGCGTCCTTAACGCCTGTAATTGCTTTTATCATTATTTTCTGATTGTGGATATTTTAGTATAATTAAAAAAATTAAGAGCTGTTATAAATCTATATAACTTTCTTCTTCTTTTCTAAACAACTCATATATCTCCTGCGAGGTTTGAGTTTTTAAAAGATTCTCACGGAATTCTTCTTTATTCATCATGCGCGAAATCCGGCTTAATAATTTGATATGGGCGCTAACCATGTTTTCTTTGCCGACAAGAAGAAATACAAGATGAACTGGCAGATTGTCTAAGGACTGATATGAAATCGGTTTTCTGGAAATGCCAAACGCGGCAAGAATATCTTTTACCGCTTCTGTTTTTCCATGCGGCAAACCAAATCCTTTTCCTACTCCCGTAGACATTATTTTCTCTCTTTGCAAAACTGCATCCCTGACCTGCTCTAAATCAATTATCCGCTGATCGTCTTTGAATAGATCAACTAATTCATTTATTACGCCGGTCTTAGAATCAGAATTAAAATCTGAAATTATAAACTCTGGTTTTAATATATCTGTTATCTTCATTTTACTCATCACTTTTAATTTTATTTAGGCTACAAATTTAACAAACCAATTGATGTTAATCAATTTTAACCAAAATAAAAAACCCTGCCGTTTTTTGGCAGGGTTTTTAACTCTTTTTATTTTTTAGAAAGAATTACTTTATTAACGACATTTTAATCGTTTTTGTAAATTCTGTTGAATTTCCAATTCTGATTACAGCATAATAAACGCCTGACGTATAACGAGATGCGTCAAATGTTACATTATATGTTCCCGCTGTTTTAGCCTGATTTACAAGGGTTGCAACTTCCTGCCCTAACGAGTTGAAAACTTTTAAGCTTACATAATCGTCTTTTGGCAGCTGATAGCTTATTACTGTAGACGGGTTGAATGGATTCGGGTAGTTCTGCGATATTGAGTATGATACTGGAATCGTATTGGCTACTGTTAGTTCTTTGCTGTATTTGTAGCTTCCGTCTAAATC
>DBTY01000021.1 GCA_002307295.1 Ignavibacteriales bacterium UBA1304
GTTACTTTGAAGGAGAGTTTTTTGGCATGTCAGATAACGATATCAACGGCTTCAGATTGCGTCACAGTTATGTAAAATTTGATTGGGAAAATACCAGCGTCTTGTTTGGTCAGTACTGGCATCCAATGTTTTCAACGGATATAATTCCATCATTTAGTTTTGCGGCTCCATTTATACCATACTCAAGAAATCCGCAAATAAGAATTACTCAAAATCTAAATAAGAACTTAAGTCTAGCCTTTACGGCCATGACAGAGAGAGATTTCCAGAGCAACGGCCCGGATGCGCAGAACAATTCCATAAAGAGCAATGCATTTTTGAAAAATGGCGTTTTACCAATGCTTGATTTGCAACTGGTCGGCAAATATGACGGATTTCTCATTGGAGCAAATGCAGACTACAAGTCGCTTATGCCACGCCTGAAGGCTCAGGACGGAACAAAAACAAATGAAAGAATAAACAGTTTTGCCGGTACAGTATTTGGCAAAGTTGCGCTTGCAAAAGACTTCGCAGTTAAATTCCAGGGCGTATATGGTCAGAATCTTGATAATTTAACAATGGGAGGCGGATATGCGACAAAGGCGAGCGATACGACCCAGTATACAAATATGAATACGGCTTCAGGCTGGGTTGAACTGTGTTATGGAAAAACTATTACATATAACTTATTTGTCGGCTATGAAAAAATACTTGGAACAGATGATAATACAAATGGCAAGTATTATGCATTTTTAACAAATATGGACGAAGCATTTAGAATAGCGCCAAACGTAAGTTTTTATTTTTCAAAAGTAAAAGTAACAACAGAGCTTGACTATACAGACGCTATCTATGGCAATATAAATACAAAAGATAAATCGAATATAACTGAAAAATACAGAGTGGCTAATTATAGATTTAGCTTATCCTGCATGTATTCATTTTAATTAAAAGTTAATTAAACACAAACAACACTGGGAGATATCATGAAGTGGTTTTATGATCTTAAGTTAAGTAAAAAACTTATATTTTCTTTTTTAATAGTATCGTTTATCAGCGTTCTTATGGTCTGGCTCGCAATAATGAAATTGAATAGCATTGGAGAGCAGGATCAGTATATGTATGATAACTGTGTAATCGCAATTCAGGATCTTGGGATTGTGAGTTCAAAGTTTGAGCTTGCAATGGCTCTTACAAGAGACCCGGTTTTAAATACTGATGAAAAGTTTAAGGCTGAAAATGTAGACGCTAGAAACGCATTAACAAAAGGGATTAATGAATATCTGAAAGATTACGAATCAAGAATTTCTACTCCAGAAGAAAAAGAACTATATAATAAGTTCTTGGATGCAAGAAAAGACCTGAAACCAGTAATAGCAAAATTTAATGAATATCTTAAGGTTGGCAATATAAAAGAAGCGGCAAAGTTTTTTACGGGAGAATTTACTGCCGTTTCACAGAACCAGAGAGATGCATTACAAAACATAATACAGTATAAAACTGATTATGCTAAAACTCTTAGTATAAGTAACAAAGAACATGCAACAAGCGCTGTAACCGGAATGATTATACTTGCAATTATTGGATTAATCGTGTCAATGGGATTAGGATTATTTGTATCTGGCGTTATTAAAAAGTCGGTAGCAAAAATACTGATAATGGCGCAAGAATTAAAAAAAGGACATGTGCAGGCAAGATCGAATATTGACTGTGAAGACGAGATTGGTATAATGGCAAAAACTCTTGACGCTTTTGCAGATCAGTTAGATCAGTTTGCCGGAGCGATGAATTGTATAGCGCAGGGCGAAGTATCTATTGAAGTTCCAATGTATGATAAAGATGATAGATTAGCTCCAGCGCTAAATGGAATTACTAAAGCGTTACGCGAGCTGTTAGCAGAGACAAAAAGTCTTGTAAGCGGAGCAATAGAAGGAAAGCTCTCAATAAGAGGGAATGCCGAAAAATTTAATGGGGGTTATAAAGAAATAATTGCAGGCTTTAATGGAACATTAGACGCAGTAATAGGTCCATTAAATATGGCCGCTGAATATATGGATCGTATTAGCAAGGGCGATATTCCTGCAAAAATAACAGAACAATATAACGGCGACTTTAACGAAATAAAAAATAATCTAAATATCTGTATCGATGCAATACAACTTGTTATAACCGACGTTTATTCTCTTTCTGAAGGAGCAGTTGAAGGTAAGTTAAATACAAGAGCAGATATAACAAAACATCAGGGCGATTTCAGAAAGATAGTACAAGGTATTAACGGCACTCTTGACGCAGTTACAGAGCCGCTGAAACTAGCTTCGTCTTATATGAACGATATAAGCAAAGGCGTTATTCCGAAAAAAATTGAAAAAGATTTGAAGGGCGATTTTAATGAAATTAAAACAAGCATAAATGATTTAATCCATTCCACTAATCTTATTACAACAGGAATTCATAGAATAAGCGGTAGTATACTCAATGGAGACTTAACTGAAAAAGGAAGACCTGAAATGGTAGTCGGAGCCTGGCGCGTGCTTATAGTGGATATCAATTTGATAATGGAAACGCTTATTACAAATATCAGATTTATGGGTAAGAACATCACTGCTATTGCAAAAGGAGAAATACCAGAAAAAATTACAGAAGAATATAAAGGAGATTATAATGAAATTAAAAATAATCTTAATGTTTGTTTCTCTTCTGTAAAAGCGCTAATTGACGATATGGAAGACTTATCGCAAGGAGCTATTGAAGGCAAGTTAAGCAAGAGAGCAGACGCTACAAAACATCAGGGAGATTTTAGAAAAATTGTAGAAGGCGTAAACGATACTCTTGACGCTATAATTGGACCTTTGAACATGGCCGCTGAATATATAGACCGGTTAAGCAAAGGCGACATTCCACAAACGATAACAGAAACATATAATGGCGATTTCAATGAAATCAAAAACAATCTTAATGATTTAATGAATAACATGTCAAAAATTTTCAATGGAATATGGAGAGTTATTGATAATGTTAATAATGGGAATCTTACGGATCGTGGAAATGACAAAATGTTTCAGGGAGAATGGAGAAGGCTCACACAGGGAATAAATTCCCTTACTGATTGTTTAGTTGAGCCTATTCACTTTATGGCGGGCAATATAACTAAAATAGCAAAAGGAGAAATACCAGAGGCTATAACAGATGCATATAAAGGCGAATTTGACGCTATAAAGAATAATCTGAATACTTGTTTCAATTCTATAAATGCTTTAATTAAAGACATGAAAATGCTTTCTGAAAATGCTGTTGAAGGAAGGCTTAGTCAAAGAGCAGACGCTTCTAAACATAAAGGCGATTATGGAAAAATAATAGAAGGCGTTAATGAGACCATTGAAGCTATAGTAGCTCCAATAAACGAAGGCGTAAAAATTCTAGAAAAAATGTCGAGCGGCGATCTGACAGTAAGAATAACCAGCGACTATAAGGGCGATCATCAGTTGATAAAGAATAGTATAAACGGAGTAGCTGTATCATTAAGCAAAGCGCTTAATGACGTTTCTGAAGCTATTTCTGCTACAGCAAGCGCAAGCAACCAGATAAGTTCCAGCACAGAAGAAATGGCGGCAGGCGCCAGCGAACAAACACAGCAGGCGACAGAAGTAGCCGGCGGAGTTGAAGAGATGACAAGGACAATTCTTGAGAACACAAAAAACGCTTCGCATGCAGCAGAGGCCGCAAAGAAAGCTGGCGATAAAGCAGTTGAAGGAGGCAGCGTAGTTAAAGAAACAATTGAAGGCATGAATAGAATTGCCGATGTAGTAAGAAAATCTGCTGATACAGTTCAGGAACTTGGAAAGAGCAGCGACCAGATAGGCGAGATAGTCCAGGTGATTGACGATATAGCCGATCAGACTAACCTGTTAGCCTTAAACGCAGCTATAGAAGCCGCAAGAGCGGGAGAACAGGGCAGAGGCTTTGCAGTAGTAGCCGACGAAGTAAGAAAGCTTGCAGAGAGGACTACCAAAGCTACAAAAGAAATAGCCGGAATGATAAAACAAATCCAAAAAGATACTGGTAACGCTGTTGAATCCATGGGGGAAGGAACTGAGGAAGTTGAAAGAGGAAAAACTCTTGCCAATAAAGCAGGCGAGTCATTAAAAGAAATTGTTGAAGAATCGCAACATGTTGTTGATATCGTAACTCAGGTAGCCGCGGCAAGCGAAGAACAATCTTCAGCAGCAGAACAAATAAGCAAAAACATAGAAGGCATAAGCAGCGTAACGCAGCAGAGCGCGGCAGGCACGCAGCAAATAGCCCATGCAGCCGAAGACCTAAATAGACTAACTCTCAATTTAGAATCTTTAATTGAGCAATTCAATATTAACGATTCAAATTCAGGGAATAAATCTTCAGTTGTAAAACATAGTTAGAAATAGCGGTTTGTAGGAGAGGATAAACATGGCAGAATAATTTACTGCCATGTTTATATTTAATAAAAATAGTATTAAGCAATTTTAGTGATTATAGTTAGTCCCAAATTATAATCGTTAATACTTAATTTATCGAAATTTTTTTTAGTTAAAGAAAAATGCTTTTCATCAATAAATTCTTCAATAAATGGAAGGCTTGGCGTATAAATAAAGCAGCCGCCTTGTGATAACGATTTAAGTATTTGAGTATATTTATTTGCATAGCCAGAATAATCGCCGTCGCTACGCAAATGGTTATGCATAAAATGATTTGAAAAAGACATGTGAGCTATTATAGAGCCCCAGGAATCAGGAACGAATGGAAATGAAAACCAATCGCCAGTTATTAAATAATCTTTATTCTCTTTAATAATTCTATCAAGCCCAAAAGCCAAAATCCCTTTATTTCGAAGAAAGCTTACCAATCTGGCATTGTAACCGCAGCCGATGTCAATGACTGGTTCTTTTAATTCTTCAAGAGAGATATCTAAAATTGATAGTTGCATTTCTGGAGAATATTCGGAACACACTATGCTGGGCACATAAGGATCGTTTTTATTTATTATTTTAACAAAAGGATTTGTTTTTGATATCCAGCGTTTAAGATTATTATAATGAGCGTGAATAATATCATCAATGCAATTCTCTTTGTCATTTAACAAATATGAGTAAATATTATTTAACAGCATAAAATAATAACTTTTTAATTCTGAAATATCTTCGTTGCTAAAATATAAATATTGGTTGGCGTCATAAAAGGTTTGCAATACCGAATCAACAATTTTATTTATAATTGAAATATCTTGCCTTCTGGCAAAAAGAGTTTCAAAGTAACCAAGAATATCAACCTTGCGGTTTTTTATAAAATCTATAGTCGATTCTGAAAGAGTAACAAAATCATTTTCAGAACCGTTAAAAAAAAGATTTTTTTTCCGGTTAAAATTTAACTGAGTAAATATAGAATCTAAAATTTCTTTTTCAATATCCATTTACTAAATATAAATCATTAATGGAATATTACGAAAGAATTTCTGAAACCAAATCTCTTATTTCTTCACGGCTAAAAGGTTTAGGCAAAAAATAGTTTAAACCTTCAGACAGAAATTTATTTTTATCTGATTCCATTGAGTAACCTGTTAAAGCAATAAATGGAACTTCTTCATAACCGGGGATTTTTCTAATTTCCTTAGTCGTACGTATGCCGTCTATTCCGGGCCCAAGGTTAATATCCATAAGTATAAGCGGGTAATTATTATCTTGAGCCATTTTTACGGCGGTTAAGCCGTTTCGTACGTGTTTAATTTTACAAATATCTTTTAAATAAATAGCGGCAACCTGCGCATTAATTATAGTGTCTTCAACAAGCAATACTTCAAGAATACTTTTCGGTTTAAGTTCTGGCGTTTTTGATTTCTTTAAAACAGGTTTGATAATCTGTTCAGGGAATGAAGTTGTTTCGCTAGCTTCGGTTGGCAAAATTACAGTAAAAGTTGAACCTTTCCCGACTTCGCTTTCTACAATAATTTCTCCACTCATTAAATTTGTCATCTTTTTTACAATTGATAAGCCAAGACCAGCTCCTTCATAGCTTCTTGAAATACCTTCGCTAACCTGCCGGAATTCTTTAAATATAATTTCCTGGTATTCTTTAGGAATACCTATTCCAGAATCTTTTACAACAAGCTTTACAAAAGGCTCTTTTTTTATTGTAACAGTATCAACGCAAAAAACTACCGATCCTTCATCTGTAAATTTTATTGCATTATCTAAAAGCTGAAAAACAATTTCAGAAATCATTTTGTGCTTTGATCTTACGAATATTGAATCATTATTTATTTCATAGTGGAAACGTAAACCTTTTTGTTTTGCTTTTGCTGTGAATTTTGAAATCAAAATTGGGATGGTCTTTGAAATATTAATCAGTTCATATTCTTTATTATTGGAATGTGATTCAAGATTTGCAAGTTCAAGAACAGCGTCTAATGTTTGCATTAAACGTTTACCGCATTGAATTATGCTCCTTACCATTTTCCGTTGTTGGGCATCGTCTATTGTTTCCATTAAGGCTGTTGACATGCCTAAAATTCCTGTCATAGGAGTACGGAACTCATGGCTCATGTTGGCAAGAAGCGAAGATTTTAATCTGTCTGATTCCTCCGCTTTATCAAGAGCTTGCTTCAACTTTATATCCAATTCTTTTTTAGCAGTAATATTTTCTTTAATTCCAATAAAATGAGTTATTGCGCCAAATTGGTTTTTTAACGGAGAAATATGAGCAGATTCCCAGTAAAGAGTATTGTCTTTCTTCTTATTATGAAACTCGCCTTGCCATTCCTGTCCCGATTTAATTGTATCCCAGAGTTCTTTGTATTCATGATTAGGTTTTTCTCCAGATTTTAGAATACGTGGCGTTTTACCAATAACTTCCTGAATAGAGTAACCGGTTATTTCAGCGAACTTCGAATTTGCATATTCTATTATTCCGTTGGTATCTGTAATTACAACAATAGTGGGGCTTTGTTCAACAGCCTGAGAAAGTTTTCGAATGTTTTCTTCGGCTATTTTACGCGCTGTAATATTGTTAATCATGCAATGTGTTTTTTTAACTGCGCCGTTCTCGTTATACTCAATTTTACCGTCAACTGCCACGTCAATAATTTTTGAGTCTTTTCGTATCATCCTGAATTCTGTATGAACCTGGCCATTTTTCATAAACTGCTGAAAATGATCTTCAATAATTAGTTGTAGTTCAGGAGTAAGAAATTCTCTGAAACTATGACCGATAACATCATTTTTTTTATATCCAAACATTTCAAGCCAGGACTCGTTAACTTCTAAAAATTGACCATTTGAGTCTAGCGACTGATAACCAAGTGGAGAACGTTCATATAATTTTTTAAATTGCAGTTCATTTTTATTTCTTTCGGAAATATCATGAAAAAATGCATAGAAGTGATTATCATTTTCTTCGCTATAGCTGACGCTAATTTCTACGTCTATTGTTGTGCCGTCTTTTCGTTTAAGAAAAGATTCAAAATGAATTGCTCCATTTGTTCTACATTTATTAAGTCGTTCAATAATATTTTCATCCGAAGCGACAGGAAAAATCTCAAGAATAGTCATGCTAAATAATTCAGTTCTAGAATAACCGCTCATTTGGCAATATGATTCGTTAACATCTAATATTTTCCCATATTGATCTAAAATCCAGAAACCATCAATAGCGCTTTTAATAATTGTTTTATATTCGGCTTCTGCTTTTATTCGTTCAGTTATATCGTTAAAAATTGTAAAGACTAAATATGGGAATTTGTCATCAGGTATGAAAAGAGGGACGGCGTCTACTCTTAGCCAGCGGCGCTCGTTATTATTCTTATTCTTAATGGAAAGTATATAATTTGCAATATCCTTTCTTTCAGTAAATGCCAACATAGAAGGGTGTTCTTCTGCCGGCAATTTAGTTCCGTCTTCTCGTACGGCAAACCATTTTAAATCTGAAAAATTTTTACCAAGTAATCCGCCTGAACGAACAGAAAGAATTTTCTCGGCGGCAGGATTAGCCGATACAATAATTCCTTCAGGATTACGGTATATAACTCCCTGAGTCATATAAAAAAACAGCTGGTTGAATTTTTTTAGTTCCTGTTCGTAAGTATCATTATCTATATGCACAGAATCTTTTGACGTATTCATAATTCCCTCATATAATTGACACAAATACAAAGTTAATAGTTACTAAAATAAAAGCAATGTGTATGCTAGTTAAGCTAATAAAGTTTAATTATTCTCTGCCCATTTGAAAATAATTAAAGACATAATTAAAATCATACCGCGAACAAGTATCAAGAAAAATAATTATTGTTTTTGAACGTCTGATAGAGTAAAATAAAAAGAGCTTCCAATGCCTTCATCACTTTCAGCCCAAATATAACCGTTATGTTTTTCAACAATTTCTTTACAAAGAACCAGACCAAGTCCAGTGCCTGTTTCGTTTTGAGTGCCTGTTGTAGTGAAGTGTATGTCAGACCGGAAAAGTTTACTCATGTTTTCAGTTGAAATACCTGCGCCAGAATCAGACACACAGAATATAATGCTTTTAGGATTGAAGACGAAAGAAGAATAATTGCTATTGGAAAAGGATGTTTTGAGCTCGTCAGTTATGTAAGCGTTTAAATTAATTGCGCCTCCTTCAAATGTAAATTTAATTGCATTAGCAATAAGGTTTCTGAAAAGAAGTTTTAACATTGATTTATCCGCTGTTAGTTCCAAATTGGCGTTTATATTATTAATTATCTTTATCCTTTTTTTTTCAGCGTTGGGAGTTAAAAGAGAAATAACAGATTCTACTTCCGGAACAACATGAAAAGTACTTATTACGAAATTTATACGACGCGTTTGGATTCTTGACCAAAGAAGAAGATCGTCGAGAAGGAGGTAGAGGTTTTTTAAAGCTTTATTTAGAAGAGTAGCGCTTTCTTTTATTTCTTCAGGCGTAAGGCTTTCCAGGCTATTTGCAAGTATATCGGTAATTCCCAGAAATCCGTTAAATGGTCCGCGTAAATCATGAGACAGAATAGAAATGAATTTATCTTTTGACGCATTTATTTCTTTAAGCTCTTCTGTAGTTTGATTAAGCCGCGCTTCATAATTCATCCTTATGCTAATATCTCTAAAAATGCTCAACACAGACAGATTGTCTTCTTCAGTATTGAGGATAGAATTGGAAACTTCAAACCAAACTTTCTTTCCGTTCCAAAGAACTAATTCTTTTCTAAACCGCGGTTCAATGTCATTATCAGAAATTTTTCCTTTAAACTTTCTAAGTTTTTCTTCCTGATCGCCTAAATCCGGATTTTCTAAATTTTGATCGTCATAGATTACAGAAAAATTTTTCCCTATTAATTCTTCTTTTGACTTTCCAATCAAAGTGCAAAATGCATCATTTACAGAAGTGATTTTCCCCTCAATATCTATAATGCGCATTCCATCGACTGCATTATTCCAAACTTGTTTAAATTGTTTTTCAGATTTTAACAAAGCGGTTTCGCTTTTTTTTCTATCAGTTATATCAAAAAAGGAAACCATTACATGTTCAAGACTGTGCTCAAATCCGGAGACTACAAAAAGTCTGACAATACTATATGTAATTTCGCCGTTTACATTCTTTAGCCGCAGCTCGCCTTCATATGTAGTATTGCCTTCAGCCAGACAAATTAATTCTTCCTTAAATATTTGATATGACTCTTCTGAAAAAATATCAGTCAAATTGCCTGGTATTATTTTTTTCTCATTATTCAAAGGATCATCAGAGTCCATATGATTAACATCTAAAATCTTTACAAGCGAAGCGCATTTAAAAACATCTTCAAAATGCGAATCAAAGTGAACTCGGAAGTCGCATACTCCCAAATCTCTAAGCCGATCAAAATATGATTTTATTTGTGAAAAATCTTCTTCCCAGATGGGGAAGGGAGAGCGATTGAATAAATAGTGAAAACGATTCTCGCTTGTTTTCAAGGCGTTTTCAAGTTTATTGATATATTCAATATAATATTGTTTGGGAGCTTGAGAAACTAAATCTGCATTCTCATCTGTTTGCGTTCCCTTAATACAAAGAGCTTGCTTTATTTTGTTTTTTAAGATTAATGAATTCGAGTTGTTTTGGATTATATCAAAAGGATTTAATTGAATGAGCCTATTAAAAAAAGTCTCATTTATATCAGGAGGAGTAATAAAAATAATAGGTATCTGAAAATTACTAAGAGTTTTTTCTAGAAAGAAAGCGGCATTATTTTTTTCATTAACATCAATGTCGATAAGTATTAAATCAATCTGTTCTTTGTTTTTTACAAAAAAATTAGTCGACGAATTATATTCGCTGATATGAATAACTTGCAGGTTTTCATTCTTAAACCATTCGGAAGAAATTATAGGAGATTGGTCTTCATTTGCGATAAATACTATTTTATACAAATAATTTACCATTGATAATCTTTTAATGACAATTTAATTTAGCGCTTTTACCTATACTTGTCAAAAATAAACTTATTATTATTTCATAATAATATTATAAAGAAATTAGTATCTTTCCCTTCCGAATATTTAGTATAAAGTAAATTATATGCGACGTAAATCAAAATACCTACCTATCTATGTAGGTTAATGAACTCTTGATAGTATATATTATATTTTGTTACTTATGTATTAAATATTCTAAATATAAAGCAGCAAGAATATTTTTTTGCAATTCTAAGCATAAAAAATCAAAAAGCTGGCAAAAAAACTATCAAAGCGATGGCATTATTACAAAAATATCCTATTGTGTGTTGGATATATGGAAAAAATTAGTTGGATATGCTGGAAGGGAACAGAAAAATACTGATTGTGGACGACGAAGCCGACAATACTAAATACTTTAGGCGAGTGTTAGAATGGAATGGATACTGTTGTATTATTGCTGAAGATGGGGAAACTGCTTTACGAAAAACATCTTTAGAAGCGCCAGATATAATAATACTTGACTGGCTAATGCCAGAATTATCCGGCATTGACGTCTTGAAAAAGTTAAAAAATAACCCGCAGACCCGCTATATTCCAGTAATAATGGCAACCGGAGTAATGATGGAGTCGAATAATCTTAAAACTGCTCTTGAAGAAGGAGCTGCTGATTTTATTAGAAAGCCGGTAGATTCAATAGAGTTAACAGCTCGTGTAAATTCAGTTTTATCATTTACTCTTGAACATGAAGAAAAATTAGCCTTAGAGAAAAAAATATTTATTGAGCAAGAAGAAGCTCTAAGACGGGAAGTAATTTCAAAAGAGAAGGAATTGGTTTCAAATTCGGTGCAGCTTTCGCTAAATAATCAGCTCGTTACAAAAATGATAGGGGAAATTGAAAAAATTGTAAAAAAAATAAATTATAACGATAAAGCTGCAATCAATAGGAGTATATATAATTTTAGAAAATCCAGTTTTGAAATGAACTGGAGTCAGTTTGAAATGCAATTTATGGACATTCACGCAGAATTCTCGTCTTTTTTACGAAAAAATTTTCCTGATCTATCGTCTAATGAAATAAAATTATGTCTTTTATTCTGTATGAATCTTACGACAAAAGATATTTCTGCGCTTACTTTTATTTCGTATGAAGGAGTGCGAAAAGCTCGTACAAGGCTGAGAAAAAAATTAGCTCTTGATAGCGAGACTGACCTTATTCAATTTCTACAGAGTTTGTAAGTAAAAGTCGCTTATTGATAGAGTTCCTCTCTATAGATATTGAGGAAGAACCGCAGTAAAAGTTGTGCCTTCCTCCTGGGTGGAAGTAAAAGAGATTGATCCTTTTAAGTAAGTTTGAAGAAGGTATTTCATACTAAACACTCCTAGACCCCGGCCTTCGCCTTTTGTAGAAACTGAGCTTGTCAGAATTTGAGATTTAATATCCTCTGGGATATAAGCTTGGTTGTGAACCCAAAAAGCGACATTCCCATCTTGCAACCTGCATCCCATCGTAATTACGTCGTCATGCTCGGAGGCTTCAATTGCATTTTTTAACATATTAGTTATAATTCGGCCCAAAAGAGCATGGTCGCATTCCATATTGATATTTTCACAGTCTTTTACAATTTCAATTGCGCGATAACTTAGCGAATTTGAATGCAAGAAGAGCTCGCGAAGATTATTTAAAAGTTCATAAGCCTTAATCGGTTTAATTTCCAGAGTGATTTCATTTGATTTTGAAGAAATAAGAAATCTGTGGGTTTTAATTTCGTCTATTATTCTAATAGCCTGAGTATTAAGCAAATTTGTAAATTTCTGTTTCGTTTGGGAATCTATATTTTTATCCAACAGAAGAGTCGACAGACTTTGTAAAGTTCCGGCGGTATTAAGAATGTCATGAAAGAAAATTCGCTCAATTTGTTTCTTTTCAGTAACATTTTCAACAATTCCAACTCCGCCTACAATAGCTCCATTTTTTAGATTCACAGGCGCTACTTCAATTTTAAGAGGAATAACCTTTCCAGAACTAGGCGTTTTATAGTTCCCTTCAAAGTGTCCATATTCTCCATTCAAAGCAGTTTTAATAGATTCCGAGAATGGCATTTCGAGCATACTCATCCCCAGAACATTTACACGCGGCGAACCAAGTATTTTTAGGAAAAGATCGTTACAATCCGTAAGCTTTCCTTGCAAATTGAAGTGGAATATGCCAAGCGGGATGTTATTAAAAACCAATCTGTATTTTTCTTCGCCTTCGGAAACAGCCTCGGCTGCGCTTGATGCGCATGTATTATTAGATCGTTTTATCTCTTCTTCCTTTCTGTCAGTAATATCCTGTACTGTGCCAAAAATACTAATAGGGGAGCCTGTTTCATCGTATTCGATATTCCCAATTTCATTTATCCAATGGATTGAGTTATCGTCTTTACGGATGATTCTGTAATCAACGTTAAAATAAGATTTCGAACCAAAAAAATCGGATGTGTTTTTAGCAAGCGTTTCTCTATCGTCTGGGTGAACTAAATCCATCCAGGAATTATAGTTACGTATATAGTTTTTATTTATTCCAAGAACTTGATCAAAAGAATCTGCGCTTATCCAGAAATCTCCTTTTATAAAGTACTTAAAATATCCAAGTTGTGCTAAACGTTGGGATTCTTGTAACCAAAAAAGATTTTTAAGTAAGGATTTCTCAACTTCTTTGAAATTATCAATTTCTTTCTCAAGTTGATTGATTCTGGCTTGCAGTTTATTCTCATCTGAAATAGAAGATTTATCCATATATACTTTAGCAGGGGTTTTGAAGAAAATAGAAACAATGAATAAAATAATTAATTATTTAAAGTTATTGCTCTTTTTCCAGTTATTCAAGGTAATAATAGCTTCAAATTAAAAAGTAAAAAACGTTAAAATATTCAATTTATACAAAAAATTCAGGTTTATCCTAATAAATAAAAACCCAATTCCCATTTAATCAGTGTATTAAGAACAAAAATTACTCGCTTAGAACAAATTATCTTCTCTCGTAACAAAAACATCCTTAATAGTTGTTGCATTTATTAAAATGGCAATGAGAAAAATTAAAAGTGGAAAAGATGATGTATAAAATAATGGTTGTAGACGATGAAGATGAAATCAGGACTAGCGTAGCCGAAATGCTTATTAATAAAAAATATGAAGTTCACCAGGCCAGAAACGGAAAAGAAGCATTTATAATGATAAACAATAAAATTCCTGATCTAATTATCTCAGATATAATGATGCCAGTTATGGATGGAATAAAATTATTGGAAATGCTAAAAAAGGAGGCGGCAACTAAAGATATACCATTCATTGTGTTATCTGCAAAATCGAGCGGTTCAAATAAGGATATCTGTATTGCAAAAGGCGCTGACGAATATATTAACAAGCCATTTGACGCTTTAGACTTATACAACGCGGTTTCAAAGAATTTAAATAAAAATAAAAAAAACGGAGGAAGACATGAAATGGTTTAACAACCTTGGAA
This sequence comes from Ignavibacteriales bacterium UBA1304, assembly GCA_002307295.1. Taxonomy (GTDB): domain Bacteria; phylum Bacteroidota; class Ignavibacteria; order Ignavibacteriales; family Ignavibacteriaceae; genus UBA1304. Next base: position 13,939 of record DBTY01000021.1, read on the forward strand.
TAGCAAGAAAGTTAATTTACTCTTTCTTGTTCGTATCGTTAATTTCTGCTGCAATGAGCTCATTTGGGATTTATAACCTGAATAAACTGGCTGATAAGGACGCTTATATGTATGATAACTGTCTAATTTCATTAGAACAGTTGGGGCTTGTATCGGCAAACTATGAAAGAATTAACGGTTTGCTGATGGAGCAAAACATGGATTCGGATAAATTAGCAGTACAGCAAAGGTCTAAAGAAATTGGAGAGCTAACTCAAAAAATCAGCGAAACGCTAAAAGTGTATGAAGCAAGTATTTCTACTCCAGATGAACGAAAAATGTATGAAGAATATGTTCCTTTAAGAAAAAGTTATCGCGATTTAGAAACGAAAATTATAAAACTGAACGAAGAAGGAAAAGTGCAGGAAGCGAAAGATATTCTTGTAGGAGAACTACATGAGTTTAGCGTTAAATATCGCGAAGCTGTATCAAAATTATATGATTATAACGTGGATTATGCGCATAAAATACAGATGGATAACTCATCCACTGCTTCTTCAACGATATGGGCAATGATACTAATTTCCATAATCGGCATTTTTATCTCGATATCATTGGGAGTTTTGATCTCTAAAATAGTTAAAAACCCTATACAAAAAGTTCTTGAAATGGCCAGTGAAATGATGAAAGGACATACTAAGGCGCGCGTAAATCTTGATACTGAAGATGAACTTGGACAAATGGGCAAGACTCTTGATAAATTTGTTACATATTTAGACGATGAAGTCTTGGGGGCATTCAGAAAAATAAGCGAAGGAGACGTTAATTTTTCGATGAAGGCTTTTGATAATGGAGACGAAATAGCTCCTGTAGTAAATAAAGTAACGGAAAATATTCAGGCTGTAATAAAAGAAACTAACACGCTTACTGGCGCGGCGGTTGACGGGAAGCTAAGCATAAGAGGAAATGATGAAAAATTCGACGGCGGTTATAAAGAAATTATAAGCGGCATAAACAATACATTAGACTCATTAATTGCTCCTCTTAATATGGCTGCCGAGTATATTGACAGAATCAGCAAGGGGGATGTTCCCAATAAAATAACCGACGCTTATAATGGCGATTTCAACGAACTTAAAAATAATCTTAACGTATGCATAGACGCAATAAATGAATTGGTTATAGACGCAAAAACGCTTGCTACTGCTGCTGTTGAAGGAAAATTAAGCGTTAGAGCAGACGCAAAAAAACATTACGGCGATTTTAGAATTATAATACAAGGAGTTAACGCTAGTCTGGATTCTGTTATCGGCCCTCTTAACTTGGCGGCAGAGTATGTAGATAGAATTAGCAAAGGAGACATTCCTAATAAAATAACGGAAAAGTATAACGGCGATTTCCAGGAAATTAATAATAATCTTAATCTTTGTATTGATTCTGTTAACTTATTAGTAGACGATGCAAAAATGCTAGCTGCGGCGGCAATAGAAGGGAAACTAAGTAAACGAGCAGACACTATGAAACACGGCGGAGATTTCCGCAAGATAATAGAGGGCCTAAACGATACGTTGAGTTCTGTAGTAGGACCATTAAATGTTGCCGCAGATTATATTAACCAGATAGGAAGAGGAGAAATACCAACAAAAATTAATGAAGAATATAAAGGCGATTACAATATTCTTAAAACAAGCATTAATTCTTGTATTGACGGCTTGGAAGGCTTGACTGAATCTGCCGAAGTAATTAATAAAATGTCTTTCAACGATTACACTACAACTGTAAAAGGCCAGTATCTTGGAGTATATGGAAACATTGCAAGCTCTGTAAATATGGTAATCTCTCACTTGTCGCATACTGTAGGTATTATTGAAGAGGTTGCGCAGGGAGATATGAAAGAACTTGAAGCTCTAAAAAAGATAGGAAAGAGAAGCGAGAATGACAGACTTATGCCGTCAGTTATTCAAATGATGACAAGTATAAAAAACCTTATTGAGGATATAAGTCGCCTTACAATTGCAACAGAAAACGGACAACTAACAGTTCGGGCTGAAGAAGGCAAACATAATGGAGATTACAAGACTGTTATGGTCGGCGTTAACAAAATACTGAATTCTGTAATTAATCCATTAAATATGGCTGCTGAATATGTAGACTTGATAAGTAAAGGAAATATCCCAGCGAATATAACTGAAGAATATAAAGGCGATTACAATACAATTAAAAACAATCTTAATATTTGTTTTGACGCTATAAATCTTCTTGTAAAAGACACAAAAGAATTAGCTGCAACGGCGGTTGAAGGACAGTTAGAAAAGAGAGCCGACGTTACAAAACATGGCGGAGACTTTAGAAAAATAGTAGAAGGCATAAATAATACGCTTGAGGCCGTATTAACTCCAATCAAAGAAGGCGTATCGGCATTAGCTGAAATGGCCAAAGGAGATTTCTCGGGTAGAATAACAAGCGATTATAAAGGCGATCATCAATTGATTAAGAACAGTATAAACGCAGTGTCAGAATCTCTTAATCAGGCCTTAGACGAAGTAAGCGAAGCTGCTGAAGCTGCTGCAAGCGCAAGCACTCAAATATCTTCAAGCGCAGAAGAATTAGCTTCAGGTTCGCAGGAACAAAGCCAGCAGACGCTTGAAGTTGCCGGAGCGGTTGAACAAATGACAAAAACCATATTTGAGAGCTCTAAAAATGCAAGCACAGCTTCAGAACTTTCAAGTCAGGCTAACGTAAGCGCCGGCGAAGGAATGAAGAAAATACGCGAAACTAAAGAAGGAATGCAGAGAATAGTAGAGTCTTCTGAAACAACAGCCAATGTAATAGCTTCGCTTGCTAAGAAATCGGATCAGATAGGCGAGATAAGCCAGGTCATTGACGATATTGCAGACCAGACAAATTTGCTGGCATTGAACGCGGCAATTGAAGCGGCCAGAGCAGGAGAACAAGGCAGAGGCTTTGCGGTTGTGGCTGACGAAGTAAGAAAGCTTGCTGAAAGAACGACAAAAGCAACTAAAGAAATTGCCGATACAATTAAAGAAATCCAGCATGAAGCAACTAAGGCTGATAAATCCATGAAGGAAGCAACCGATAATGTGAAAGAAGGAATGGATCTGACTGAGCATGTAGCTGAAGCTTTGGAAGTAATAAAGGACAATTCAGTTAAAGTTTCTGACGTGATTAATCAGGTAGCCGCAGCTACGGAAGAACAATCTTCGGCAGCAGAACAAATAAGCAAAAATGTAGAAGCTATCAGCAGCGTTACTCAAGAAAGCGCGGCCGGAACTTCTCAAATTGCGCATGCCGCTGACGATTTGAATAGATTAACATTAAATCTGCAACAATTATTGAGTAGATTCAAACTTAGCGATATGGGAAATAGAAAATCCGTTAGTATAAGGAAGTGATGAGATAAATAAGAGTAGATGTAACATGAACTAAGAACCCCGGATAATTTATTTCTTTAAGCCTCCCCGATAAATCGGGGAGGCTTTTAATTTGTAATTAAAACTGTAAGGTTAGTGGGTAAACAATAATTTTTCGGAATAAATTATCATCATTAGTAAACAATCAACATCGTCTAAACTTTTGACAAATTAATCCGATTATATAAAAAACTTTAATCGTTAAGTTTTATTGTTGAAATAGGTTCAGCAAACAATTTTTTGGGAGTTCAATTGTTTGCCCTGATTTTTAATTACAAACTTAACACTGTTTTAGCTTATGAAAGTTTTCTTCAAGATAAATGAAAAAATGAAAAATAGGAGAAGAGCATGAAGTGGTTTTACAATCTGAGTATTGCAAAGAAATTGATCTATTCTTTTCTGTTGATAGCCTTTTTTACGGCTTGTATGGGAACGACTGCTATTTTAAATCTACGTACGCTTGCTAAACAGGATAAATACATGTATGATAACTGTGTTTTATCATTACAGTCCCTGGGTTCTGCTTTGGCTAAATATGAAAGAATTAACGCAATAATGAGAGATCAGCTTTTAACGGCTGACAAATCGTTCGCAGATCAACGCTCTCAGGATTGGAACAAATTGATTGGGGAAATGAATCAAAATGTTAGTGAATATGAGAAAAATATTGACGCTCCTGACGAAAAAGAGCTATACGATAATTATCAAAAGGAAGTAAACGCTTTCACTGAGTTGGCGAGTAAATTTGATAATTTAGTTAAAAATGGCAATAACTCAGACGCTACAGTTTTGCTAAACGGGGATCTTAATAAAGCCCGGAAAAGCACTCGTTCTGCATTAGAAAAAGTATTTGAGTATAACATTGACGATGCAAAAAACATAAGCGACTCTAACGATAATAAAGCTTCAAATACAATTTGGTTTATGACGTTTATTGTACTTTTGGTTATTGCAATATCGATAGCTTTAGGAACTTTTCTTTCAAAAGTAATAAAGTCGTCAATAACTAAAGTATTAGATATGGCGCGCGAAATGATGAAAGGGCATACTAAAGCGAGAGTAAATCTTGATACTGACGACGAGTTAGGCGAGATGGGGAGAACGCTTGATTTATTTGTAGCATATCTTGATGAAAGCGTAATCGGTTCATTTCAAAAGGTAGGGCAAGGCCAAGTTGATTTTACTCTTAAACCGGCAGATAGCCAGGACGAAATTGCTTCTGCCGTAAATAAAGTCACTACAAATATTCGCAGCCTTATTACGGAAACAAAAATGTTAACTAAAACAGTTGTTGATGGAAAGCTGAGTTACCGTAGCGATTCGGAAAAATTTTCAGGAAGTTACAGAGAAATAATTGAAGAAATAAACGAAGTATTGGATGCGGCTATAAATCCTCTTAATATGGCGGCTGAATATGTAGACCGTTTAAGCAAAGGAAGTATTCCAGAAGCGATCAAAGATAACTATAAAGGCGATTTTAACGAAATAAAAATAAATATAAATTCTCTTATTCAAACTTTTACAGGTTTTGTAGAAGCGCAAAAGGAAATGGCAGATAAGCATGCTGAAGGCTGGATAGACGAACAAATTGATTCAGATAAATTCCCGGGAATTTACGGTCATATGGCAAAAAGTATAAATGAATTAGTCAAAAGTCATATAGACGTTAAAATGAAAGTAGTCGAGGTCGTCAGCCGTTATGCTGTTGGCGATTTTTCAGTCGATATGGATAAATTACCTGGTAAAAAAGCTCTAATAACAGAAGCGATTGATAATGTTAAAGCAAGTCTGAATGGAATTAATTCCGAAATTGTAAATATAGCCGAAGCGGCGCTTAGAGGCGATTTGAAATATAGAGGGGATGAACAAAAATTCCAGCATAGTTTTAGAGATATGGTGGCTGGGATAAACAAAACTCTTGAAACAATTGTAAACCCTCTTTATATGACCGCAAATTATTTAGATAAGATTGGCAAAGGTGAAATCCCAGAAAAAATAACCGAAGAGTATAAGGGCGATTTTAATAATATAAAAATCAGCATAAATTCCTGTATTCAAGGACTTGATGGGTTACGTGAGGCTTCTGGCGTTTTAACATTAATGGCGCAGAATGATTATACAAAAAACGTTAGCGGAACTTCGCTTGGCATTTATGCCAGCATGCGAGAATCTGTAAATAAAGTGCTTTTAAGATTAAATGCAGTTCAGAATGTTCTAATTCAAATATCTAATGGCGATCTTGGTAAATTAGAGTTCTATAAATCTGTAGGGAAAAGCTGCGAAAATGACAAATTAGTTCCATCGCTTGTTGTTATGATGAGTAGTATAAAAGCTTTGGTAGACGATGTAAACGGTTTAACCGTATCGGCGCTAAATGGCAACCTTTCAGAAAGAGCAGATATAACCAAACATAAAGGCAACTTCAAAGATATTATTGAAGGAGTGAACAAAACTCTTGACGCTGTTGTAACTCCATTGATTATGGCCGCAGAATATGTTGATAAAATTAGTAAGGGAGATATACCTGAAAAGATAACCGAAACATACAATGGCGACATTAACACTATTAAAGACAATCTAAACACTTGTATAGAAGCAATTAATTCTTTGATTTATGATGTAAACAATCAGGCTGATGCCGCTGTTGATGGAAGGTTATCTGTAAGAGCTGAAGCTTCCAAGCACTCTGGCGATTATAGAAAAATTATTACCGGGTTGAATAACACTCTTGACGCTGTAATAATACCGATAAACGAAGGAGTTGAATATTTAGGCAAAATGGCAGAAGGCAATTTAACATTGAAGATCACAAGCGATTATAAAGGCGATCACCAGTTAATAAAAAATAGTATTAACACAGTCGCTGATTCTCTAAATAAAGCTTTAGGCGAAGTACGAGACGCAATAGAGGCCACTGCAAGCGCAAGCAACCAGATATCTTCAAGCACAGAAGAAATGGCGGCCGGTTCGCAAGAACAGACGCAGCAGGCTACAGAAGTTGCCGGCGGCGTAGAAGAAATGACACGAACAATTTTAGAGAATACCAAAAATGCTTCTGTTGCAACAGGAGCCGCTAAGGAAGCTGGAGATAAAGCTAAAATTGGAGGAACTGTAGTAAGCGAAACTATTGAAGAAATGAACAAAATTGCCGACGTAGTAAAGAAATCGGCGGAAACAGTTCTTGAACTTGGGAAGAGCAGCAACGAAATAGGAGAAATTATTCAGGTGATAGACGATATTGCCGATCAGACAAACCTTCTTGCTCTAAATGCCGCTATTGAAGCTGCTCGCGCCGGAGAACAGGGAAGAGGATTTGCAGTAGTAGCAGACGAAGTTCGTAAACTAGCGGAAAGAACTTCAAAGGCGACAAAAGAAATTGCTACTATGATTAAGCAAATACAAAAAGATACGAATATTGCAGTTGATTCGATGGAAGAAGGAACAACACAGGTTGAAAAAGGTAAAACTCTGGCTTACAAAGCGGGTGAATCGTTAACTGAAATAGTTGCGGGAACCGAACGCGTAGTAGACATTGTAATGCAGGTAGCCGCCGCAAGCGAAGAGCAATCTTCAGCTGCGGAACAAATTAGTAAAAACATAGAAGCTATTAGCAGCGTTACTCAGGAAACTGCTTCGGGCAATCAGCAGATTGCACACGCTGCTGAAGACCTTAGCAGATTAACTCTTAATCTTCAGAATCTTATCAGCCGTTTTCAGCTAAGCGACGATAACGCTAAGGAACTTGTTATAAAAAATCGGAACGCTATTCAAAGATAGTATATCTGACAAATATATTTACGAACATAAAACCCCTTTACTAAAAGGGGTTTTATGTTAATTGAGCAGGAATAATAGTTAAGAGTTATAATAAAAAATATTATTGAAATACTTAATTATGTATTAGTATTTTATAAAAAAAATATTAAATTTCAAATCAGAGCGAATTTCCATCATTAATCGTGTAATGACAAAAAAAGGTTAATTCATCGAGTTATGAAAAAAATAGTATTCTTAATTTTACTATGCAATATTATTCTATTTGCACGGAAGGACGGTATATCGGACAGGATTGACAGTCTTGATCGAAAATTGCAATATTCTTCCGGTAAAGACAGAACAGAGATACTATTCAATCTATCGTTAGCATATAAAGACATTAACAACAAGAAAGGGGTTGAATATGGAATAGAAGGAGTGGAAAATGCTAAAAAGTTTAATCAGCTTGATGAACAAGGCATTATATTAACTTCTATGGGATTCAACTATCTTCTTCTTTCAAAATTTCCCGAAGCGATTAAAGCTTTAACTGAAGCAATAATGATTGGCGAGAAATTAAACAATCCAGATATTTGCGGCGCCGCATACAACGATTTTGGACTATATTATTTTTGGCGTGGAAGATATGACGCGGCCGTTGAAAACTTTTTTAAGGCCTTAAAATATAGGAGAGACACAAAAGATAAAGAAGGGCTTGGCAATACTCTTAATAATCTTGGTTTGGTATTTAACAAAATAAAAGATTACAACACCGCATTAAAGTACTTAAATCAATCATTAAAAATAAAGAGGGAATTAAAACTACCAAATGCAATAATTAGAACATTGACAAATATCGCTTTGAGTTACAAAGAACTAGGAAATTATAGCCTTTCAAGAAAAATATTAGATACCGCTTTAATACTGAGCAACGAAAATAATTATATAGGCGGAGTTGCTATTTGTATGAATGTTGCGGGAGATATTGATTACCAGGAAAATAATTACAAAAGCGCTTTCCAAAAGTTTACGAAGGCATTAGAAATATATCGGGAATTATCGCTTGGAGAAGGGAGCGGAATAATGGATTCATACATGCGGGTAAGCAGGTGTTATGAAAAAGTAAATAATAATAAAACTGCAATTCTATACCTTGATAGCGCGCTAATGGTTGCAAAAAACGACGAACAGTTCGGAGCTCTTCCCGGTATATATGATAGTTATAGTGTAAACTATGAAGCTATATCTGATTTTAAATATGCTCTTAAGTATAGCAGATTAAGCGCTATGGCAAAAGACTCTACATTAAGTATTGAAAAAAGCAGATTGATTACGGAAATGCAAACTGTATATCAAATTGAAGAAAAAGAAAAAGAATTACAGCATGAAAGATTACAAATGAAATATGCGCTCGTTGCTTTTGCTGTTTTATTGATTTTCCTTCTCATTGCAATAATTCTTTACTACCAGAAAAGAAAAACAAATTATGAACTACGCAGGAAAAATATTGAAGTAACTAAACAACGCGAACTTCTTACCGAGGCATTATCTTCTTTGAAGAAGAGCGAAGATACAACTATGAAGTATGCCGAGGAATTAAAAGAAATAATTGCTTCAAAAGATAAATTTTTCTCAATTATTGCTCACGATTTGAGAGGCCCGTTTACTTCCATTATTGGTTTATCTCAAATATTAGCCGTAGATTCTCACGCGATGTCAAAAGAGCAAATCTCAACTTTTTCTAACGATTTACTCATCACTGCCAAAGTACAATTTCGGTTCCTTGAAAATCTTTTAGATTGGGCAAGAATTCAAACAGGCAAAATGGAATTCCATCCTGAGAAAATTAATGCGCTTGAAGAAATCCAATCTGTTGTTGAAGTGTTAAAAGGCATGGCTTTGAGAAAGGAGATTCAAATCAATAACAATATCCAGAATGGCGTTTATATAAATGCGGATAAAAATATGTTTAACGCTATAGTACGAAATACAATTTCTAATTCGATAAAGTTTTCTCAATTAAAAGGCGTTATAAAAATAAATTCTCAAATAGAAGACGGATTTGCCAAAATTAGCATAGTCGATAAAGGGATTGGAATAGATAAAAATAAAATTAAAAATATATTTAAAATTGAAAATACTTCGTCTACTTTAGGCACTGCAAAAGAAAAGGGAACGGGGCTTGGATTAATTCTCTGCAAGGAGCTTGTTGAAAAACATGGCGGAGAGATAATTGTTACTAGTAAAAAAGAAGAAGGAACTGTTGTTAGTTTCACTATTCCAATTTTTGCATAATCTCGGTATATAAATTAGAACCCGATTTTATGGCGTTCAAACCGGGTTCTAATAATACGTAATTGCTATTTATATCCCACAACTGTTATACTGTACAAACCGATCTGATCATTTTTAAACTTTATGATTTCTTCTTCCTCTAAAAATTCTTTTAACGTTTCGTTTGGTATTGGAGTTTTTTTCTTTAATTTTATCTCTGCGTTTTTAAAACCAGAATTTTTAATTACATCTAAATATTCATTAAGTTGAATTGCCCCGGCAACGCAGCCTGCATATAGCTCGGCAGAGCGTTTAAGTTTTTCCGGCAAAATCCCTTCAAGTACTATATCTGATATGCAAAAATGTCCGCCAGGTTTGAGTACCCGGTAAATTTCGTTAAATGCTTTTTGTTTATTAGGTACAAGATTTAGCACGCAATTGCTGATAACTACATTTCCAGTATTGTCTTCCAAAGGCATAGATTCAATTTCACCAAGTAAAAACTGAATATTGTTATAACCAAGTTTGTTTACAATAGATTCTGCTTTTTTAATCATAGCTGGAGTCATATCAATACCAATGATTTTTCCGGTTTCGCCTGTAATCTGGCGAGCGACAAAAGCGTCGTTTCCAGCTCCCGAACCCAAATCAATTACTGTATCGCCCTTATTAATAGCGGCAAACTTTGTAGGTATACCGCAACCTAGCGATAAATCAGCTTCGTCTACATGTCCTTTTATGTTTTTATACTCGTCGCCGATCATAGAGATTTCCACTTCATCACCGCTACCACAACATGAGGTTACTTTTTTGCCTTTGCCTCCGCAGCAGGAAGTTGAATTGGTCTGTTCTGCAATTTTGGAATATCGGTCTTTAACAATTGCCTTTAATTCTTCGTCGTTAGTCATTAGAAACTCCTTAATTCGTTTATGATGTTTTTATATTAAGCCAAATAACGAAATGATGTACTGAAAAATATTACTTACAGCAAATAATTTTTCTGTCAATATTAATAAGAGACGTTTTGTCTTTATTAGTAACAGAATCGTCGCTAATCCAAAAATCAAGCGAACCCAGAATAGAAGAAACGCGCTCGTCAAAAGGCGTTGGGTTAATATAGTAATTAATCCATTTGCCGTCTTTTTCTTCAACTATAAAACCGTTATCACGTAAAATGCTTAAATGTTTAGAAACAGTAGAAGTAGCAAGCTGTAATACTTCTGTAATTTCGCAAACGCAAAGTTTTTTCGTTTGTAGCATCTTAATGATACGGAGTCTGTTCGGATCGGAAAGCGCTTTGAATATTTTAGTTTTTTCTTTTAACATAATTTTATCATTTCGTTATATGGCGAAACATAATCTATATTCTTATTATTGTCAAGAGAAAACAAGATAAATCATATTTATTATTTATTTGAATATGTATATATTAAACAATAAAATTTTAGGGAAAAATTTAAGTCTGATCGAAAATTAAATTTCTAAGAAAAAAACAAGGAGGGAGTATGCGTAAAGCGCTGTGTTTGCTGTTTATTTTAGCTCTGATATTAATGAGTTCTTCGGTTTATTCTCAAGAAGCAAATATTCCTGTTAATAAGGATATTACAATTGGCGTTTTAAAAAACGGCATAAAGTATTATATCCTGAAAAATAAGAAACCGGAAAACAGAGCCGAACTTCGTCTTGTAGTTAATGCGGGATCTATTCTGGAAGATGAAAATCAAAAAGGTTTAGCGCATTTTGTAGAACATATGGCGTTTAACGGCAGCTCTCGCTTTAAGAAAAATGAATTAGTGGATTATCTTGAATCTGTCGGGGTAAAGTTTGGTCCCGATCTGAATGCATATACAAGTTTTGATGAAACCGTTTATATGCTTCAAACGCCGACAGATAAACCTGAATTAGTAGATAAAGGATTTTTAGTGTTGGAAGACTGGGCTCATGGTTTAGCATTTAACGACGAAGAAATTGATAAAGAAAGAGGCGTTATTACTGAAGAATGGCGTCTGGGACGCGGAGCTTACGGCAGGATGCGAGATAAACAATTTCCCATTATATTCCAAAACTCTAAATATGCTGATCGCTTGCCAATAGGAGATATTAACATAGTTAAATCATGCGAGCACAAATTATTAAAAAAGTTTTATAAAGATTGGTATCGCCCTGATTTGATGGCTGTAATTGCCGTAGGGGATTTTGATAAAAACGATATTGAAACTTTAATAAAAAAACATTTCGAGAATATTGAACCATCTAAAGAATCGCGGACAAGAGAACTCTTTCCTGTTCCAGGTCATAAGGAAACATTATTTGCTATAGCTACTGATAAAGAGGCAATGGGTTCTTCTGTAGCGTTATATATGAAAAAGCCTATCGAAAGAATTAAGACAATAAACGATTATAGAAACCAAATGATAACTTCTTTATTTAGCCAAATGCTTAATGAAAGATTAGAGGAATTAACACAATTAGCCGATCCTCCTTTCATAAACGGATATGCAGGTAAAGGGAATTTTGTAAGAACTGAAGACGTTAATTATCTTTATGCAATGGTAAAAGACGGCGGCGTTGAAAAAGGTTTAGAGACAATTTTGCGAGAAGCTGAAAGAGCTCGTCAATTTGGTTTTACGGCTACTGAATTTGATAGGGCTAAAAAGAATGTTATCAGAAGTCTTGAAAAAGCTCTTGCGGAAAAAGATAAACAGGAATCTGGAACGTTAATTTCGCAATTAGTTAGTAATTTCTTAAGCGAATCCCCAATTACTGGTATTGAAAATAGTTATGAGCTAAACAAAAAAATGCTGCCGGGAATTACTCTTGACGAGGTTAACAAAGCAGCTGCGGAATTAATTCTGCCTGATAACCGGGTAGTAGTTGTAACCGCTCCCGAAAAAGAAGGCTTAAAAACTCCTACTAAAGAAGATTTAACGAAAATATTGGATAAAGTTAAAAACGAAAAAATAACCGCATATGTTGATAACGCTAAAGATGCGCCGTTAGTAAAAAATCTGCCAAAGGCATCTTCTATTACCGAATACAAAAAACATGACAAATTAGGTTTAACAGAATGGAAACTTGCAAATGGAGCAAGAGTATTTTTGAAAAATACTGATTTCAAAAATGACCAGATTCTGTTTTCAGCATTTAGTTATGGCGGCAGTTCGTTGGTAGATGATAAGGAGTATTTTTCTACACAATTTGCTTCCAGTATTGCAAGAGAATCTGGTATTGGCGCATTTAATAATATTGAACTGACAAAAGCTTTAACTGGAAAAATTGCAAACGTTTCTCCCTGGATAGGAGATATAACTGAAGGCTTTGGTGGCTCATGCAGTCCAGTTGACGCTACTACTATGTTCCAATTGATATATCTTAATTTTACAAATCCAAGATTTGATTCAGTTGCAGCAGTTTCGTTAAAAGCAAAATATAAAGCATATTTGGAAAACATGAGGAACGAACCAGAGGTAGTTTTTGAAGATACTGTTGAAAATGTTCTTAACGATTATCATTTTCGGAGCATGCCTTTAACGGTTTCGACGATAGATGGAATTGATTATAAAACCTCTGAAAAAATATTTAAGGAGCTGTTTAACGACGCAGGCAAATTTACTTTTGTATTTGTAGGCAACATTGATACTAATATAGTAAAACCATTAGTATTGCAATACATTGGAGGTTTGCCGGGTAAAAACAGCGGCGAAACATTTAGAGATATTAATATAACGCATCCAAAGGGATTTGTTGAAAAAACAATATATAAAGGGATTGAACCAAAAAGCAGCGTTGAATTGATTTATACAGGCGACTTTAGTTGGAGCAGAGACGAAGAATATAAAATTGAATCGTTGATAGACGCTTTGGATATCAGGTTGCGGGAAGTTATACGCGAAGATAAAGGGGGAGCGTATGGCGTCGATATTAGGCAATCAATTGAAAAAATGCCAAAGCAAAAATATCAGATTACTGTAGAATTTGGCTGCGACCCTAAACGAGTCGATGAGCTTACAAAAGCTGCCTTTGCTGTTATTGACAGCATGAAACAATTTGGTCCTAATAATGAATTAGTGGCAAAAGTGAAAGCCATTCAGAAAAGGGAACATGAGAAGAAACTAAAAGAAAACAGTTACTGGAAAGGGATTATATATGCATATTTGGTTAACAAGGATGAATTAAATCAAATTTTAGATTATCCAACATGGAACGAAAACCTTAAAGCTGAAGATATTAAAACCGAAGCTGTTAAGTATTTTGGAGACAATTGTTTGAAGTTTGTTTTATATCCCGAAGCAAAAAAATAAACAATTAAAAAGGCGCTTAAATAAAAAGGCGTCCCGGTTTATCGGGACGCCTTTTTTATTAGTCGCCATTAAAATGCAAAAACAGCTTTTTTAGTAGAGGCAGAAGCTGTAAAAAAGCAAACATTGATATTTACATCGCTATTTCCTATTTTAATAATGTTTAGTAAATGCAAATTTGCTGAATATCAAATGCTCAATTGTGTCATAACACATATCTAAACATAAATAGTTATTAAATAAAGGAGGATCAGAGTGAGGAAATTAATGCTCGCAAATGGCTCTATTGTTTTTGCCGGGATTTTATGCTTGTCTCTCTGCTTAACTGGATGCCAGAAAAAGCAGGAAGAACCAAAGCCTGCAGATACATTACAACCGGCGCAAACAAACGCTGATACTGCAAAAAAATCTGCTACGCCTGTAGAAACTGCGGCAAAAAAAACTGTAAGTTTAATTGGAAGCTGGAAAGGAGAACTTGACAGCAGAACTACGACTCTTAAAATTACCGAACAAAAGAGGAATTCATTTAGCGGTACTATTGTTATAAACTGGAGAGAAGTTGTTAACCAAAAAGTTAGCGGAACAGTTAATCCGGATACCAGAGAAGTGCAAATGAAAGACATGCTGCATGCAAGAAACGCAGCTAAATACAGCGGAAAACTTTCTAAAGACGGCAAAACATTTTCAGGGACTTATACCCAAATAGTTGACAATCAAAAAAGTACTTTCAGTTTATCATTAAAATAAAGGGACCATAAATGAGAAAATATATATTTTCATCTCTATCTTTAGCTCTAATTATTTTATCTGTCGGTTTATTTTCTTCTTGCGGGGACTCAACAACCGATAATCCTGTGACGACTACTACAAAAGGAAGCATTTACGTTACTTCATCGCCTTCAGGCGCTACAATTTACGTAAATGGAACTAGTCAGAATAAAGTTACGCCTGATACTGTTTCAAGCCTTGAGGCGGCTACTTACAGCGTTACTCTAAAATTGACCGGCTATAAGGATACAACTTTTACTGTTACTGTAACTGCTAATTCACAGACTACTCCTTCGACTGTAACTTTAAATTCAAATGCTTCATTAACATCATTTGGACCTGTTACAATTTGGGAAACAACCGGAACAAACTCTTCAGAACCAAGCGGTTTATGTTTATACAACGGATTGGCTTATGGGCTTTCTAGCTCAGATAATGGAAAGATTGATCTTTTCTATTTCTCTCAGAACACTACATATGAAGTAAGAAGCGCTTCTTTGGCGTCAAGCCTTTCCCGGGCTACTAACTTTTTAAGAGGTCCAAGCAGCAATCTTTCTGACGGCGTTTCTGCAAGCGTTTTTAACTCTACAACCTGGTTTAATGTTTTATCAGACCATGATTCAACAAGCTATTTCTTTGTTTATGATAATGATAAACATTACTCAAAACTTAAAATAGTTAACTGGGGCGGCGGAACTGTTGGAAACCCGGCATGGGTTCAGGTTTCATGGATTTACAACAATACTGTAGACGATATTAGATTTAAATAAGATAATAAATCTTAAATAAACTTCCTTTTTAATAGAGCCTGAAATTTCAGGCTCTATTAATATAAAACAAACGCCATCATTCCAGTTTTTTCTTTTCTGATAACAAAAACATGTATAATGGTAGTAATAGAACAATTAATAGGTTAAAAATGTCATTTTTATTATAATAGACAAATTGGATTTTATTATATTGCACGTTAAATTTATTTCTAAATCTAATTGAATTCATGCAATGTTTAAGACTGGAATATTAAAACACTTTATTTTTCTATTATTAATATATATCACGGGGATTGTATTTTTTTCTTTATTTAGAGCGCTGCTTTTACTTACTGAACTAAATTTGCTTACTGTGCTGCCTCACAAATTTTATTTAATTTCAAACGCATTTCTTATCGGTTTTAGGTTTGATTCTGTTATTTCAGGCTATATACTGGCTCTTCCGCTTTTGGCTATGGCGGGCGCTTCAGTATTTAAATGGGAAAATAGAAAATTTTATATAGCAGTGACTACATTTATTTCTTTTTTTTATTTGTTGTCATTTATTATTTGCGCCGCAGATATCCCATATTTTAATTATTACTTTTCACGAATTACCATTGCTATTCTAAATTGGAGCGATAGCCCGGCATTTATGTTCAAGATGGTATTTAAGGAATACAGATATTTTATTTACGTTATTCTTTTCTTTGCATTAGCGGGCGTTTTTGTTTATTTAGTTCATAAATTAAGAATAAAATTTTTAGATGAGGTTAAGTTTAATCGCCAGACTCCTAATCTGCGGTTTGTGACGTTTAATATTATTGTTTCGTTATTTTCGTTTATTATTACTTTTGTAGCTATACGCGGCCGCGTAGAAGAAAAATCGCCAATTAGAGTTGGCACCGCTTTTTTTTCCAATTATTCATTTCCAAATCAACTTGGCTTGAATCCAGTATTTACTTTTATGAGAAGCTGTTTAGACGCTTCGAGGCCTGAAAATAAAAGATTAAACCTTATGGATGATAAAACCGCAATAAATAATGTTCGGGATTATTTAAATATAAACGCGAATTATAATTATAATTCGCCAATAGCGCGTAGAGTTACGGCAGATGGAAAACAGATAAGTCCAAATGTAGTAGTTGTTATTATGGAAAGCATGTCAGCCGAAAAAATGACAAGATTTGGCAATAAGGGAAATCTGACTCGAAATTTAGATAGTCTTGCAAAGGTTTCGTATTGCTTTGATAATATTTATACCGCAGGAATTCATACTCGCAACGGAATTTATTCTACGCTGTTTTCTTTTCCTGCGCTTTTGAGGCAGCATCCAATGGACAAAGTAATTGTTCCGCAATTTTCCGGTTTCTCAAATACTTTAGCGGCTAACGGGTACCAAACTATTTTCTTTGTAACGCATGACGACCAGTTTGATAACATTGGCGGTTTTTTAAACTCTAATTCTTTTCAAAAAATTGTGAGTCAAAAAGATTATCCGCCTGATAGAATTTTAAGCACGCTTGGCGTGGCGGACGATTATTTATTTGAATATGCGACTCCAAAACTTACAGAATTAAGCTCTACAGGCAAACCTTTCTTTGCGGCATTTATGACTGTTAGCGACCATGGGCCATATATTATTCCTAAAAATATTCCGTTTAAAGCGCATTCTCAATCAATTCAGCAGCAAATGATAGAATATGCAGACTGGTCGATTGGCAAATTTATTCATCTTGCTTCAAAGCAGAAATGGTTTGATAACACAATATTTGTTTTTGTCGCAGATCATGGCGCTGTTGTTGGCAATAACCTTTATGATATTGCTCTTTCGTTTCATCATACGCCGCTTATAATGTATGCGCCTAAAATATTAAAGCCGACTGTATTTAAACAGATTGGGGGACAGATTGATATCTTTCCAACGGTTATGGGACTGTTGAACATTAATTATGTAAATAACACAATGGGGATTGATTTATTGAAGCAAAAGAGGCCTTATATTTTCTTTTCGGACGACGATAAAATTGGATGTCTAAACGAAGATTATTTTTATATCGACCGAATAAACGGAAACGAGTCCCTTTATAAGTATAAATTATATGACACAAAAAATTATTATGGGGAATTAAAACAAAAAGCTGATAGTATGAAGCGATATGCTTTCTCAATGATGCAGGCTTCTGAATGGATTATAGAAAAAAACAAAGCAGGACGAATAAAGTAATAAATTATTTATTCGTTCTGCCGGGTTTATAAAAAGGGGATAGAAAGATTATCTTTTTACTTAAGCAAAATCATTCGCTTAGTTTCTGTAAAGCTTTCTGTTTGCAGTCTGTAAAAATATATTCCGCTTGATATTTTAGCGTTAAATAAAACCTGGTAGCTTCCAGCGTTTTTTATTTCATTAACCAAAGTAGCGGCTTCGCGTCCAAGTACGTCAAAAACTTTAAGACTAACTTTTTCCGCTTTCGGAATACTGAATCTTATAGTAGTTGAAGGATTAAATGGATTTGGATAATTTTGCGAAAGAGAAAAATTATTAGGAGCCGTAGTCTCGTTTTTATTTACGCTTGTTACAGCAGAGAAGTAAGCCAGCGATTGCGAAATAATAGAGCTAAAGCATGTATCGTTGGCTGTAGTTTCCAATGGGAAGGCCAGATATATAACTTTGCCTTGTTTTGTGGAAGCGCCAAAGCTGCCCGTATATTGAACTCCTGCGCCTTTGCTGTTAGAATATAAAAGACAAAGCCTGCTGCCTCCATTTGCAGCTATTACATCGGGATAATCTACTGCATACGTTTGAGCGATATAAAAACTATTTCCGCTTAAAGCCGAAGTATCTGCCGATTTAACGAGGTTAACTCCTGAAGCGTCTGAAACAAAAGAAGCTTTTAAATAATCGTTGAAAAAAGCTTTATCGCTTACGTTTCCTTTGTAAGAAAGATCCCAGCCAATTTCGCTGCCGGATACAAACAAGCTTCCGCCGTTTTCAAGATATTTTTTTACTAATGTTTGTTCTGTTGCGTTAAATGTTTCTTCAACTGTGCTTTCGTCGCCTAAAAGCCAATAAACCGCATTGTAATTATTCAAGTTAACTGACGAGTTTTGCAGCTGAGAATTTTTAGAGCTTTCAAAGTTTGTATTTTTTGCTGCAAGTTCCTTTTCATAATTATAAACAAAAGGATTGCCTGCGCCTCTCCATGCGCCGTCTTGCCGCTCGTAACCGTCTACTACTAAAACCTTTGTTGAACCGCTAAAATTTGCAATGCCTTTTATTTCGGACCATGCGCTTTCAACAGCTGAAGAACTGTTTGTTACGCTGGATACTCTGAAATACTGGGCGCTTTGAGATTTTTTGAATTTTACAGATGTGGTTTTAATTGTCTTTTCATCTTGGGCGAGCGTAAAGTTTGTTCCATCGCTTGAAACATATAACCGGTATCCGGCAATGCCTGTGGTATCGCAACTCCATGTAATGTTTGTATAATCGGAAGATGCGCTATCGGTAATTGCGCTAATAATATCAGGACGTTTCATTGAGTAAGAGCTAACCATATTTATATAGCAACGCGGAGTATATGCAGTAAGATCGGAAGGCGTATATGTCCAATACGAAACGCTCCAGTCGCGGGCGGACGATTCAACAACTTTAATACTTCCGTTGGCGTTTTTTTCAACAAACAAACGCACATGACCAACTTTGTGTACTGCATCGCCAGGTCTAAGGCTATCCCAGCTTGTATATTGCGTTGTTATACTCGGCATATCGCTTGTAGTATGATAAGAAATTTGCCAGCATTGACTAACAAAACCGGAACAGTCTACGCCGACGGCATAATCCGTAACTCCTTTAGTATTAATATCTCCAGCATACAGACCAGATTTAAGTCCAGCGTCAAAAGTGGAAAGAGTCATGCACCCGCCCCATTTATATGGAATACGAGCGTTTGAGCCTGTAACTAACCATGAAGGGCTTCTTACTAAGTCTCCATCCTGCGCTGTAGCATCTGTAAGAGTTATATTTTGCTGTGTGCATTGATATCTATGCAAAGCGTAGGATTCGCCAATCTTTAGCGCGGTCAACCGGCTTGATAGAGTTGTAACAGATTCCGGGCTAAAATTTGAAGCTTTATTTATTACTGGTTCATTTGTAGGCGTAAAATCGTTGAAGTTATACTCGTAATCAAATTCAAAAGGGTATTTGATTTTCTGAGCGGCGCTATCGGTCAATTTGCTCCATTTATAAATACATATTTTATCTTTATCAGAAAAGAAGTGGAATAGATTTCCATCTTCATCTACTTGAAAATCTTTTAATGTATAAAGGTATTTTACTGAAGGGATTTCTAAAATTGAGAGAATATTTCCCGCAGATGAAAGAGTATATACTTCGCGTTTAACTTTAAGAGGTATTTCAGTAATATACTTTTCTACAATCAGAAAAATATCGCCTTTTGCATCGGTTCCAATAACGTCTGCATAAGCAAGATCATTAGCAAATGATAGCGTAATGTTTTTGTTATCTGACTGATTATTAGAGGTTATTGTTAAAGCAGTTCTGCCTGCGACAGAAGTTTTATAATTTGAAGAATTGTCTTGTTGCTTTTCCGGAGAAAGGTCAACGGGATATTCCTTTAAAGCTTTTTTTGCGAAAAAAGCCGAATTTCTGAACTGAAAAACAGAAGGGGAATCAAACGCGCTTAAAGTGACTACGTCTTTTTGTACGTCAAACATAGCTGCGCCATAAATACCTGAATTTTCGATTCTTATTTTGAAAGGGAGTTCGTCATAAGATTTGTAGAATATCTTCTCAACGCTCGCTTGTGGAAATAATGAAATGGAAAACAATACAAAAGTAAACAGAAGAAGTTTTTTCATATAATAGTATTGTAATAGTGAGAAAAAATTTGTATCATTAAATTAAACAAGAAAGATTTAATATGGAAATTAATAATTCAGTTCAAAGTTCATTAATAAATACGGTAAATAACGGCAAAGACGTAGCGCAGCAGATTGCTATTTCAGTATTAAAGGACTCTGCATCCCAGACCGAAAATATGGTTCAGAAACTTATAGTTGATGGAGCGCAACAGGTTCAGCCAAGGACTAGCGACTCCACATTTGAGTTTATTGCGTAATTAGGTTTATTGAGCGGCAAGACGCTCAATAGTCATGTTTATTGTTTCTGCAACTTCGTCAAGGGGAATTACTAGTTTTGCTATACGCAAATCTATTATAGATTGCGGCATAGAGGACAAAGTAGCCGTTTTAGGATCCTGCGCAATAGTAATGCCTCCAGCGGCGGATATATAACCGGAACCAATCGCCCCGTCTTTTCCCATGCCTGTTAAAACAACCGACAAAGATTTTGATTTAAATATAAAAGCTACGCTTCTAAAAAGAGGGTCGGCGGAAGGCTTTACATAATTTTCCGGCGGTCCGTCTGATATAACAATCGTAAAATCTTTTTGGTTAATAAGCATATGGCGATCGCCGGGAGCTAAATAGATTTCTCCGGGTTTAATCCTTAATCCTTCTACGCCAAGATGAACTTTCATTGTAGTTTCGCGCTGTATTCTTTCAGAAAAAGATTCAAGCATCCAGGCAGGTCCATGCAGCACTACAAAAAAAGCGGCTGCATTTGTAGTTTTTATTTTTGAAAAAACATTTATTAAAGCCGGGGGGCCGCCTGTGCTGGCCGCAATACAGACTCCTACAAAGGGGGGCGGCGCGACTGGTTCTGAAGCAGAGGAAATTATGTTAAGAATAGTTTCGCTTTTAAGGCGGTTGAAACAGTTCTCTAACCGGGCGACTACTTCATTATTATCATAAGGTTTTGCAATATAATCGTCGGCTCCGGCTTCAAAAGCCTTTTCTTTTGCAGGCTCTGAATCTAAGGCTGTTATTACTATAATAACTGGAAGAGGGCGAATAGCTTTTCTCATATGCTTAATTAATTCAATACCGTCTAAATCAGGCATCATCCAGTCTGTAAGCACAGCGTCAAAATTCTCTTTTTTTAATAATTCAATTGCTTCTACGCCGTTGTTTGCAGGAGAAACTTCATAACCGGCTTTTTTTAAAATCCGACAAAGTAAAATTCTGCTTGTAACTATATCTTCAACTACAAGTAATTTCATATTAATCATGACCCTATATTAATAATGAGTAGTATCTGTCACAAGAATTTATATAACCACAAAATGCTACGGCTATTTGGAATTCGCTTTTATTTTAGGAACTGAAAAACTTACCGAAGAGCTAAAGCTTGTGTTATTGCCAGAAGTTTTTCCAGTAAAAGTAAAATTCCAGTTTTGTCCTCGTTGTATGCCAGAATAATCGCCAAAAGGATAAACAGAGTCTTTACTATATACCCGGTTAGGATTAGAAGATGCGATTGTATCGTAAACGCTTTGCGAAGGACATGATAATAATATAACGTCTAATTTTACATTTTCGCTTGGTTTAAAAAGGAAGCTTGAAACGCCATTAACAGTTTGTGAAGACAACTGAAACGTAATGTCAGAAGGTCCTACTACAGGGTTTGAATCGTCTTTGTTACATCCCATATAAATTAACGTAACCATAAAAAGGACAGCGCATAATAGCTTTTTCATTAGTTCATTCTCCTTAATCATTTAGTCTTTTCAGGCAGTAAAACTACCTTGATATAATTTTCAGTATTTAAATATTTTTTTGCAGCTTTTTTAACTGCGTCATAACTTAATTTATCAATTCTGTCAGAAGTTTCCAAGATTTCTTTTGGATCCATTTTGTTAAAATAATATTTATTTAGAGCGCTAAGCCAAAAACTATCGCTCTTCAAGCTAGATTCCTGTTCGCGTTTAAGAGCGTCTTTAACTTTTGTAATATAAACCTGTGGTACCTGGTTGTTTTTTAACGTATCAATCTGACGGAAAACTATTTTAACAAGTTCGTTTACTCTTTCTGGAGCGCATTCAAAATTAATTGAAAATGTGTATCCCGGATTAGGAATACTTTGAGCGGCTCCGGTTACCTGTACGCCGTAAGTTCCTTCTTTTTCTTCTTTGATAGCTTCGCGAAGTTTAATTTCAAGAACGCTACGCATTGCGTTTAGGTCAAAAATATTTTGGTTATTCCAATCAAACGGGCCTGTAAAAGTAAGGTTTACTAAGCTCTTAGATTCAATTCCTTTGCGGACAACTTTGGATATTATTCCTTTAGGCGGATTGATATTTAGATTCTTCCATGTTTCATTTCTGTTAAGCGAGGGGAGACCGCCTAAGTATTTTTCAATTAGAGGTCTTATTACAGTATTTTTAAAATTTCCGACAAAAATAAATGTGAATCCTGAAGCGTCTGCAAATCTTTCTTTGTATATTCTCATTGATTTTTCAAGATCCATTTTTTCGATAGCGGCAACCGATAATGGTTCGCGTCTTATATTGTAATTCCCTAATGTAACCTGTACAGTGTCTATAAAAGCGGATTCAGGATTTGCGTTTCTGTTTTCGATAAAACTTTTCATTCTGTCTTTTTGCGTCGCATATACTGCGCTATCAGCGCGGGGAGACGTTATATATAAATAAATTAACTGCATTAAAGTTTCTACATCTTTTTCAGAAGATAAACCTGTTATTCCTTCTGAAACCTCATTTAGGGCGGGACTAACTTTTACATGTTTCCCGGCTAATATTTTACGAAGTTGAATTGCGTCAAGAGAGCCTACGCCTCCAAGCGTTACGACCTGACTTGCTGTAGCCGCTGGTATGAAATCGCTATCTGGCAATAATGAATGGCCGCCTGGATTAAATGCCGTTATATGTACTTCGGAGCTAAAATTTGTCGGTTTTAAAACTACTTTAACTCCATTTTTAAGTTTTAATTCAGTAACATTAAGTTCTGGTATTTCTTTTTCGCTGATAATCTCCGATCCTTTTGGGGGATTGGGGAGCAGAATATCCTGAACAAATTTTTCATTATATGGCTCTATGTTTTCTTTTTTTGCTTCTGCTATAATCCGGCGTAATTCATTTTCATCTGGAGTTTTAAGCCCATCTTTTTCAGGAGCGTTAACCAGAACGACATTGTCTTTATCCGTTATAAAATTATTAATCAGGTTGTTCACGTCGTCAATTTTAATTTCGTTAATAAGCTGTTTTGATATATTAACATAATCTTCTATGCTTATCATAGTCTCGTCGTTGAGAAAATATTTTACCAAATTAGAAGATAAAACAGACGATTCGGTTTTGTCTTTTTCATTATACATTTGTTCCCAATAAGAAGTTAGGGCGTCTTTTGCTCTGTCAAATTCAGTTTTTGTAAACCCATATTTTTTTATTCTTTCTTCTTCTATGTATAACGATTTCAATCCCGTTTTAATTCCGCCTTCTTTTAATAATGCTGATAGCGTATAAAAATCTTTGTTTCTTATTAATTTACCAACGCCGGAAGTGGACATTATAAATGGCGGATCAGGTTTTATAGTAGCTTCCCTAAGACGCCAGTTGAACATGCTATTGAAAATATTTTCCATAAGGTTTTCACGTAAGTCGGATGCTGTTTTGAAAGTTTTTGTAGCCTCAAGCTTATGATAAATATTAATGCTTGTTTGAGCGGCTTCTTTGTCTGTAGCAATTGCAAAAGAAACTTTGCCATCATTTGGAACTGAGTAATATTTTCGTTCTTTTTCGCTTTGTGGATTTGTCAGTTTTGAGAAATGACTTTTGATTTGTTTTTCAACCCATTTTACATCAACGTCGCCTACTACTATTACTGCCATTAAATCGGGTCTATACCAGTCTTTATAATATCTTTTCAATACATCGCGACCAAAATTTTCAATTGTTTCTTTTTTCCCAATTGGCAGCCGTTCGGCATATCTTGAATCATTAAGTAAAATGGGGAATTGTTTATCTCTCATTCTAGAGCCCGCGCCTCTACCGGAACCCCACTCTTCTTTAACTGCTCCTCTCTCTTTATTAATTTCTGCATCGTCAAATGAGAGATTATGCGCTATATCTTCAATCAATTGAAAGCCTTTTTGCAGAGTGTTAATGCTATCTGTTGGAAGTTCAAACATATAAACAGTTTCGTCAAAACTTGTATAAGCGTTTATATCGGGTCCGAATTTCATTCCAATTGACTTAAGATAATCGGTTTTTTCTTTTTTCGAAAATTTTTTTGAACTGTCAAAGGCCATATGTTGTGTGAAATGCGCTAAACCAAGCTGATTGTCGTCTTCAAGTAACGAGCCGGCGTTTACAATTAACTGGAGATAAGCTCTTTTGACAGGCTTGGGGTTGCGTTTTATGAAATACTTAAACCCGTTTTGCAGCGTTCCTTGGGTTATTTCTTTATCTATTGGCAACTGATCTGTTAACTTGATTGTTTTTTCGGAATTATTATCTTTCTTTTGAGAAATAATTGTCGATAATGTTAATAGCAAAATAATGAAGAGGAAAGATAATCTTTTCATAAATTCTCTCATTTAACTTATATTGTGATGGTTATTATTCTTTTTTTACAGACTGCTAAAATAAACTATTTTTTTCCCTTTGTAAATCTAATTCAATTATAAATTGACTCTAAAATTCACCAAATTAACGGAAAATTTAATGGAAAAATCAGAAGTAAGGAGTTATTTCCCATATTTAAAAAACGGGAAAATCTATATGAATCATGCGGCAATAAGTCCGCTTTCTTCTTTGGTTGTGCAACGAGTAAATGAGTTCTTATTGGAGCGAAGCGAAACAAATATAGAAAATTATCTTACAGTAATTGATACTACGACTAAGCTTAAAGGTAAGCTGGGCGCTT
Organism: Ignavibacteriales bacterium UBA1304; assembly: GCA_002307295.1. Taxonomy (GTDB): domain Bacteria; phylum Bacteroidota; class Ignavibacteria; order Ignavibacteriales; family Ignavibacteriaceae; genus UBA1304. Next base: position 39,001 of record DBTY01000021.1, read on the forward strand.
TATTAAACACAGACCCTGACAGACTGGCTTTTGTAGATAATACTTCCAACGGGTTAAATATTCTGGCGCAGGGAATGAATTGGAAAGCTGGGGATAGAATTATACTTAACGACATAGAGTTCCCGTCAAATGTGTATCCTTTCCTTAATCTTAAACCATTAGGCGTTGAAATCGATTTTGTAAAATCTAAAGACGGAATTGTATCGGCCGAAGACGTAATTGCAATGATAAAACCTTCTACAAGACTGATTTCAATAAGCCAGGTTCAGTTTCTTACAGGGTATAAAGTCGATTTGGAACAAATTGGCCAGGTATGCAGCGAAAAAGGAATTGTCTTTTCTGTAGATGGAATTCAGGGGGTTGGTGCCGTGCCTATAGACGTGCAAAAATGCAAAATTGATTTTCTGGCTGGCGGAACTCAAAAATGGCTTATGTCTTTGATGGGGCTTGCTTATATATATGTTTCTGAGGAATTACAGGAACAGATCAGTCCTAAATATGTGGGCTGGACCTCTGTTGAGGATACATGGAACTTGTTAAACTATGATTTGAAACTAAGAAAGTCTGCTGATTGTTTTCAAAATGGAACGACAAGTTCAATTGGCGTAACTGCTTTTAATGCGTCTCTTGATTTGTTTTACATGTACGGCTTCGATAATGTTGAAAAAGATATATTGGATAATTCGGAATATTTTATCAAACAACTTGATTCTATTGGATTATCTCCTATATTACTCGGAGTACCGCGCGAGTTTCTATCTGGAATAGTCAGTTTTAGATGCAACAATCCTAAAACTTTTTACGAAACTTTGAATTCAAACGGCGTTGAGTGCGCTTTACGCGAAGGAATTGTGCGCCTTTCGCCTCATTATTATAATACAATTGAAGAAATTGATACTGTAATTGACATTTTGAAAAAGCATAAACATAATTAGAATATTTTATAAATAAGATTAGATAAATGATATGAAAGAAATAAATTACGCTTCGTCATCTAAGACAAAAATACTTTGTACGCTTGGACCCGCGTCGGATAATTCAGCCACAATTCGAAAAATGATAGCTGAAGGAATGGATGGGGTAAGACTAAATTTTTCGCATGGAGATTATAGTTCATACGAAAAACTATTTGAAGAAATTCATCAGGCATGCGTTGAAGCTTCTACTTCGCTTGCAGTATTAATCGATTTGCAGGGGCCTAAAATAAGAATTGGAGAGCTTGAAAAACCATTCTACGAAATTAAATCGGGCGACGAGATTGAAATAACAATCGATGATATTCCGGGAACAAATAAGCTTGTTTCTACTTCATATAAACAGTTAGTCAGCGACGCAAACATTGGCGATCTGATTTTAATTGACGATGGACTTTTACGGTTAAAAATCATTAAGAAAAAGGAACGTTCTGTAATATGTAGTATTATTAACGGCGGAATACTAAAGCCTAAAAAGGGAATGAACCTGCCGGGTATGAAATTATCGACTCCTTCGGTTACAGAAAAAGACTTTCGCGATCTTGAATTTGCTTTAAAACACAGAGTAGATTTTATAGCTCTTTCGTTTGTAAGAAAACCAGAAGACGTTCTGAACTTGAAGAACTGGCTAATAGAAAGAAATTTTAATAAACCTGTTATTGCCAAAATCGAAAAAAAGGAAGCGGTTGATTGTTTTGAAGAAATACTAAAAGTTTCGGACGGCATTATGGTTGCGCGCGGCGATCTTGGCGTTGAAATGCAGCCTTGCGAAGTTCCGGTTATTCAAAAAAATATAATTAACAGGTGCAATTCAGTCGGCAAATTAGTTATTACTGCTACGCAAATGTTAGAATCTATGATCGTAAATCCTATCCCAACACGCGCTGAAGCTTCTGACGTTGCAAACGCAGTCTGGGACGGAACTGAAGTAGTTATGTTAAGCGGCGAAACCTCTGTTGGCAAATACTGCCTTGATACAATAAAAACAATGACAAGTATTGTTAAATATGCCGAAGATTATTCCAAGTTCTATAATGAAATAGATTTTTTTGTGCCCGAAAAATTAGAAGATAACTTGTTCGATTCTGTCGCAAGAGGCATTGTTCTAATGAGCGAGCAGGTAAACGCAACTGCAATTATTTCTTTCACTCATCAGGGAAGAGCTCCGCGGAAACTCTCTAAGTACAGACCCAAAGCTAACATTATTGCAATATCAGACGACGATACTGTTGTCAATAATTTACGTCTTAAGTGGGGCGTAACGGCAGTTTTTGCGCATGACGTACATAAGAACGACATTCCGGTTGAAGAGGCGCGAGAGATTGTTTTACGACTTAATTTGGTTAAGAAAGGGGATATTGTTATTTTTACTACTGGCGCTCCGCTTACTGATAAAGGCCGGGCAAATTGGGTCCGTTGTGAAGTTATATAAAATATGAATGAGAATGAAAATCTTAAATTAGCCCGATGGCAGGAGCAAACAGCAAACGGTAAAATCCGTTGTACGCTTTGCCCCCGCTATTGCACTATTGGAACAGGGCAGCACGGGTTTTGTTATATAAGGCAAAACATAGACGGCTGGCTCTATTCCAAAGGTTATGGTCGGCCTACAGGATTTGCAATTGATCCAATTGAGAAGAAACCGCTAAACCATTTTTTACCCGGCACAGAAATACTAAGTTTTGGAACTGTAGGATGTAATCTTGGATGTAAGTTTTGTCAAAACTGGCATATTAGCAAAGTAAAAGCAGACGAAGAAGAACCGCAATATGTCTCGCCAGAAAAGGTTGTAAAAATTGCAAAACAATACAATGTTCCATCTATTGCATATACTTATAACGATCCCGTAATTTTTGGCGAGTACGTTATAGATATATCTAAGTTAGCTGCCGAAGAGGAAATTAAGTCTGTTATGGTCACAGCCGGGTATATTGATAATGAAGCGAGAAAAGACGTTTTCAAATATATTGACGCGGCCAATGTTGATCTTAAAGCGTTTACAGAGAAATTTTATCATAAGTTTACCTCCTCGCACTTAGATAAAATTCTTGATACGCTGCTGTGGCTAAAAAATGAAACCGACATATGGTTTGAAATTACTACTCTGCTCATTCCCGGAGAGAATGATTCGGATGAAGAAATTAAAAGAATGTCCGAATGGATATTGAAAAATCTTGGCGATTCTGTCCCTTTGCATTTTACGGCTTTTCATCCTGATTTTAAAATGATTGACAAGAGCTCTACTCCTGCAAAGTCAATTAATAATGCGCGAAGGATAGCTCTAAACGAAGGACTGCTCTATTGTTATGTAGGGAATATTCATAATCCGGAAGGGCAGACTACATATTGCCCTGAATGCAAAGAGCCATTAATAATTCGCGACTGGCATAGCGTTAAAATTAATAAATTGCGCGATGGGAGATGTTATAATTGTAATAAAAAAATAGCGGGCGTATTTTAATTTCTAAGTAAAATTATTTGCTCTGCAATTACTCCTTCTTTAAGAGCCGCTATAGATACGATAGCTTCCTTTATATCGAATAAATTAAAAAATTCATCTAATATTAAAAAACCTGCGGGAAGTATATCCGCGCGTTTAGGATCAATGCCGGGAATAGTTAATCTTTCGGAACACTTCCGTTTTGAAAGAACTACTTCCATTACAGAACAAAATTCCTTTTTGCTGAATTTCACATTATCCGGTATTTCAGTTAAAGGAAAGCCTGCGGCTGAAGAAATTAGGGAGTATGCGCTATGAGCAGAACCGGAGGATGCTACTGAGATATCAAATCCAATATTATCAACCTTTGTTTTAATTGAGTTGAATAATAAGCGTATATATTTTCTGCATTCGCTAATACTTTTTTCTGTAAGTTCAAATTCAGGAAAAAACTGGGATGAAAGCCTTACTGCGCCAAGCTTAAGACTATCGGAAAAAAGAACATTCCCATTTTCTCCAATTGTTATTTCCGTGCTGCCGCCGCCTATATCAATGCAAATGATCTTTTTATCTTTTATTTTAAGAGAATTGTCGATTCCTTTATAAATAAGTCGCGCTTCTGTTTGTCCGTCAATAATTTCAATAATCACGCCTGTACGTTCTTTTATTTTCTGGCGGAAATCTTCATTGTTCCTGGCTTCTCTTACAGCGCTTGTAGCTACGGCTTTTAAAGTGCATTTATAAGGAGCGCATAATTGCTGATACCGGGTAATTATTGCAACTACTTTTTCAATATCGTCATCAGTTATAATATGGGATGAATCATTTTCATCCGTCTTTACTCCTATACGCAAAATTTCCCGCTCTTTTACTACAGGCTCAAAAGAACCATCCTTGTTAGCCCTTGCAATGAGCAAATGGAAAGAATTTGTTCCAATGTCTAAAACGGCAAAATATTGTTCCATCGTTTTTAATTTTTCTTTTTATCAAGAATAGTTTTACATAAGTCAAATACGTCTTCCACAGTCACGTCGTCAATTAGTTCGGATTTTTTTATAAATCTTTTGTTTTTACCAACTGGAGCCCAGTTAAATGGGTTTGTAGGCCCAAAAATAGAAATCTGCGGAGTCAAAGTAGCGCCAGCCACATGCATAATGCCTGTGTCGTTTGAAATAAATAAATCAGAGCGCGAAACAAGCGCTGCAACTTCGGGAATTGACTGGTTGTAAAACACTTCGAGTTTAAGCGAGAGATTATCTTTAATGTATTGCAATTCTTCTTTATCAGAACTGCTTCCGGTTAAGTAAAACTGAACCGGATATGCTTCTTTTAATTTTAAAATTACCGCAATATATTTTTTTAACGACCAGCGGTTAGGAGGTTTTCCGGCTCCGGCATGTATGCCAATCAAAAAGTTCTTTTTGTTATAATCAACTTTTTTCAGGAATTGATCGGCAGTTTTAATATCGTTATTGTCAAAAGTAATTTCAGAACTATAGTTGGTAGTAGAAATTCCAAAAGGTCTGACGATATCTAAAATTCTATCTGCCACGTTTGAATCAGGATGATTCCTCCAGTCTAAATTAACGCGTCTATCAAAAAAGAAAACGCTTTTGTTTTTTTGTCCTTCAAGAGCAGAGGGACCGATACGAATTTTTGATTTAGAAATACGCGCAAGCAGATTGCTTGTAAAAGAAATAGAAACAACCGCCGGGGCGACTACTAAATCGTAGTTGCGGCGTAAAAGTTTTATTAACTGATAAAAATAAAAAGGGTTGGCTAACTTTTTTTTATCAAAATTAAAAGTAAAATCTATGTGTTTGTTTTTTACAACTGCTGGATAATTAGCCGGACTTGCTATAAGCGTAATTCTGCATTTAGGGTATTTTTCCTTTAACGCTCTAAACAAAGATATTCCTGTAAGCATATCTCCAAGCTGATTATGCTGACGGACAATTAATACTTCCGAAGGAGAACCTAAATCGCAGCTTTTATTCTCCGGAACCGATAGAAATTTTTCAAATAAAGAATACAAAATATTACTCACTAATAAAATTCCTCATAAGAATTATTTCGCCTCGTCTTTTTTTGCAGCGTCGTCAACTTTAGGGTCTATCTCTTCGAAATCAGCTTCGATAATATTATTAATATCCTTTTTAGGAGATATATTTTCTTTTTTAGGGCTCTGAGCTACGTCGCGATCGCGCGATGCGGCGTTATTTATAGCGGAATAAACTTTATTAAAAAATCTAACAAGTTTAAATGCGAAATAAATTAAAAATCCCCAGATAATTAATCTAAACATAATTATAAAATTCTCCTTGGTTCTGGTTTGAAATATTCAATCCAGCCTCTGTCTTCTCTAAAAATTTGAGTGAATAATTCTTTAAAATCGGCGTCATTATTTACAAAATCTATTTGTGTCGAATTAACAATCAGCAGGGGAGCGTCGTTAAAATGGAAAAAGAAATGGTTGTAAGCTTCGCTTAATTCTTCTATATAGCTGCGCGTTACGCTCCGTTCTATTTTTCTTCCTCGTTTCTTTATATTATAAATCAGTCTATCGACGCTTGATTGCAAATATACTACAAGATCTGGCTTGCGTAAATTTCTTGCTAATTGAGGGAAAATAGATTCGTAAAGTTTTAGTTCTTCTCCGTTTAAATTTAAATATGCAAAAATCTGATCCTTATGGAAAAGATAATCTGAGACTAAATAATCAGTAAAAAGGTTTCCCTGGTTAAGCTGTTCCTGCTGCTTAAATCTGTTTACAAGAAAAAACATTTGCGTCTGAAATGCAAAACGTTTTCTATCGTTATAAAATTTCTCAAGAAAAGGATTCGCTTCAAACTGCTCCTGTATAAATTCCGCTTTTAATGCGTCTTTAAGTTTTTCGGCTAGAGTTGTTTTTCCTGCGCCGATTACTCCTTCTATTACGATATATTTTATTTCAGGATTCTCTTTCAAGCTCTGAATTCCTCTAAACTGATTAAATTTTCAGAAAATTTTTGTAAAATATATTTTTCCTCGTCAAGCATTTCAATTTCGCAAATCTTTTTATTTATAACTGGATGAATAAAAGACGAGGCGATTTCGCAAAGAGGAACCAAAACAAAATCTCGGTAAATAATTCCTTTATGCGGAATTGTAATCTTATCGTCTGAATATACTAAATTGTTATAGAATAAAATATCCAGATCAATTTCTCTTGGTCCGTTTTTTTGACCAGGACGCCTGCCAATTATTTTTTCAGTGTCTTTAAGAAACGCAAGAAAATCGAACAAATCAAAATCAGTTTCAATTTCGGCGGCTCCGTTATAAAAATTATCCTGGTTTTTATCGCCAAAAGGCGCTGTTTCATAAATTGATGAAAGCTTGAGCAAACGACATTTAGGCTCTGAGGAAATCATTTGTAAAGCTTTTTTTATATACTCTAATTTGTCTCCTTTATTTGAGCCTAATCCTATATACGAAATATTATTAATGGCTTATCTCTCCTTAATTACTTCAACTTCAACGCAATCTACTACTCCGCCTAACGGAGGATTGTTTTTACGAATTCTGACAGCCACTTTTTTTATTCCGGAATATTTTTCTAACAAAGCTTCTGCTATATTATTTGCTAAAGTTTCAATTAAACGATATTTTTTTTCTAATACGAGTTGATTTATGTATTGGTAAACCTGATGATAATTTATTGTAAGCTTCAGACTATCAGTAGCGGCAGCTTCAGAAAAATCCGTATGGATATCCACGTCGGCTTCAAATTTTCCGCCAACGCTTTGTTCTTCTGAAAGCACTCCATGATAAGCATAAAAGGAAGCTTTTTTTATTCTGATTATATTTTCTGTCAATTAAACGCCTGTAAAATGAATGTACTTTATAATTATACTTAACCTTTTAACGCTATTACTCCTAAAGCTCTGCCTGACTTTAGACCGTCTCTTCTGTATGAATGTAATAAATTACTTAATTGAAAAGAACTGAGTATTGATTTTTGAATATTTTTCTTTTCTACGCCAAAATTTATCAGCATATCATAATTAGCTCCTGCTACATCCAAAAGAAATTTATCGCCTTTAGGTTCAAGGTATTTAGATGCAAATTTATCTTTGAACTCGCTCCCAACTTCATATTCTTCCTGGCAGATTGACGGGCCTAAATAAGCCGCAATGTTTTGGGGAGCAGAGTTGAAGTCGTTTTTTAATCTACTTAATGTTTTTTCAAGTATTCTTAATTCCGTACCTCTCCAGCCGGAATGAACTCCTGCAATTATTCTGTTTTTGAAATCATAAAGGAAAATTGGATTACAATCGGCCGAAGAAACAGCCAAACCAAGGTTAACTTTATCAGTAATAAGAGCGTCGCTTCGCCCAAAATTGCCGCTTTCGGAAACATAAGTAATAATATCAGTATGATCCTGCATTTGCGCGGCTACTGTATCCGAGCCTAAACCCAAGCCATTAAAAAAGCTTTCTCTGTTGATATTAACTGTTTTTTCATCATCTCCAACAGATTTTGACATATTAAAATAATATGGCGCAGTTCTTTTAAGACCGATGATTGTGCTGAAACCGAAAATTATTTCGGGGAATTTTTGAAACAGTTGCGACTTAATTATTACCATAATTCACAAAAACATTAAATTTAAAAGTAATAAAAAGCATATTGTGATAAAAGAAGAATAAAATATATTTGATTCTCGCTTATTATAGCAATATCTTTTAATTCTTTAAAAACTAAAATTAAATAAGATGAATCAAAAATATACAAAAATAACTTTACCTGTAATTCTATTTTCTATGCTGTTTTTTACCGGATGGGGGAGCGTAGGGCATAAAATTATTAATAAAGATGCAGTAGCGTCGTTTCCTAAAACGTTAAGCTTTTTATCATTTTGGTCTGATTCTATTTCTTCGCATGCCTCCGACGCTGATAACCGTAAAAGTTATACTCCTGACGAAGGGGAAAAACACTTTATAGATATTGATAATTATGCAGAATTTAACGCTACGGGAAAAATATCACAGAACTTAGACTCTGTAATAGCTCTTCATGGAAATGATTTTGTTATTGAGCAGGGGATACTTCCGTGGTCAATAAAAAATACTTGTGATTCATTACAAGCGGCGTTTCAAAGAAAAGACTGGCAAAAGGCTATGCTAATAGCTTCTGACCTTGGGCATTATGTAGGCGATTCAAATATGCCTTTGCATACTTCAAGAAATTATAACGGTCAGTATTCAAATCAAACCGGAGTGCATTCCCGTTATGAATCCACTATGATTGGCAAGTATTCGTCGCAAATAGTTTATACGAATGATAGCGCTTCTTATGTCTCAAATGTAACTGATTTTGCGTTTAATCTTGTATATGGCGGTCATAAATATGTAGATTCAGTTTTGTATGCAGATAGCGTCGCTAAAGCGTTATCGGGAGGAAGCGTTTCAAGCCCCGCATATTATCAGGCTCTTTGGAACTTATCAGGCGGTTTTACAATAAGATTATTTAAGAACGCTTCTAAGGCTACGGCTGATTTGATCTATACGGCATGGATTAATGCCGGCAGTCCTTCTATGGTTTCAGGAGTTAAAATAAATAAGTATCCTTTAGAAAAATCATTTGAGCTTGGACAGAATTATCCTAATCCGTTTAATCCTGGCACAATGATAAACTTTAAGATTAAAGAAAGAAGTAAAATAAGTCTTAAAATTTATGATATTAAAGGAGAAGAAATTGCTACGTTGATTGACGGAGAAATGCAGGCGGGAAATTATAATACTGAATTCAACGCGTTAAAAAATAAAAATGGAAATGCGCTTGCAAGCGGAGTTTATTTTTACCAGATGAAAACTAATAATTACATGGAAACGAAAAAACTTGTTTTACTTCGTTAAAATGCATTCCGAAAAATTTTCGGACTAAATACTATAGCCGTTTTATTATTTGTCCTTTTTCAATAACTACCTGATAAGAATAACCTATGCCAAAATCTTTGTTAACAGAAACGACTCCTTTAACCGTAATAATATCGCCCGGTTTAGCTTCCTGCCCAGATATTATTACCAAATTAGAAGTATCGTCAGCTCCTGTTCCATCCTTGATGTAAATCCAGTTGCGTCCCATTATATGAGCTTTGAATTTTATAACTTTCCCTTTTACCTTAACAACTTTACCCGCTAATATTTCTTTATTTGAATAAATATCTTCTATCGTTTTGCTTCCTTTAGGATGATCTACCAAAATGCTTTCTTTCTGAAATAAGTTTATTTCGCTATATGGCAAAATCTGAGTCATAAATGTGTGTGGGATTCTTGAAATATCCTGTACAAAAAACAAAGATTCAAAAGTGCGGTTAAGGTTTTCTACTTTGATATTTTTCATTTCCATATAATGCGAATAAAAAAGAACATCTCCATTTTCTACTCTTAATTGAGGAACTGCAATCCAATGTATAGTCTTATTTTCTGAAACTTGAATATAAGTATAATTTAGAGCGTTAAAATGTTCTATAACTTTTACAGTGTGAACGCCTGACGGAAGGCTTTTTATCAGTTCTTCGGAATTATTACATGCAGGCAATTCGATAACAATAATTATCAGGAAGAGATAAAAAATATTTTGCATTTATACTCCTTCGATGGTGATTGTATGACACGAGTATTAATATAAAAAAAAGACCGGAATAAATTCCGGTCTTTTTAAGAAATATATTTTAAAGGAAACAGAAAATCTTATTATTTAAATGTGTCTTTCGAATCGACAATTTTTACTGACTTTATGTTTAATTTGTAATTTGCCACAATATCATCTTCAGCAAGAACTTCCTTTGGCAATCCTGATTTTACAAAATTTGAATAGCTCATTGGCGAAGGAGCGTTTTCTTTTAAGCTTTTTGCAAGTTCATCCGCTTCGCTTTTATCAGTTACAACCACTACGAACATATTATCAGTATGCCAGTATTTCTTAATTGCGTTGTTAACGTCCGCTAATGATAATTTAGCAAGAAGCGCGTCAATCTCTTTAATATAATCTTTTCTTCCGTAAAAATCGGAATCCATAGAATAACCTAACTGCTCAACAGAATTAGAAGGATAAAGTTTTATATAGCTTCTTAGGAAGGTTCTGGTAGCTTCAAAATCCTCCTGCGACATTCCGTTATTTATTAGGTTGTCTATTTCTCTAATTGCAAGACGCAAAGCAAAATGCGCATGTCCAAGTTTTATTCCGGATAGCTCTTTATATTGCGCGTTTAGTTGTTTTGCAATTTGAACCGGTCTGATCCAAATGGAAAAATAATTTGAGAGACGGGGACTTCCGGAAGGAGGGAGCATATTGCCTCCGCCGTTATTGTACCATTCGATATATGTATAATCGCCATAATTCATAGAACGCGTTTCTCTGATTTTTTGGTATAAAACGCCATAAGATTTTCTATGTTCTCCGAGATATGAATTTGCGACCATCAATGCTGCAAAATCGTCGTTAGCTCTGGTAATGCTTAAAGGACTGCCGGCAAATATGGCGGATCCAAAGGCATTGTCTTTTGCTACTATCTCTACTGTAATGCCGTCTGATGAATTTGGTTTTGCAGGTTCAGGAATTGCAGGAGTTTCAGAAGATAGCTGCCCCAGATCGTTTTTCAGTTTAGTTAAAAACTCATTTGAGTAAGCGCCGCTGATTCCAATTGTAAGATTATTTTTTGTAAAGAACTTTTTATAATGCTCTTTGATATCGTTGAGCGTGATAGTTTTTACGCTTTCCGATTTTCCCTGGATTAAATGCTGATAATTTGTTCCGCGGTACAAAAGGTCTTCAAGAGCCTTTTTGCTATATTCTTCGTCAGAAGACGCTCTTACAACCTGATCTACGTAGTTCTGCTGATTTGCAATTACTCTTTTATAATCCTGTTCGTCAAAAGCAGGCGTTAGTATTACACCTTTCACAATATCATAAAACTCGTTCAGGAATTTTGTATGAACTGCAAAAGTAAAAGTAGTAACTTCCTTATCTACAGAAGAATAGTAATAAGCCGCCATTGGGTAAAGCTTATCTTGTATTTGCGTAAATGTAAGGTCTTTAGTTCCGCCTTCTGCAATTAATGAGGCGGTAGCTTCTGTAAGCCCTTCTTTTCCCGCTGGGTCGGCAATAGAGCCATTTTTAAACATAAGTCTAATTACAACTTTATTAGATTCCGGTTGTTTTAATTCAATTACTTTTTGAGCAAACATTGTTCCCATAATTAACAAACTTAATAATAGCGTCTTCATTATTTTACTCCTCCTTCTGCGTCAGATGAAATTGTTGAAATTGTTAATCCGGTTGGAACAAAATATTTTTTAGCTACAGTTATTATATCGTTTACTGTAACTTTATCATAAAGAGCATAAAGGCGGTTTACGGATTCAGGGTCGCCAGTTAAGAAAATGTAACTGCTTAGAGAATTTGCAATAGTCGTAGTGTTATCGAGTCTCATTGCAAAACTATATTTAAGATGCGATTTTGTTTCAGAAAGGATTTTTTCGTCTACGCCGGAAGTTTTGACTTTATCAAGAGCCTTAACAATTTCGTCTTTAACATATTGCATATCTTCTTTCTTAATTAAAGAAGCTTCGATAGAAAAAAGGTTTGGATCGCGAGAATCGGCAGCTTCTCCGTTTATTGATCTAACTTTTTGCTCGTTGATTACAAGCTTTTTTGCCAATTCTGAATTCTGCGAAAACAAAATTGAAGCTAAAATATCAAGCGCAGGCATATCAATTTCTTTATCGCTAAAAGCCGGTCCTTTATAATTAAGCCCTAAAAATGGAGGTATATTTCCGTTTTTAATGTGCGTAAATCTTGTTTCTTTCTGAACTGGTTCCGTTTCAATTTTAGATTCGTATGAGCCTTTTTCCCATTGGCCGAAATACTTTTCAGCAAGACTGTTTACGTTTTCAGGAGTCACGTCGCCCACTACTAAGATAGTGCAATATTCTGGTCTGTAAAATTTCTTGAAAAACTCAAGAGAATATTTATATTGATTAGGCATATCAATTATATCTTTAAGAAAACCCATCGTAGTATGTTTGTATGTGTGCTTGTCGAAGGCGGTGTTTTGGGTATTCTCGTACGATTGTTCATATGGATTTGCAATGTTTTTTGTGTATTCGCCTTTAACTGCGCCGGCTTCAGTTTTAAAATCGTGCTCAGAATAATGCAGACGCTGGAACCTATCGGATTCGATATCAAACATCACTTCAAGCTTTTCTGCATTCCCAGTCATATGAAAGATAGTTCTATCTAATGAAGTATTAGCGTTTGCCGAAGCTCCAATTGATTTTAGAATTTCATTATACTTATTTCTTGGATATTTATCCGTCCCTCTAAACATCATGTGTTCAAAGAAATGAGCGAATCCGGTTACTCCTTCTTCAACCTCGTTTCTTGAGCCTACGCGCATAACAATAAAAAAGGAAGCTAACCCGGGACTATCGTATTTTACGGTTACGACGTTCAAACCATTTGGCAGTTTATGCTGTAAGATAGGATATGGGAATATCTTTTCTTCTCCGCCTTCTCCTTTAAAACCAAAAGAAAGCAAAGCTATGCACGAAAGCGCCATTATGATAAAACAACTTTTCATAATTCTCCTTGTTATAACTAAAAATTTCACTAAAAAAGAAACCATAAATATCTTTTTATTTATGTAAAAGCAAGAGTTAATTAACTTAATGAGTCTTAAAATACTACTTTTATATAAAACATAATATTTTATTTAGTGAACTAAAGATATGCGAACAGGCAAACACGGCAAAAATCAGGTAAGCAGCCCAAGTATTTCTTTTATTATTGGATCGTAATCTGGATCAGGGGAATTAATGTCGGGTATATTTATTAACCGGTTTACGTCATTAAGTAAAAACGCATTCCCTATTTCCGGGAAGAAGGAATATATTTTAATTCCGCTTTTTGAATAAGTGCAGTTAACCGCTTCAGTTAATCCCGCTATTGAGCTAAGAATTGAGCATATGCCATGCGCGTCCGATGTGACTTGCCCTTCTGAAAGCGAAAAAGTGTTTATTATGCGACCGTTATTATTTAATCCTATAAAAAGAGACAATTCATATTTGAGGAAAAGAAAAAACTTAGAAAGATTAATCCTGAATAATCCATTCCAATAGTCGTTTGTACAATCCAATATATTTGAACTTGCGTTAGAAATAGTAAAGTTATTTATAGCATAGTCAATTGATTTCAAATTTTGGAAACACGCATCTATTGACGTTTCAATTTGAAATGGATTGCTTTCTTTTATCTGATAAGTAATTGGAGGCTCAATCATGTCCGGGAAATCATGCTCAAAATATTGAAGCGCTTCCTTGTTCGTATCTGTAATAAATAATTTCAGATCAAAACTAGTAAGCGCTTCAGCTATTCTTTTTCCTAAAAACGAAGACGCTCCATTAACAAAAACAGATTTATTATTTAAGGATTCAAAATTCATAATTTATATTAGAAAAAAGCTGTTAGCTTTATCTGCCTGTAACATTTAAATAATAAGAGCATTTAATTTTATATTGAGTTCGCGAATCAGTCAATTGGTCTTTTGTTTGTTGCAGCAAGGCCTGAGCTTCTAAAAGATCGGAAACTTTTATTAATCCGTTTTTATAGCTGTCTTCGTTTACTTTTATGTTCTCTTCAGCCTGAGCTTTTGATTCCTCGCTCAAAGATACTTGTTTATATGCCTCAGAAATATCCTGCCATGCTTTTTGCATTTGCAGAGAAAGAAGTTCTGATTTGTCTTTTAAATTATTCTGAGCAATTTGCTCTTTAATGCTTCTTTCACTTAATGTGTGCGAAGCTTCCCACCAGCCAGAAATTGGGACTTGGATTACGCCAAAGACCATTCCAAAAGAATTGCTTTTCCCTTCGTCTAATTTCATATAAACGCCGCTTACGCCAATACCAACTTGCGGAAGATATTCGCCTCGTTTTATGTTTGTTTGAAATTTTTCGGCATCTACTGATTTTTGTAAAAGGCTGTACTCGCTTCTTTTTGTTAGAGCTTCAGAGTGGTCGACAAAATAGCTCTGAGGCAAACTTACAGTTGTAAGCTGATCGGTAAGAGTTAAAGTAGAATCGTAAGTAATTCCAACCAATTGGCAAAAAGCCATAGACGCTAATTTAATTCCGTTTTCTAATTTTGATTTATTAAGCAAAACTTCGCTCTTTTTAAGCTTTACTTTCAAAACGTCGTTACGCATAACAATACCGGAGTTAAAAGCGTCTTCTACCTGTAGTTGAAGATTATTTAACAGTTCTTCATATTTATTAATTGTTTTCAGTTTTTCTTCAAGCGAAACTATCTGCCAGTATTGCTCTTCAGTTTTTAATAGAATTTCATTTTGCGAAAGTTTGTTCTTATACTCGCTCACTTCTTCGCCTAAAGAAGCAAGCCTGTTTCCATTAACTATTCTTCCTCCAGCGTAAACAGGTTGAACTGCGCTTATCATCCCTATTGTTCCTTTTTTAAGAAGACTCATAGTAGAAGCGGGCATAAAAGCAAACTGAGTAGCGCTTGCAAGATTAGCTAAATTGCCGTCGTAAACAGGAAGATTGCCGCCTTGAGTTTGAATATTCATCATGTCTTTACTTGCGCGGAAAGTAAAAGCTCCTGCGCTTACGCTTGGGAAATAGCTTGTAAAAGCGGCTTGCTTTGTCTCTTTTGCCGCATCAATTTCAAGCTGACTATTTTTTGTCTGCGCGTTATTTTTCAAAGCAAGCTGCTTGCTTTGCTCAAGAGTTAACGCCGTTTGAGCGCTGATTGAATTCATTAAAAAGAATATCAAAAGTAATGTTATCATATATTTCGGTTTCATGCTAATTCGTTCTCCGTCTTAAAGTATTTGTTGACTATATAATAAAGCACAGGTAAAATGAACAAGCTAAGCAGCATGGAAAAAAGCACGCCGAAACAAATAACCGAACCAAGCGGTCCCCACAAAGTAGATCTGCTTGCAATCATAGGAATAACTCCCACGGCCGCAGCGGCTGACGTTAAAAATATCGGGCGCATTCTTCTTTTGCCTGCTGCAATAGCGGCGTCTAAAAGAGATAAGCCCTGATCCCGTTGAAGTTCTTCGGCATAAGAAATAAGTATTATTCCGTTCCTTACAACAATACCCATAAGACTGATAAGACCTATAAAAGCCGTAACGCTAAACGGATATCCTGTTATAAATACGCCAAGAGCAGCGCCAAATAAACTCAATGGCATAGTGGCCATTATAATAATTGCTGTTTTTGCGCGTCTAAATTGAAGTAAAAGAATTAAAAATGTTATAATTACGCTTACTGCAAGAGCATAATAAAGAGGCGTCATATTTTCCACGCTCATTTCGTCTTCGCCGCCATAATTAATATTAATTCCTTTGGAAAGCTTTATATTATCGACTACAGGTTTTATTTGATTAAAAATATTTGCTGCAAATATTCCTCTCTCAATATCAGCCTGAACGGTTATTGTACGGACGCCGTTACGGTGGGCTACTACGCCTTCGGTCCATTCTGGTTGAATATCGGCAATTTGCCTTACGGGCACAGACGATACTATAAAAGGAGAAGTTACGTATTGGTTGAGAATATCGTCTACATTGGTTTTTGTCGCTTTGTCAACCTTTAACGAAACGTTAACGGGGTAATCGTTTTCCCAAATTGTCGAAACGGGAAAACCTTTAGTGCCTACAAGAAGGGAATAAGCCAAAATAGATTTTGAATATCCAAGTCTGTTTGCTTCATCCTGTTTGATATTTAAGTCTATGGCTTGCAACGATTGTTCAAAATCTGTCCTTACATACAGGACGCCTTTAGTATTGCGGAGAATGTTTGAAACTTGATCCGCAGTTTTCTTTAGAGTGTTTATGCTGTCGCCTGAAATTCTAACTTCTATAGGGGAAGCAAAGTTTGTCATATCAAGCTGTTTCCATTTTACAAAAGCATTAGGATAATAAGAGCTGTATTTCTTACTATACTCATTAAGTATACTTTCAGTAGCTTCGTTCGATTCTGTAATTACAATCAACTGACCATAGCTTTTAGAAGGAAAGTTTGGCGCATATAGCGTATGGAAGCGCGGCGAACTTGTACCCACAAATGAAGCCACGTTAATTACTCTCTTATCCTTTTTAAGTTTTATTTCTAAATCCTTAATTACAGCAGCCGTTTGCTGTAGCGAACTTCCTGAAGGCAGAGAAATTTCAACGGCAAACTGATTACGTTCAATTTGAGGGAAAGACTGTTGAGGCGTATAGAGTAGAAGAACAAGACCAAGAGCGAATGAAATAAGTCCAATTCCTATTACTATCTTTTTATTTCTGAATGAACTTTCCAAAAGCTTATCATAGAATTTCTGAATAGCGTTAAGGAAAGCCGCTTTTTTCCCTTTATTTGAATCGCTATTAATACCTTTTTTGATGAATAAATAACACATTAATGGAGTCAATGTTGTAGCTACGCCAAGAGAAATAAAAAGAGAATAAGCTACAGTTACAGGTAGCGAAGCTACAAAATCGCCCGCAGTGCCAGTCATGAATATAATCATTGGCAAAAAGCAAAAAACGATTATTAAAGTAGCAGTAAAGACTGAAACGAAAAGGTCGGTAACGCTTTTAGAGGCTGCTTCCCATGGAGTTATTCCAGAATCAAGCTTCTCTACATAATTATCAATAATCACTATCGCGTTATCCACCACCATTCCCAGCACTATAATTAGTCCTGCAAGAGATACTGTTTGAAGTTCAACTTTTGAGACCCATAAAAATCCAAGCGTCATAAGTATCGAAATTGGAATGGTAGAAGCTGCTATTAGAGCTACTTTACGCGGTAGAAGAAGTATTGTTACAAGCATAACTGCAAATATTGATATGCCAAATTCTTTAAGGAAGTTCAAAATAGCTTTTGAAACCGAGTCCGGAAGATTAGAAATAGTGACAATTGAAACGTCCGGCGGCAGAGAATTTGAAAATTTATTAATAGCCTGGCTTACGTCAGTACCAAACTGTACTATATTATTTCCAGGACGCATTTCAAGCGAAACTAAAAGACATTTATTTCCGTTAACGCGTATATAAGAATCTGGCTCTGGATATTCGCGCACGACTTTAGCAACGTCTTTAACTCTGATCGCATTGCCGGAAGGATCCGAATAAACAATCTGGTTCGCTATATCGCTTTCCGTTTTATAGCGCAAAGGTATGTGTATAGGACTAATTGTTTGCCCATTATCAATTTCTCCGGCATAACTAACAGAGCCTTCCGGTTTGAGAGCGGCAAGAACCATAAGCGGCTTTATACCATAATTTGTGAGTTTCGCGTCGTCTATGTAAACGCTTATCTGTTCTTTTTGTAGACCGAAATGTTTTATCTTAGAGGCTGCCGGAATTTTTCTTATGTCGTCTTCAAATTTAGTTATATAATCTTCCAGTTCTCGATATGTTTTAGTTTTGGATTGAACTGCAAGAAGCAGAGCAGACGTATTTCCAAAATCATTATCGGCAGTAAGAGAAGCCACTCCGCTTGGAAGATCGCCTTTTAATTCATTCAGACCATGCCGTAATTTTGCCCAAAAAGCTTCCGGATCTTTTTCTTTTTTGTCTAATTCTACATAAACAACCATTACATTTTCTTTTGAAATCGAATGAGTTTTCGAGCGATCAACGGCTTCATATTGAAATAAGTAATTCTCAACTTTCTTTGTTAATTGTTCTTCCACTTGTTGAGATGAAGCTCCAGGGAAAACGCCGATTATTATTCCCTGCCTTATTGTAAACTGAGGGAATTCATCTCGCGGCATTTCTATAAGAGCGACAATGCCAAGAACTACTAAAATTGCGGATGCAACTATAAGAGCCTGCTTATGTCGCAGTAAGTGTTCTATTAACGTTAATTTCTTTTTCATAGTTTGTCCTTGATTACAGAATTATCTGTTTATTATATTAACTAAAGAGTTATCAGTAAGTTTATGCTGCCCTGAAACTACAATCCGGTCGGCTTCGCTTATTCCGTTTGTTATAGTTATTCCATTGTTTACCAACTCGCCGGTTTGAATGTATTTTTTTACAGCATGATCAGAAATGATTGAATAAACAAAATTCCGGCTATCGTCGTCAACCTGAACAGCTCTGGTAGGGATTACTAATTCTCTTTTTCTGGCTCCATCGTTTATAATAACGTTGCAAATCATTCCAGGTTTAAGAGCTCTGTCTTTATTAGTTATACTAATTTTCACTTTATACGAGTGCGCCATCGGATCGGCCATAACGCCAATTTCTTCGACAGTTCCGGTAATATTCTCCCGGTTCAAAGCTGAAACTTTGATTGTAGCCCAGCTTCCTTTTTTTATAGAAGCAATTTCATTTTCTGGGACTGAAACGCGCGCAAATACTTTCTCTATCTTTACAATATTTATTGAAGCGATATTTGGCATAGCGGTCATTCCGGGATCGATTGATTTTTTACCGACAACTCCGTCTACCGGAGAGTAAAGATTGCAATCTGCTAAATTCTTTTTAGCTATTGCAGTTGCCGATTTAGCCTGCTGTAGCGAAGTTTCAACGTCAATGAGCTTAATTTCAGGAAGGTTGCCGTTTTTATACATCGGTTGTAATCGCTTGTATGCATCTTCGGCTTGTTTTAAAGAGGCTAAAGACATTTCGTAAGCGTTTTTGTAACTCTCATTATTTAACGTAGCTAAAAGCTGACCTTTCTTAACAAAACTGCCTTCTGCTACATTTACTTTTAAAACAGTTCCAATTCCCGGAAAACACAAAGGGATTGATTCCGATTCTTCAATTGTTCCGCTATAAGTTATTACCTGACTATCATCAAGCTGTTTTACATTTTCAACTTCAACGTTTATTGCTGTATTTTGTCCTAAACCGTCATTTTTTCCGCCGCATCCTGGATATAAACAGGTAATTGCAAGTAAACTAACTCCGTAAAGTATTAACCGAATCTTTTGCATGACTTATCCTATGATTGATTGAAATTCACTTTTTTTTATTCTTATCCAAAAGGCATGCCGAGACTGAAAATAACTGGAATAATGAATTTTAGAAGCAAAAAGTGATTATACAAATTTAGAGATTGCTTTATATGAAGCAAAAGCCTTATATTACTGCTTGTATACAAGCATTTACTTTATAAAAGGCTTTGAAATGAAAAACAAGAACATAGAACTGCTTCTATCAATTAACGAAGCGATTGCTACAATCTATAATAATAGAATGCTTTTTGACGTCATTTTTGAAAAACTACAGATGATCTTTAAGTTTAAAATGGCCGGCATTCTTATGCTTGATGAAGAAAAAACGAATTATGAATTATCAATGTCAGGTTATTATTTGCCAGGAGAAGAAAGCTCTATAGATCAACTTTTCCATGAAAAAATGCCAATCGAAGAGAGTCCATTTGAGTTTTTAACAAATAAACCAGAAATAAAAGTAGTAACCGTTGAATCGACAATGAATGCAATGGAGATACTGCCTACAGATAAGATACTTGCTCTATTAAATAAATATGAAATTACTCATTTTTTGTTTTTACCCCTCAATATTGAAGGCGAACTGATTGGAACGCTGATCTTTTTATTTAGCGGTTATCCAGAGTTAAACAAAGAGAACAAAGAGCTGCTTAATGATATTCTGAAACCAATTGCAATAGCGGTAAGCAACAGCCACATGTATGAGGAAATGGAAAGACAGAAATTAGAAAAAACTATGCGGCTGGAATTAGTTTCTGCTTTCATACCAATAAAAAACAGGGAAAAATTATTTCATGTGATGGCTAATGAAATCTCTAAGCAAAAAGATGTTTTTTATATAGGCTTGAATGTTAAAGATGCAGATTTAAATGATTCAATCACTATCTGCTTCATAAAAGATGATAAATTTGGAGTGAAAAAAATCCCAATTGACAATAACCGTGATCTGCCAATTTTGACTTTAAAATCCAGATTAATAGAATCAGAGCATAAAAATTATGTCGAATACGTCTGGAAAGAATTTCAGCTGCTTATGGAAAAATCTGCTCATTTTAAATATTTACATGAACATTATGAAATTTCATCGGCTTTATATACAAGGTATGTATCGGCAGGAGACGAGGTTAACTTAATTGTTGGGCAAAAAAATAAATCTGGCTTTCTTGGATGGGAAATCGAGTCGATAGTTAGTCTATTACCACAAATGGCTGTAATCTTAAAAAACCTTTTTGCTTTTGAGCAAATTGACTTATTAAGAAAAAGACTGGAAGAAGAAAAGCATTACCTTATTGACGAAATAAAGCTATCAGGCGAATTCCATGAAATGATAGGTAACAGTTTAGAAATGCAAAGCGTGCAAAATAAAATAAAACAAGTTGCGGCGCTTGACGTAACTGTTTTGATCGACGGAGAAACTGGAACTGGCAAAGAGCTTATCGCTTACGCTATACATAATCTATCGCTAAGGAGCGGGGGACCGTTTATAAAACTAAATTGCGCCGCGCTGCCGCCTCAACTTATTGAATCTGAGCTTTTTGGACATGAAAGGGGCAGTTTTACCGGAGCAATAGAAAAAAGAATAGGGAAATTTGAACTTGCAAACGGTGGCACTATATTTTTGGATGAAATAGGAGAGTTGCCCTTAGAGCTGCAGGCAAAGTTTTTACGGGTTTTACAGGAAAAAGAATTTGAAAGAATTGGCGGGCAGGCTACTCATAAAACAAATGTGCGCGTTGTGGCGGCCACAAACAGAAATTTGCAGAAAGAAGTTGAGAAGGGTTTGTTTAGGAAAGATTTATTCTTCAGGCTTAATGTTTTTCCGATAACTGCGCCTCCTTTAAACAAAAGATTAGACGACATACCTCTTTTACTAAAATATTTTGTGGAAAAATATTCCAAGAAAATAGGCAAACCTATTATGTCAATAAAGAAAAATGAACTTGAAGCTTTAATGCAGTACAACTGGCCGGGGAATGTTAGGGAGCTTGAAAATGTAATTGAACGCGCTGTAATAATTTCCAACGGTCCCGATCTTGTTCTTGAAGATATTTTACGCAATAAAACAGAAATTAAAAAAGACGAAAGCATTAATTTAAAAACTCTTGTTGAAGTTGAAAAAGAACACATAATTGCTGCGCTAAAAGCCGCTAACGGACAAATTACAGGTGAAAAAGGAGCTGCTAAAATCTTGGGACTTAATGGAAAAACTCTAGGCACAAAAATGCGTAAGCTTGGAATTAAAAGAACTGTAAGCATTACTGGATAGATAAGAAAAGTTTAGCAATGAAGAAATAAATAACGTATTATTTAAGGTATTCTGACGTTATACTTTTAATTGCTAAAGCAAACAGTCTTTTTTTCTTTTAAATAATTTTAGTATTTTACAATAGTAAATATACAAATCAATTAATCAGGAGAAATAAGAATGACAAAAACACTTACTTTTTTATTCTTAACTATTTTTAGCGTTGCAGCTTTTTCTCAAGCTACAAATTGGCAATTCCAAAATTCAAAGCCTTCGGGCAATGATATGAGGTCTGTAGTTTTTAATTCCAACGGATCAATGTTCGTTTTGGGTAATGCAGGCACAGTTCTTCAATCAACTGATAATGGCGCAAATTGGACGTCGTCAGTTGTAGATACCGGTTATAGGGATATCTATGAATCCTATTTTATTAACAGTAATGTAGGCATACTCTGCGGTTATAGCGGCCTTATTATGAAAACTACAGACGCTGGAAAAACATGGGTTGAAAAACAATCTGGCGTAACGACAAACTTATGGTACGTGGATTTTGTATCTGCCGATACAGGTTACATTGTTGGAACCGGAGGAACTATATTAAAAACTACTGACGCAGGCGAAACATGGAATCCTAAAGGGATTTCTGGTTTTGTGTCCGGAATTTCAAAGGTCCATTTTATTAACCCTTCTACAGGCTATATTGGCACTGCAAGTTCGACGGCTGGGTATTTGTTAAAAACCACAGATTACGGTACGACATGGGCAAAAGTCGCTTCTTATCCAGGAACAGGAACTGTCTATGGTATTTGTTTTACAGATATAAATACTGGTTATGTATCTGATAATACATGCACAATGTATAAAACTACTGACGGCGGCGCTACATGGGTTTCTGCCGGAAAATTAAGTTCTGGAACGTTATATGAAATTAGATTTGCAGACGCTAATAACGGCGCAGTATGCGGATCGCGAGGCGAAGTATTTGTAACTACAAATGCAGGTTCTACCTGGACAAAAACTCAAAACCCTTATAGCACAAGTTTATATGCGCTTGGGTTACAGCCGCAAACTAAAAGAATAGTTGTTGCCGGAAACGGCGGCGTTATCAGTACTTCTAATGATTGGGGAACCACTTGGTCGCTGCTTTCTACTTCTGTAACTGTTCAGATGATGAAAAGAATTCAGTTTGTAAGCGTTAATACGGGCTTTGCTGTGGGAGGTTCTGCCGTTACCGCTGATAGCTTAGGCGAAGTTTTAAAAACTACAAATGGGGGAACCACATGGACAAAGCTTTCTCTTAACCCAAAGACTCGTACAAATGCTGAATATTGGCTTAACGAAAATACAGGCTGGGTTGGAGCTCTTGGTATCAATGGGATTTATAAAACTACAGATGGCGGCGCTAATTTTACAGCTGAAACTGTAACAGGAGCCGCGACTAATACAACATGGTATGATATTAGATTTGCAGACGCTAATATTGGTTATGCTGGCGGAACCGGCGGTATTCTTGTTAAAACAACAGATGGCGGCGCTACATGGATTGGTTTAACAAGTCCATTTGGAACTACAATTGTTTACGCTATACATACGTTTGACGCGCAAAACCTTATTGTAGTTGGCGGAAGCGGAAAAGGTTTTAAATCGACAGATGGCGGTTTAACTTGGACTACTTTAACTCTTGGAACCGGATCTCTTTATTCTGTTTCGTTCACAGATAAAAATCTTGGAGCTATTGCAGGCGGCAGCGGAGTAGTATATAAAACTACTGACGGCGGCGTTACATGGAATCTGTTAACCACAGGCGTTACAGCAAGTCTTTATGGCGCCAAATTCCTGAATCAGAATATTGGCTGGTTTGTAGGTTCAGGCGGCGCTATCGCGTATACTACAGACGGCGGCGTTACATGGAATAAAATAAAACCTATCTTAAGCTCATCGACTATTTATGATATTGCTTTACAGGGCGGTTATATTTGGTTATCAAACGAAGGCGGAGCAATTGTTAGAGGCGTTAGCGATCCTACAGTTCCAGTTGAATTAACTTCTTTCACTTCTTCTCTTAATGGCAAAAATGTAATCCTAAATTGGAAAACAGCTACTGAAACCAACAACTCTGGTTTTTATATCGAAAGAAAAGCGGTTAACGAAACATCATGGTCAAACGTTGGATTTGTAAAAGGGAAAGGCACGTCAACTTTTGTTTCAACTTATTCATTTAGTGATGTTCCAGCTTTAGTTGGAAAATACTCCTACAGATTAAAACAAACTGATTTTGACGGCTCTTATCAGTATTCTGACGCTATTGAAGTAAATATGACAGCTCCAAACAGCTTTAGTTTAAGTCAGAATTATCCAAATCCGTTTAACCCAACGACAACAATAAAATACTCAATTCCGGCTGCTACAAAAGTAACTCTAAAAGTTTACGATATGCTTGGCAAAGAAGTTGCCACGCTGGTAAACGAAAATAAAATTGCAGGAGCTTATGAAATTAATTTTGACGCTTCAAAATTAGCAAGCGGCGTGTATTTTTATAAAATGCAGGCGGGCAGTTTTGTTACTACAAAGAAGCTTACTTTAATGAAATAAAATTAAGAGCGCAGCTCTTACATTCGAATAAAAAAATACCGCCTTAAAAAGGCGGTATTTTTTTATCATCGTTTTTATTTAATATTTAGTAGCACGTTTACGAAATAATTATCTAATAAATGCGGTTTGTGTTAAATAAAATAAAAAATACTTTTTTACAGCTTATTTCATGTCTATTCTGAAATAATTAAAGAATATTTTATAATATTGAGAATATATCCTAAGCAATGCATAAACACAAAAAAATGCATAATTTAATTAACAACGGCAAACTGTTCGCTACAATTTTTAACTATCTTTAGTTATTTACTCAAAGTTATTTAATCCGTAAATTGGCGCTATAGAAAATCCAATTTAAGGCGCACTAATGCTTACTGAAAAATATTTAGAATTTTATAATAAAATTAGCGATTGCATTCCATCAAAAAGAATATTTATCGACGAATTAAGAACTCTTGCATATGGCACAGACGCAAGCTTCTATAGATTAATTCCCCAAATAGTTATTAAAACTGAATCTGAAAGCGAGATAAAGAGCATCCTGACTCTTTCGCAAAATCTTAAACTGCCTGTTACATTTAGAGCCGGAGGCACAAGCCTTTCCGGGCAGGGAGTGTCGGATTCTATTTTAGTCCATTTAGGCGGCGGCTGGACAAAATTTAACATAAATGAAGACGCTTCTAAAATTTCTCTTCAGCCCGGTATTGTGGGGGCTCTTGCAAATTTTTATCTGGCTCCTTATGGAAAGAAAATAGGTCCAGATCCAGCATCAATAAACGCAGCAATGATAGGCGGAATAGCTTCCAATAACGCAAGCGGCATGTGCTGCGGAACCGCTCAAAATAGTTACAAAACTCTTTCAAGCATGAAAATTATTTTTGGCGACGGTACTATGCTTGATACCGCTGACGATAACAGCCGGGAAGAGTTTCTGTCGTCTAAAAAAGAATTTGTTAACGGAATATTAAATTTAAGGAAAAGAATTAGCGGCAATACGGAGCTGACAGAGCGGATTCATCATAAATACAAAACGAAAAATACTACCGGCTATAGCATAAACGCACTGGTGGATTTTGAAGAACCGATAGATATCATTCAACATTTAATGATAGGTTCGGAAGGCACGCTCGGTTTTATTGCCGAAATTACATATAACACTGTGCCGGAGTACAAAGACAAAGCTAGCGCATTAATGCTTTTTAACAATATAGAAACAGCTTGTAAAGCAGTTGAAAAGCTTAAAGAAGTTAAAGCCGACGCAGTTGAATTAATGGATAGAGCTTCGTTAAGCTCAGTTGAAGATAAAGAAGGCATGCCGTCATATTTGAAATCGCTTGACGAAAATGTAGCGGCTTTATTAGTTGAAACGCGCGCTGTTAACAGAGATGATCTGAAAAAGAAAATGGAAGTTATCACTGCCTCTGTAGCCGATCTGCCTAAAGTTTTTGACGTTACGTTTACAGATGTGCCAGCCGAGTATGAAATGCTTTGGAATATCCGCAAAGGATTGTTTCCATCAGTCGGCTCAATGCGTAAGACAGGGACGACATGCATTATTGAGGACGTTACTTTCCCAATTCCAAAACTTGCTCAGGCTACTCTTGATTTACAGAGCTTGTTTAAAAAATATGAGTATGACGACGCTATTATTTACGGGCATGCGCTTGATGGAAATCTTCATTTTGTTATAAATCAGAATTTTAATATTTCAAGCGAAGTAATTCGTTATAAAAATTTCATAGAGGAATTGACCGGGTTAGTAGTTAAAAAGTATGACGGCGCGCTTAAAGCCGAGCATGGCACGGGGCGCAATATGGCTCCTTTTGTAGAGCTTGAATGGGGCGCGGAAGCTTATTCGATTATGAAAGAGATTAAAAATATTTTTGATCCGGATAATCTAATAAATCCGGGAGTAATTCTTAACGCCGATAGCGAAGCGCATATAAAATCGTTAAAACCGCTGCCTGAAGCTAATACGATAATTGATAAATGTATTGAGTGCGGATTTTGCGAAGTAAAATGTCCTTCTAAAAATCTTACGCTTACTCCACGCCAAAGAATTACTACATACAGAGAACTTGCAAGACTAAAAGCTACAAACGAAAACAACGAACGACTAAATAAAATTAAAGACGACTATAATTACGCAGGGAACGAGACCTGCGCTACAGACGGCCTTTGCGCTATGGCGTGTCCGGTAAGTATTGATACGGGTAAACTTATTAAAGATCTCCGTTTTAATACTACTACTGAAAAAGAAAAAAATATTGCAGCCAAAATTTCTGGTAACTTTGGCGCTGTGACTGGTTTGATGAAAACAGGTTTAAATATTGTCGATTCTTTTCATCAGGTTCTTGGCGATAATTTTATGCAGACTTCTTCCGATATCTTAAGAAAAATTTCTAATAATAAAATTCCTCAGTGGAACAAATACATGCCTAAAGGAGCGGATCCTGTTCATTATGAGGATTCGTATTCAAATAATCGCTTAAGCGGAAATGAATTAAAAACTGTATACTTCCCAAGCTGCATAACCAGAACGATGGGCGTATCGGCCGATTATGACGAAAAAGCTTCTCTAACCACTGTTACTCAACGGCTATTAAAAAAAGCCGGGTGCGAAATCCTTTTTCCTGCAAATCTCTCTAAATTATGCTGCGGAATGGCCTTTGACAGCAAAGGATTTAAGGAACAGGGGCTTGAAAAAGCAAAAGAATTAGAAGCGGAATTATTGGCTGTTTCTGAAAACGGCAAATATCCCGTTTTGGTAGATATGAGCCCGTGTTTATATAGAATGAAAGTCACGCTTGATAAGAGAATAAAGCTTTATGAACCGATTGAATTTATTCTGAAATATTTAGCAGAAAGGCTCGATTTTCATAAAGTTGACGAGACGATTACAATTCACACAACATGCAGTTCTACAAAAATGGGACTTGAAAGCGATTTCAAAAAACTTGCGGAAATGTGCTCGTCAAAAGTTATTGTACCTACAGAAGTAAGCTGTTGCGGCTGGGCAGGGGATAGAGGTTTTACTTTCCCTGAATTGAATAAATCCGCATTATCAAAACTAAAGCAACAAATACCTGAAGACTGTAAGCATGGTTATTCTACAAGCAGAACATGCGAGATTGGATTATCCGTCCATAGCGAAATAAGCTATAAATCAATCATCTATCTTGTTGATAGATGTACGACTCCTAAAAAATAAATGTATTATTTTTAGATGCTACTGTATTAATATTGGTACAGTAGCGTCGAAAATTCTTCTAAAAAAACAGCAAATTATAAATTATACGTATGGCATTAAGTTTGATTAAATTATGTCATAAAGTAAATATAGACGAGTGAAAAAATGAAAAAAATATTAGCGATCCTTATTTTAAGCAACATGGTTCTGTTTTCTCAACGCTATACTGGCGCGGTTAAAGTGGGCGTTTTTAATCCAAGCGCTTCCGGTAGCGGTTTTATTATTGGATATGAAGGGGGAAAATATATTGATGAAGCTCTAGATATTGGATGGAGTCTCGATTGGTATAATAAGAGTTTTACTGATGAAAATATGGTCGGGGCGTATACCGATTTTTCTGGAATTGACGGAACTATAAATGAACTAAGAGCAAAAACTTCTGTACAGGATTTCCCTTTAATGTTTACCCTGACTGGTAAAATTCCAACTGGTCCGCGCACTCAGATTTATATTACTGGCGGCATCGGAGGGGAACTGATGGTTATTAATTACAGAAGCTATACTAATCCTGATGAAAGCGAAACAAAAGGCGCATTTGATTTTAACTGGCGTTTAGGCATTGGTCTTAATTATGAAATTGGCAGACGCTCTGACGTTTTTGGCGAACTTGCTTATCACTCTTCATCGCCAAGCTGGAATTATGACGTAACAGACTATTACGGAAGAACCCATACTTTTGAACGTAAATACGACATGAGCGGAGTTATGTTTAGGGTTGGTATGAGGTTTTATTATTGATAACTAAATTAGTCTAAAAACTAAAAATAGTATCATTATTATTATCAATATAATAGCTGTTATTCTAATTGTCGGTTTTGTCTGTGGAAATTCATAATTGCATATTGGACATATTTTACTATTATCGTCAATTTCCATAGCGCAGGAAGGACATTCTTTCTTTTTCATTAGCGTTGATTATAATAATTAAAAGTAATATTAAAAAGGCGGTCTTTGCAGATCGCCTTTTTATTTTAGATAATTTAGTTTACTCTTTTTTCTGCCTGATGGTCTAACATATAAATTGCATTTTTGTGATCGCCAATTCCTTTAAGTTTTTCAAGGATTATTTTAACTGAAGCTTCTTCTTCAACCTGTTCCTTTACAAAGTATTGAAGGAAATTATTTACTGCATGATCTTTTTCTGAAATTGCAAGATCGATAAGTTCGTTTATCAAGTTTGAAATTTTTTGCTCGTGCAGAAAAATATTTTCAAATACTTCGTGAGGCGAAGTCCATTCCGATTTTGGCTTTTTTATTTCGCCAAGAATAACGGTTCCTCCAAGCTGGTTGATAAAATCAAATATTTTCATCCCATGTCCGTATTCTTCGCCGGATTGAATCCGCGTCCATTTTGCAAAACCTGTAAGATTTTGCGACTCGAAATATGCTGACATTGATAAATACAAGTAAGAAGAATACAACTCTGCATTAACCTGATTATTTAAAGCGGAAATTATTTTTTCGCTATGCATAGCAGACCTCTTTTTGTTTTTAAAATAACCTTTTCTATAAAATATGAAATAAAATCAATTAATTAAATATTTTAATCTTTATATATTAGTCCGTAATCCTTTTCTTTAGCTTTTATCCAAAAGTCTTCCGGAATTACTTTCCAATTGCCAAAAGATGTAGGCGTAAAAACAGGATGTTTTTGCATCCATTCTATTATGTAAAAACGCAAGTCTTTTGTTGTTGAAGAGATTAATCTGTTTTTTAGTTCATCTTTGGGAATTTTTGCTCCTTCAATAAGAAGTCCGCCGCCGCCGTTTCCACGGTATGAATTCATAGCTACGGTATAAGTTTTATTCAGATCAAAAGCGTCTCCATTTTGCATAGAGATTACGTTAACCCTATCTCCAGGTTCTTTTGTGACGTCTACGGTATATTTAATGCCGGCTGCGGCGCAATAGTTGTAATACTGACCTTTGAGCTGATATGATTTGCCATGGCTGTCTTTTATTAAATTTCCTTTATCGTCTTTTTTGAATAATAAAAGATGATCTTCTGGAGATTTCATAGTTGAGAACCATATAGAAAAAGAATACTCAAGATAGTCCTTAATTTCTTTTCCGCTCATTTTCATTTTATAAAGAAGATTTTCATATCTGTAAAGATTAAACATATCCGAAACAAACACGGCTCCTTTTTTAATTGTTGCGTCAAAAGAAAGGGGAGCTGAGAATGAAACATCCGCTCCTGTATACTCTAACTGAATTTGATGAATAAGGTCAACAAACGCTGAATTGCCAAACATGGATTCGCGAGTTGTTATCGAATCGGAAAACTGCGCGATTTTTTTTGAAGTAAAAGCTTTTACTTCTTTTTCAGCGCCGGAAAAATTAGACGAAAATTCTTTATCAGGCGCGTATTTATTTGATTCAATAAGTTCGCCGGAAAAATTCTTTGAATATGTATTTGTTTGCTTGTTACGGATAAAATCAATTGTGGCAACCGCAATATTTCTCGCTTCGCTTTGTGTTCCAAGGACTAATACTTTTTTATCGTTATTGGTTTTAATCCATTCATTCCAGCCTTTGTGATCGTGCCCTACAAATACAATATCAAATCCTGGGACTTGTTCAGCAACAAGCTGGGAAGCATTTTCATTCCTAAACGTATTAGCATCCTGGTCGTTATAAGTGTATTCTACTCCGGAATGGAATAGCCCTACTAACAAATCAGGTTTTTCTTTTTCTAAAATAACCGGCACCCATTTCTTAGCAGTCAAAATCATATCTTCGAACTCAATTCCCGACCAGATGTTTTCAGGCAGCCAGTTTGGAATATAGGGCGTAATCAATCCCAGCACGGCTATTTTTAATCCGTTTCTTTCTATTACTGTGTAAGGTTTAAAATAAGGCTCGTTTGTTTTTTTATTTATAGCGTTAGCGGCAAGCCAGGGGAAATTGAATTCCTTGTTAATTTTATCGTAAACGTCATGTCCTGGCTCTATATCATGGTTGCCGACTGTCCCGGCGTCATAATTCATATAATTCATCACTTGCGAACAAATATGAGGCGAAGTTGTCTTGATAAAATTATAATAATATACTATTGGCTGTCCCTGCAAAATATCGCCGTCGTCTAATAGAATTAATTCCTGTTTCTTGGCTCTTTCCTGATTTACATAAGTAGCTACATTTGCCAAAGAAGAATAAGCTTTTTTGTTTTTTACAAAGTCAAAAGGGACGATAGCTCCATGGACGTCGCTTGTTTCTACAATTTTCAGACGAATCGAATCCGCCTGACTATAGAGATTAGAACTGCAAAAGGAAATTAATAATAATATTATTGCATACTTAGCAAGCAAGAAGCGTCTTTTCATTTTTTACCTTTGATAAATTATAAAACAAAAATAATAATCATTTATAAAAAAAACTATTAATATGGATATCCAAGACGTCTTCTGACTTTTCTGGTAAGATCGAAAGTCTTCCTAAAAACAATTTCTTCGGATTCACTCATTGTATAGCTTCTTCTGACCATTGCGCGTCTGGCAGTTTCAATACAGCGTTCAAGATCGTATGTAGTAACAGATCCGGCGCCGCCCCAAGAGAAAGACGGGAAATTTTTTGGAGGGAATCCTGCGCCTATAACATTGCAGGCATAGCCAATTACAGTTCCTGTATTAAACATAGTATTGATTGCAACTTTAGTATGATCCCCAATTACAACTCCAAGAAACTGGCAGCCTGTATCTATAGCGTCGCCATTAATATACATCCTGACGGA
This sequence comes from Ignavibacteriales bacterium UBA1304, assembly GCA_002307295.1. Classification (GTDB taxonomy): domain Bacteria; phylum Bacteroidota; class Ignavibacteria; order Ignavibacteriales; family Ignavibacteriaceae; genus UBA1304. Next base: position 70,255 of record DBTY01000021.1, read on the forward strand.
ACCATAATTGTTTTTAAGATCGCTACAGTTTGTATCTGCGCCAATATTAACCCATGAACCGAAATATGCGTGCCCAATAAATCCCGAATGCTGCTTATTTGTATAAGGCAATATAATAGAATGCTCAACCTCGCCGCCAACTTTGCAAACGCGCCCTATTGAGACATTATCATAAACATAAGCGCAGCTTTTTATCTGGCTTGCTTCTCCAAGAAAAACAGGGCCTTCTACAACTGCGTTAGGGAAGACCATCGCATTTTTTGATATATAAATTGGTCCGCGGCTTGCGTCAAATACTGAACCTGGTTTAATTACAGCTCCTTCGTCAATAAAAACGTTATCTTTTTCTATGAAATGAACGCCTTCATGCACGACGCCAAGAATTTTATCTTTATGTCCTGAAATAAAATAATTATAATCGTTAATAAATTCTGACGGATGATCCTGAATTAAATTCCAGACGTAATTAATGATTTTGACTTCAACATTTTCAACAGGCAATCCGTCAAAATCCGTTTCTGAAAATAAATCAGTTAATTTAGTTTTCATATATTTTAATTTATCGCCCGATATTCTTGCGGCAACAATTACGTCGTTTTGCTTATAAACTTTATTTTCGCTTTGTTCAACTGGTATTTGCTGTGCAAAATTTGAACTGGCAAGAACGCGTCCGTTAATTAACAGGCAATCGTCGTCGTCAATTCTATTTATTGGAATGTCAGGATTTCTTTCTTTTAAATATGCTTCCATATGCTGCCTGCAGTGCAGGGAATATTTAACTCCTGGATAATTTCGTAATATTTTTTCTCTTAAAGTTGAAATACCGCAAACTAAATCGCATGTGGGGCGGGTGAATATTAATGGTTCTAAAAACTCATAGTGAATATCTTCAAAAATACATATCTGCATTATGCTCTCCTGTTAATTAAAATAATTATTTAAACTGCAAATAGAATAGGGAACTAAGTATTACTCAACCGTAACGCTTTTAGCGAGATTTCTTGGTTGATCTACATTAAGGCCCTTCAATACGGCAATATGATAAGCGAGCAATTGAAGCGGTATAACAGTAAGAATAGGGAGCAGGAATTCTGATATTTTAGGAACCTTAATTACATAATCTACAATGTTCTGAAGTTTTGTGTCGTCTTCGGTAGTAACAGCAATTATACGGCCTTTGCGCGCTTTTACTTCTTCTATATTACTTAGAATTTTATCATAAGTTGAGTCTTTCGGCGCAATAAAAACAACCGGCATATTATTATCGATCAGCGCAATTGGACCGTGTTTCATTTCCGCTGCCGGATATCCTTCAGCGTGAATGTACGAAATCTCTTTCAGCTTCAATGCGCCTTCCATCGCCACTGGGAAATTATAACCTCTGCCAAGATATAAAAAGTTATTTGTATCGGCAAAATCTTTTGCTATTTCTTTAATCGTATCATTTAGTTCTAGCACTCTTTTTATTTTATCAGGCAGCGAAAACATTTCAGACACAATTTTTTGTCCTACCGTAATATTCATATTTTTCTTTCTGGCCGTCAAAAGGGCGATCAATGTGAGCGTTACTAATTGAGAAGTAAACGCTTTGGTCGACGCTACTCCAATTTCGGGTCCCGCGTGAACATAAACGCCTGAATGACTTGCTCTTGCAATAGAACTGCCGACTACGTTGCATATGCCCAATACAAGCGCGCCCTTCATTTTAGCTTCTTTAAGAGCGGCCAAAGTATCAGCGGTTTCGCCGCTTTGAGAAATGAAAAATATTACGTCTCCTTTATTTATAATCGGGCTTCTATAACGGAACTCAGACGCATATTCAACCTCTGCTGGAACGCCTGCTAATTGTTCAAATAGATATTCGCCAACAAGAGCGGAGTGCCAGGAAGTGCCGCATGCGCATAGAATTATTCTTGGAGCGTTAACTATTAAATCTATTACGTTTTCAAGTCCGCCTAATTTAGCAGTTCCTTCTTTCTGCAACAGTCTTCCGCGTATTGAATTTTCTATAGAGAAAGGCTGCTCCATTATTTCCTTCATCATAAAATGGTCATAGCCGCCTTTGCTTATTTCGTCAATGTTTATGGCTATTTCATGAATGTCTTTTTCTATTATTTCATTTGAAATTGTTTTGGTCACAAAGCCGTCTTTTGTAACTTCGGCAATCTCGTGATCTTCTAAGTATACTACGCGTTCGGTATAGTTTACAAGCGCAGTTACGTCAGAAGCGATAAAGTTTTCATTTTTGCCTATGCCGATTACTAAAGGAGAGCCTTTTTTTGCTACAATGATTTTATCGGGGTCGCTAGTTGAAATTACCGCTATGCCATAAGCTCCTTCAACACGGATTAAAGCGTGGCGCACGGCTTCAAAAAAGCTGTAATTGTTTTTTGCGAATAAATCTAAAAGATGAACAAGGACTTCCGTGTCCGTTTCGCTAGTGAAAATATAGCCTTTTGAAACCAGCATTTGTTTCAGCTCAATATAGTTTTCAACAATGCCGTTATGTATTAGCGTTATACTGTTGGACTGATTAGAATGAGGATGAGCGTTAAGCTCGCTTGGTTCACCGTGAGTAGCCCAGCGAGTGTGAGCTATCCCCATATTTGAATGAACAGAAGCGGCTTCGACTTTCTTTTCCAATTCTACAACTTTACCAACGCTTTTGATGACGTTTATTTTATTAGATCTAAAATAACCTATACCGGCGGAGTCGTAACCGCGGTATTCAAGTCTTTTCAAACCGTTAATCAGAATGGGGAGGCAGTCTTTTTCCCCAATATACCCTACAATTCCACACATAATCCCTCACTTTATTACATAAATATGTAAAATAGAATATATAACTGAATAAGTAAAGTGAAATTATTGTGAACTCATAAAAAATAACACAAAAAAGATAGTATGCCTAAATAATTAAGGCATGGGCAAGAAGACATTAGATAATTCCGTTTACCGAATAACACATAAGGGTCTTATTCAGTAAACGGAAGACAGTAAAAATATAATTCAAGCAAAAAAAGCTATTTTAGAACAGTAAGTTTTTTAGTTTCTGTAAAATTACCCTGCAATCTATAAAAATAAACTCCGCTTGGGAAATCAGAAGCATTCCATTGACGCGAGTAAGTTCCAGCAGGTAGTTTTTCTGAAACGAGAGTAGATACTTCTCGGCCTAGGATATCATATATCTTTAACGAAACAAATGTTTCTGATGTAACGCTGAAAGAAATATTTGTTATAGGATTAAATGGGTTTGGGTAGTTCTGGCTAAGCGTAATATCAAACGGTCTAAAAGATTTATTCTTATTAACTGATGTTATTTCCGATAAAGGACGTTTCCATACGCCGTAACCAATAGTCCCTGCATAGAGATATGAATTGTTGATATTAAGAGCATGAGTATATTTTAAACCTCGCAAACCATCATCAACTTTAGTCCAAATATCTCCATTGTTAGCCGAGCGATAAAGACCATGATCAGTACCTGCAAATATATTTGAATTGTTAACAGCTAAAGCATGAATTTCAGGATATGAAGTAAAACCGTTATTCTTTTGTGTCCAGCTAACGCCATTATCCGTTGAAAGAAAGACGTTCGAAACATTACTTGCAAATAAATTAGAACCATTAACGACAAGGCAAGTAGTCATACTTGGTTGTCCAATGTTTGAAGTTGTCCAGTAAGTTCCGTTGTTAGTTGAACGAAATATTCCCGAATTATAAGTGTCAGCAAATAGATTTGTACCGATATGAGCTAATGCACGAACATCTTTATCTGTCAATCCGTTATTAATTCCAGTCCAATTAACGCCGTTATCTGTCGAAAGAAAGACGCCGCCTGCCGTTGCGGAAAAGAGATTTAAACCGTCAAATAAAAAAGAGTAGACCGTCCCTTTATTGTTTAAAACTAAAGTCCAATTAGAGCCATTATCGCTTGAACGATAAATCCCATTTCCAAGTCCTGCAAAAAGAATTGAATCATTAACGGCAAGAGCGTTGATATTTTGATCCATGGGTAGACCATTATTTATCTCTGTCCAACTATCGCCAGAATCAGTCGAAAAATAAACGCTTCCGCCAGAGGCTCCATCGAAATAACAGGCGCCTGTATACAGGTTTGTGCCATTTGCAGCAAACGTCTGAATACAAGTGTTTGGAATACCGCTACTGCTCTTTGTCCAATTATTTCCATTATTTGTTGAAAGAAAGACTCCAACATCTTCAGTTCCAGCTAAAATATTTGCGCCATTATAAATGAGAGAGTTGACTATGTTTTTTGATATTAAACCATTATTTACTTGCGTCCAGTTTTCGCCGCTATCAGTAGAAAGATAAACTCCATCATAGTAAGCGCCCACGACAATGTTTTTGCCGTTGACTGCAATGGAGTTGATTATTTTGTCTTTTAAAATAGTTTTGACATAAGTACGAATTTTCCCATCATAGTTCCATATACTGATTCCGCTATCAGTTGCAGCATATATATTTGAACCGCTAAAACTAAAAGCATATACATAACCGCATGTTGTAACTTGAGACCAACTTTTACCTTTATCGGTTGACGTATAAATACTGGAATTGCCGCCATAATTATATCCTCCGGCGTAAATAACGCCGCCATTGACCCCAAGAGCGTTAATATTATTTACTGAAATACCGTTATTTGCAGATATCCAGTTCGCGCCTTTATTAGTTGATAGATAAATACCGTTTCCGTCAGTTCCTGCAAAGATATTGGTATCGCTAATTGCTAAGACGTTTGCGCACATATTTGTTAAACTGCCGTTTATTGTATTCCAGTTCAAACCATTGTCTGTAGAAAGATAAACGGAAGTATAATTAGTAGCAAAAATATCCTCGCCGTTAATTGTAAGATCATAAATAGAAGAGTTTGGTAAACCGACAATTTTAGGCGTCCAATTTAAACCATTATTAGTCGAAAGATAAACGCCTGTATTAGCGGCCGCAAAAATATTCGAGCCTTTGATTGCTAATCGTGTAATATTACCTCCACATGGCCCGCTTGTTTGCGACCATTGGGCTAATATGTTTTGGGAATAAATTAAAAGCAGAAAGCAAATAAAAATAGATAGTCTTATATATCGCATTGTATATATCCTTCTTTATATAAGAAATAATTATATCCAATTTGTATGATTAAAATCATATCAAACAAAAATATTCTCTTCTTGCTTGTCCCCGGATAAGATAAACAATGAGAAAGTATAAATTAACTGTTTTTAAGTTAATTTATTTAATAATTTCAATCAAATTAATTTTTGATAAATATTAGTCAGACTAAATAACAAAAGCCTTTGCAGATGTTACTTGCAAAGGCTTTTGTTTTGTGTGCGCCCGTGGAGAGTCGAACTCCAAACCTTTTGATCCGTAGTCAAATGCTCTATCCAATTGAGCTACGGGCGCCTAAATTTTTAGAAACCAAATTTAACTTATTTTCTTATAAATATCAACCCGGAGGCCATGTCATTTTTCTGCCGCCTAACATATGTATGTGAAGATGCTCTACGTCTTGTCCGGCGTTTTCTCCGTTGTTTATTACTAACCTGAATCCGTCTTTATCAATCCCGAGTTCTTTAGCAATTGTGTTGACTGCGTCGAACATTTCTCCCAGCAGCTTTGAATGGCGGTTCCCGTCAATATCAGTTACTCTTGCAATATCATTAATCTTTGGAATGATTAATATATGTTCAGGAGCCTGAGGATTAATATCCCGGAACGCTAAAACTGTCTCTGATTCAAAAACTATTTTAGCTGGAATTTCTTTTCGTATTATTTTGGAAAAAATTGTTTCTCCCATATAATTATTCTCCCTTAGCTATATCGTATTTTTTCATTTTGCTGTATAAGTGACTTCTTTGAATATCGAGTATTTCAGCAGTTTTACTGATATTCCAATTATTTAATTCTAATTGTTTTAATATAAAAGCTTTTTCGGCTTTTTCCTTAAATTCCTGAAAAGAATTGGAAGTGTCGATTAAATCGTCTATGTGCGATTTTCCTGAAGAAAGAAGCGGTTCAATATCTTTCCGCGTAATTTCAGCTTTTGAGATTATAATTATTATCCGCTCAATCAGGTTCCTTAGTTCGCGTATATTTCCTGTGTAGGGGAGAGACTGTAATAATTTGATCGCGTCTTCCGAAAACTTAGGCTGAACTTTTTTGTGTTTTGCGCATATCTCTTTAGTAAAATACTCTATTAATAATGGGATGTCTTCTATTCTGTCTTTAAGCGGAGGAACCACAACCGGAATTACATTTAATCTGTGAAAAAGATCTTCTCTAAAATTTCCTTTTTCAATTTCTTCCTGAAGATTTTTATTTGTGGCTGAAATAATCCTAACGTCGATATCAATTTTTTTACTTCCGCCGACTCTTTCTATTTTTCCTTCTTCAATTGCTCTAAGAACTTTAGCCTGCGCCTGAAGGCTCATATCTCCAATTTCATCTAAGAAAATAGTGCCTTTATTTGCAAGCTCAAATTTGCCTATACGCTGTTGCGAAGCTCCTGTAAATGCTCCTTTTTCGTGCCCGAAAAGCTCAGACTCTATAAGTTCGTTTGGTATAGCGGCGCAATTAACTTCAATTAACGGCTTATTATTTCTTAAACTTTTCTGGTGTATTCCTCTTGCCACTAATTCTTTGCCGGTTCCGTTACCGCCAGTAATCAATACGCGAACGTCTAAGGGAGCTATTTTTTCTATTAGTTCATGTATGGCAAGCGTAGCTTTGCTTTTACCGATTATATTAGTGTTTTCTGTTACAGAATTTTTTAATTCTTTATTCTCTTTTTTTAAGGAAGATTGTTCGATGGCGTTTCGGACGCTAATAAGAAGTTTTTCGCGATCGATAGGTTTTTCTATAAAATCGTATGCGCCAAGTTTAGTAGCTTTGATAGCATTTTCAACATTGCCGAAAGCGGATATAATAATAACGCTTGTCTGACTTTCAGACTCCTTTATTTTTTTTAATATTTCAAATCCGTTGATGTCTGGTATTTGTATATCAAGAAGAATAGCGTCGAAAATATTATCGGAAGACTTTTTTAATCCCTCAAATCCGTTTGTTGAATAATCCACCTGATAATTTTCATATTCAAGAATCATTTTAATGCTTTCGCATATCTCTTTTTCGTCATCAATAATAAGTATAGAATTCATATTTAATTCAACGTTTTATTTCTTAATATTACGGAGGGTAAGGCGTTTTTTTCTCGCTTTAATTTCTCTCCAAAAAGTTTACCTAAATGATCGGCTTTTATATCTCGTAAGTCGACTGATGACTGCACTTCAAAAGCTTCTTCAAAATATTCCACAAAATAACCAATTAAATCAGTTAAATCAAAAATGTTTTGGCTATAGCTTAAAAACGCGCTTCCAAAAAAATGCGCTAATTTATCTTTATCGCCAAAATCATCTTTAGGAGTATCGCCAAAAAGATTTTTAGGCAGATTTTTATTTTTTGCATTATAGATGGAGTCTGTAGCGCAAACTAAATGGAAATTAACAACTACGCCTATCAAAGGAATTTTTATAGGAACATTATTATATGGTATCACTGCAAAAGTCAGGTCGAACAAAGCTTCTGAAACGTCGCCGCAATTAAATTTTACGGCGCGTAAATAAATACTATCTACTAAATCCAAGTCGCTGTTAGTTTTAGATAATCCTTTAAAATAATCCGATGCAATGTATTCCGACAAATAATTTACCGATTTAGATAGTTTGCTTTGCTGCGCAAAGCCCGAACGAACTAAACCAAGACTAATTAAAAGAATAATAAAATAAAACTTATTTTTTATTAAAATCTTTAACAACGTCGTCCGCTAATTTATAGATAGATAATTCTCCATTTAATACTTTATGGAGAGACGCTTTAACAAGATTAATTCTATCGCCCTTCCAGATCATATCAAAAAGTTTTTGTTCAATAATATCTTTTATCCTTACGTTTAGCTGTTCTTCGCGTTTGGCTAAAAACAGATTTGAATCGACAAGATATTTTTTGTGTCTTTGCACTTCGTCTACTATTTCTTTTATTCCGGTATTTTCGGTAGCGACTGTTTTTATAATAGCAGGCATCCAGCTTTTTTCATCATGCGGGCGCATCATCAGTATTGATTGTAGCGCGACAACAGCCTGTTCCGAACCGGGACGATCGCTTTTGTTAACTACGAAGAAATCGGCTATTTCCATTAATCCGGCTTTCATTGCCTGAACTGAGTCGCCAGATTCCGGCACGATTACTACTATTGTAGTATCGGCCGTTTGTGCTATATCAAGCTCTGACTGACCTACTCCAACAGTTTCAAAAATAATATAGTCATATCCGGCAGCATCTAAAATATCGGACGCGTCAATTGTTTTTTTGCTTAGACCGCCAAGGCTTCCGCGTGTGGCCATGCTTCTAATAAACACTCCTTTCTGCATTCCTATGTCGGACATTCTAACTCTATCGCCAAGCAATGCGCCGCCAGTAAAAGGGCTTGTGGGGTCGACTGCAATAATAGCTACCTTCTTCCCGGTTTCTAACAAAGCTTTTGTAAGCTGGTCTGTAATAGTGCTTTTGCCGGCTCCCGGAGGTCCTGTTATGCCTATTTTATATGCTTTGCCCAAACAAGAGTGTATCTCTTTTAGAATTTCTTCGGATAGTTCGTCGTTTGATTCAACGTAAGTAATTGCTCTTGCAACAGTTCTTTTATCCGACGATTTTAATTTTTCTATAAACTCGCTGGTGATTATTTTATCCATAAGGCGCCCATTAAATCCTATATGTATAACTTATTTTTGTAGATATATTGTTTAACTTTTTCCGGAAGATAAAAATCGACCGGAAGATTATTCTTAATTCTTTCTCGTATTTTAGTCGAACTAATTTCAATAATAGGAGTATCAACCAAAGAGGATAAATCGTAATATTTATTTTTTTCAAAAATGTTATTTTCAACTTTACGATTCATCACAATTACTTTTGCAATGTCGAATATTTCATCAGGGTTTTTCCATTTGTCAAATTTTAAGATGTTGTCGAACCCAATTATCAATTCGATATTTTCGTACTTATTTTTCATTTCTCTTAGAGTATCGATAGTAAAAGAAATTTCTTCTTTTTTCAATTCAATATCAGATACTTCAAAATAAGGCATATTCTTAATGGCAAGCTTTGCCATCTTCAGGCGATGATAGGGGAGCGAGGCTCCTTTTTTTATTTTATGCGGAGAAATATAACATGGCACAAAAATAATTTTTGAAAGATTTCTCTTTTCTAAAATAACCTGCGCAGTTATTAAATGCCCAATATGTATTGGGTCGAAACTTCCGCCGAGTATCCCAATTGTCTCCATTTACAAAAGCTCCTTATACTCGATGAAAATATTTGTAAAAAGCTCGTGTATTGTCTGACTGCAATATGCAAAGCTGTCTTTAGACGAAAGCTCTTTATAAAGAACTTTAAAATCGTTAATATCCTTTATTATTTGTCCTTCAGTAAAAACATGAATGTTAGAGTTGATTAAACAAATATCAGCAAGAGATGTTTCAAAGTCTGCTTCATTTGTTTTGTAAAGACCGTTTATTTTTTCGTCAAACGAGTTGAATCCTACATAGCCAATTTTATTATTAAGAGTTCTATCTAAAACAAACGTGTTATCGTCAGAGTTTAAAAGATTAAACGTTCTATCAATATTGGCGGGGGTAATTCCTATCAATCCGGAATTAATTATTAAATTAGACGAATATCTTGGAAAATATTTCTCTTTTAATTTTGCAATAATATTTTCAAACGAGAGCGATTCAACAAAATAAAATGTTCGGCCGGATAATAATAAATCTTCAGGTATGTGATTCTGGTCAGTTGCCGATAGAAGAAAAACGACATTATACTTTGAGTCTTCAGGCAGTATTTCAAAATAGTTTTTATATAAGGTGGCAAAAAGTTGCTGTGAAAAATCAACAGAAAAATTTTCAAATATAGGATAATCTTCCAGATTAAATATCTGAAAAGGGGGGATTATGTATATGCAAAATTTTTCTTTCAATTAATCATTCTCCGCTGTTCCAATTTAGATAACCGGATATTTTAGTCCGTAATAAATTAACTTCATTTTGAAATTCTGCTTTCTGACGCGCTCCTACAAAATTTAATTGACGCTTCTTAAATGCAAGAGCAACGGCAGATTTTAGATAATTGTTCTTATCCTTTGGATTAATTCCATCTATTAAACCTTTTCGGTTGAATGCAATTATATCCAAATGACCGTCAGGCAAAAAGCCTAATTTGACCTCGTCGGATAGCTCTTCAAATATCAAACGCCTTTCATTTATAATGGCGAGTTTAAACGCTAAAATAAAAATTGATATGGTCATTATCATAAAAATAAAACCAACAACAGACGTCGCCTGAAAACTAACGCTGAAATTCCATGCGAAATGAATAAACATTGCAAGCGCTAAACCAGCGGGAACGGCAATTATTTTATGCAATAACGATTTATACTTTGCATATCCTAAAAACGCGCCAAAAACTGCAGTAGCTACGCAATGCATAACCGCTGAAAACATTGTTCTTACAAATACAATATTTATCCATGAATTTAAATCTTTTCCGTAACTTAAGAAGTACAAAAAATTTTCAGTCATTCCAAAGCCCAGACCTATTGCGCCGCCATAAACAATGCCGTCTGTAAAATTATCAAAGTTTTTATTTGAAATTGTAATAAAAAGGAAGAACCCTTTTGCAATCTCTTCAATTACAGGCGCGCCGATAATTGTTGAAGTCAAATCTGCAAATTTCCTATCGCGAAAAATAGCAGAAACAATTAAAGAAAAAATAGAATTACAAATGAAAGCAAAAAATACGGCTCCAACTGCGCCCCATGTAAAGTTCTTAAATAGCAAGCCGAACGGTTCTCTGTCATATCTGTCGAATTTCCAGATAAAAAAAAGATAACCCATAATAGGCAAAACGGCGGCAATCAAAGAAAAATAAACGGGCATTATAAAATATAAATTATTTGTTAAGGTAAATATAAAAAACAAAAATTATATTTTATAATATGAAGCTTAAAGAAGGTCGGATTAATTGGGATATTTATCACAAAGCCACTCATAAGCGATGTTAATTTCTTTTGATTTTTTTTCAGCCATTTTTAGCGTTTCTTCGCCGTAATTCTGAAATTTATCAGGATGGAATTTTGAAATTACTTCGAGATATTTTTTTCTTAGAATGATTCTTGTAATTGGTCCTTCTATGCCTATAATGCTTGAATAATAAACAAGTTTTTCTTCTTCATCTGCAGTTTCTATGTTATAGCGTCGTTTTTTAGACCGGAAATTATTAGATTCGTAAGAATCAGAATGTACAACCTTATATAAAGCTTTATAAAAATCGCTATTTTCTTCGCCTGTTTTTTTAAGGTAATCGAGCATTACTAAATTTATATTCTTCCAGTCAGTTTGTTTTATCGATTGCGACGCAGTAAGTATCTGCTTTTTTATTTCTGATTCATGAAAATTCGGACGTATTTTTTTTATTCTGTTATCTTCAATCAGGGGGGTAATAATACGTAATACGGTTTTAATCCATTTCTCGCTGCCGGAATACAGAACTAAATTATAAAGGACTAAAAAGTCGTTAATAGTAGTATGCATATTCTGACGAGCCAAAAGAACATTTGAATCGACAAGGCATTTTAATCTGCCGTGAGCGGAAAAAATAAATTCATTAAGGGTCTCGTCGGCGTCCATCTCAAACCATTTTTTGAAAATAGAATTAACGGAGGGTTCAATAAAAAGGTTTTTAAATTCTATAGATGATTTAATTTTATACGACAGAAAATCATAAGAAAACTTAGATAGCCCCTGAAAAACGCTTCCAATAGCTCCCCATATTTGCGAATATACTTCGTCATATATAAGAAATGCGTCTTCATGGTTATTTTTAGCGGATAAATTATCTGCTAATTTTCTTAAACCGGAAATATTGCTCATATTAAATTAGTGTTCTATTAAAAAATACGTATTAATGATAAATAAAAAGTTAATATAAATAAAAAATATTAAAAAAATCAGAAGAAATATTAAAATGGAGCTTGATTATAAATACCAATAAGATTAACTTTGTTACTTAAATTTTAAATAATGCCCCGTGGTGTAATTGGCAACACGTTTGACTCTGGATCAGAAGAGTTCAGGTTCGAGCCCTGACGGGGCAGCAAATATATACAAGAGTATACTGGCGTGTTCGTCTAGTGGCTTAGGACGCCGCCCTCTCAAGGCGGAGATCACGGGTTCAAATCCCGTACACGCTACGAGAAAAGTTACTTGCTATTATGAAGGAATGTTAAATTCCTTTTTTTGTTTATAACAATCCGGTAGTTTTGTTATGAAACGATATGAAAAACATATCTTTATTTGCGAGAATAAAAGACCTGACGGACACCCAAGGGGATGCTGCAAGGATAAACTGGGTTCTGAAATAAAAGAAAAATTTAAGAACCGTCTTAAAGAACTGGGGCTTAATAGTAAAGTCCGCGCAAATACAAGCGGATGCCTTGACGCCTGCGAATTTGGACCTGTCATAGTAATCTATCCTGAACAAATCTGGTATGGCCGCGTTTCTTTAGACGATGTTGAAGAGATTATACAAAGCCATATTATTAATAATATTCCGGTAGAACGATTAGAAATAAAAGAAAACCGATTTAACAGAGATTTGCCGAAATGAAAGCTAATAATGCAAAAAAGATTATTGCTTTATTGAAAAAAGAATATCCGGAAGCAAAATCAGCTCTTAATTTTTCTAATCCGTTTCAGCTTCTTATAGCTACTATTTTATCGGCTCAGTGTACTGACGAGCGGGTAAACATTATTACAAAAGATATATTCGCTAAGTATAAAACTCCTGCAGATTTTGATAAAGTAAAAGTTGAAGAATTAGAAAAAAATATTTTTTCTGCCGGTTTTTATAAACAGAAAGCTAAAAACATTAAACTTTGTTGTAATAAAATAGTAAACGATTACGACGGTAAAATGACTAAAGATTTTGATTTGCTGACAGAATTGCCCGGCGTTGGAAGAAAAACAGCGTCTGTTGTTATGGGCAATGGCTATGGAGTTCCTGCAATCGCTGTCGATACGCATGTAAAAAGGCTTTCTAATCTGCTTGGGCTAACTGAGTCTGATAACCCTGATAAAATCGAATTGGATCTGAAAGATGCGTTGCCTCCTGAGGACTGGGTTATTTCGTCTCATCTGCTGGCTACGCATGGCAGAAAAGTATGTAACGCTAAAAAACCGAAGTGCGATATTTGTGTATTGTCAAAATTATGTCCAAGCGTTAACTACAAATTATAGAGGTAGAAAATGGATATTATGCATGACAGAGAAAAATGTTTAGTTATTCTTAACGAGTATACGAAAAGCGAAAGTCTTTTGAAACATGCCTTCGCTGTTGAAGCTTGCGTAAAAGCTTATGCAACAAAATATAACGAAGACGAGTCGTTTTGGGGTAACGTCGCTTTGCTCCACGATTTTGACTATGAAAAATTTCCTACAGCACAGGAGCATCCTTTTAAAGGCGCGGAAATATTAAAAGGAAAAGGATTTAGCTCAGAGTTTACAGACGCAATTGTATCTCATGCTAACTACGGCGGCATTAAACGAGAAACTCTTTTGCAAAAGACGCTTTTTGCATGCGATGAAATCTCCGGTTTTTTAACGGCAGTTGCATATGTGCGCCCGGATAAAACAATAGCCGAAGTTGAAGTGAAATCTGTAAGAAAAAAATTGAAAGACAAAGCGTTCGCCAAGTCTGTCAGCCGGGAAGATATAATCAGCGGCGCTGAAGATTTGGGCGTTGAACTAAACGAACACATCCAATTTTGTATAAACGCTCTAAAAGAAAAAAAAGAGGAGCTCGGTCTATAAGCGGCAGAGCATTTATAATTTTATTAATGACTTGACAAATAGTAAGTTTGTTCGCTATTTTAAAGATAATTAAAAGGAGAAATTATAAGAGATTTTGCTACTTTAATAAATTGGCTGTTACTAAATTGAATTTTTTGAACCCCAGAAAGTATTTATTAAGATTTATATAAATTATTGTATATGAATAGCAAAATCTTGTATCTCTTTGTTTTCATGATTTCTTTGCATCTCTATGCTAAAGACGACGTAAAAATCGTTTCCTCCAGCAAGAGCGCGATGGTCATAGAATATAAACCCACATTAACGGATTCGTCCTTAGTAACGGTTGATAATCAGAAGTATTTGAAGCTTCAGGTTTATCAGGGCGTTATTTTAAGCGATACCGCCAAAGGCATACCTGCATTATCAAAACGAATACTCAATATTGGCGTTCCATCTGAAACAGGCAATACATACGAAATTTTAAAAGCCGAATATGTAGAGGTCTCTGGTCAGCTTTCGCCAACAACTAAAATGGTTAAAGACGGTAAATTTGCTAATTCTGTTTATACTATTGGAGATCAATATCATTTATCGCGCTTTAGTAACGATGTTGTTTCTTTTGGCGAATATGGAATTATGCGCGAACTGAAAATACAAAAGTTTATTTTCTCGCCAATACAGTTTGATTATTCCAGCAAAAAAATAAGAATTTATACAAATATTACTGTAAGAATAACATTCAGCTCTAATCAGGCGAACAATTCGGCAATACAAAGCGCTGATTTATTATCTGGCGCCGTTATAAATTACGATGTTGCCAAAAGCTGGGGAGTAAGAGCTTCAAATAAACTTGCAAAAGCTAATACTACAACTAGCAGCGTTTTATCAACCGGAACCTGGTACCGGTTTGACGCGACTGACGAGGGAATATATAAAATATCTAAATCTATGCTCGCTTCTATGGGGATAGACGCAAGCAGCGTTGACCCTCGTACAATTAAGATATATAATAACGGCGGTAAAGTTCTCTCTGAAACTGTAAGCGCAGACAGGCCTGTAGACCTTGTTGAAAACGCTATTTTAGTTGAAGGCGAAGACGACGGTAAATTTGACGATAACGACTATATTTTGTTTTATGGTCGCGGAACAAACTTCTGGGATTATGATGCAGCCAGCTCGACAATAACAAGGAGCTATAGCCCATATTCCGATCATAATTATTACTGGATTACTTCAGGCGGCACAAAAGGGAAAAGAATACAAAATAAAGTTGGTCTGAATCAATCAACAAAATACGTCCAAGCAACTACTAAAGCATTTGCGTATAGAAAAGACGAATTGATAAATATTGGACAAACTGGAAGATATTTTATGGGGGATAAGTTTAGTTCAACTTCAAAAAGTAAAACATATACAACTTCTCTTAACGGTATAATCCCAAATTCGCAAATTGACTATAAAACTTCTTTTATATGCTACGATAATTACGCAATTATATTAGAACTTGACGAGAACTCAAATAATTTCAGTTCTTCTTATATTTATGGCGATGTTTCGGATTATTCCTTTGGTAGAGAAAACATAGTAACTGCTTCCTATACCGGAACTCTTCCTAATGATAGAAGCTCGCTTAAATTTACATATAACGCGTCGGGAACTACTTCAGTCGGTTATCTTAACTATTTTGAAATAGCTTACCAGAAATATTTAACTGCATATAGCGATAATATTATTTTCTTTTCAAAAGATACAACTTCAGTAATAGAATATCAGTTAAGCAATTTTTCAACTAGCTCAATCAGCGTTTTTGACGTTTCCGATAACGCTAATGTTAAAATTCTCACAAGCCCGGTTTTATTAAGCGGCGGAGAGTATAATTTTCAGTGCAGCGAAAGCGCAGGCAGCGTAATAAAATATATTGCCGCAGGTCCGGCGGCTTATAAAACCCCTTCTAATATCGAATCGGTTAAAAATTCCAATATCAGGGGTTTTGCCGATGGTTCTAAGTTTATTATTATTACAAATTCTGCATTTCTTGAAGAAGCGAATAAAATAAAGAGCTTTAAAGAAAACACAGCTAATAATAAAATATCCACTACCGTTTACACTACCGAGCAGATATTTAATGAGTTTTCCGGCGGTTCAGTTGACGTATCGGCAATAAGAGATTTTATTAAATATGCTTATGAGAACTGGAATATTAAGCCTGAATATGTGCTGTTGCTTGGCGACGGCGATTATGATTATAAAAACATATATAAAAATAACAAAAATTTTGTTATTCCTTACGAAACTGAAGACTCTTATAATTCATTATCGTCTTATTGTTCAGATGATTTTTATGCAAAAATTGTTGGCGATGACTATTTCGTAGATATAGCAATCGGGCGGGTTACTATCGGTAGCGTTTCTGATGCGGAAAGTTATATTGCAAAATTGATTAGCTATGAAAACAATTCGACAAAAGGGACCTGGAAAAATCTTATTACTCTTGTAGCCGATGACAATTATCAGTCAAGAACATTAAATGTAGATTCTTCCTTTACTTTAGAATCGGAATATATTTACAATAACTATATTCCGAAAAGTTACAATATTAAAAAAATATATTTAGCAACGTATCCAGATATTACTGTCGCTGACGGAAGAAGAGCTCCAGAGGTTAATCAGGCTATAATTAACGCAATTAACGAAGGAACCCTGATTTTTAATTATATTGGGCATGGCAATCCGGAAGTTTTAGCGTATAAATATGTTTTTGAAAAGACTGTGACAATTCCGCAGCTTAAAAACGATAAATATTTTTTCCTTACAGCCGCGACATGCGATTTTGGGTGTTATGACAATCCGACAGATCCAAGCTCTGTTGAAGAGATGTTGTTAAAATCTGACGGCGGGTGTATAGGAGCTTTAGCGGCAGTAAGGCCTGTAATAGAAAATAATAATTTGACATTAAATGAATATTTTTTCCAGAATTTACTTTATTCATCGAAAGACGAAAACAATTTGAGTATCTCCGTTGGGAAAGCATATATGCTTACTAAAATTGATGTTCCTAATGATAATAATTCTAATAGATTCCATCTATTTGGCGATCCTACTATAAGGCTTCAGATACCTCAGAACAGCGCTATGTTTGATACAATTAACGGAGTTCATGAGGGAGTTTCAGGCGCTGTAGACGTTCAGGCAAAAGCTCTTGGAACGTTAAATGTTCAGGGAACTGTATTAAAAGCTGATTATACTGTCTGGACTGATTTTAACGGCGAAGGCGTTTTAACTGTTTATGACTCAGACAGAAATACCTATTTAAGTAATATAAGTTATAGCGTTGAAATGCCGGGCGGTTTATTATTTAACGGAAAAGTGTCTGTAACAAACGGCAAGTTTAAAACAAGCTTTGTAGTGCCTAAAGATATTTCTTATGAGAATAATTACGGTAAAATGTTATTTTATTTTTACAACTCCACACAGGACGGACTTGTTAGCTTTAGCAAATTAAAATTTAGTGGCAGCGATACTACTACTGTAAATGACGGCAAAGGTCCTACAATAGATATTTATTTTGACGACGCAAGCATTAAAAATGCGTATTTAGTTAACTCTAATTCAAGCCTTATTGTAAAACTAAAAGATTCAACCGGAATTAACTCAGCGGGCACAGGCATAGGGCATAAGCTTGAAGGGATACTGAATAAAGACGTTAATAATCCTATAGATTTCACAAATTATTTTACCGGAGACGCAGACGCAGGCGGTAAATCGGGGCAGATAACTTATAAATTTAACGATCTTAGTTCCGGCGATTATAACCTTAAAGTTAAAGCGTGGGATGTATTTAATAACTATTCTGAAGCGGAAACAGATTTTAAAATTGTGAGCGGAACCGATTTGGAAATAAGGGACGTGTATAATTATCCGAACCCGTTTCAATCGTCTACTACGTTTACGTTTCAACAAAATTTTGCAACGCCGTTAAATGTAAAAATCAAAATTTACACAATTAGCGGACGTCTGATTAAAGAAATAGAAAGAAATAATATTGACGAAAAATTTGTGAAAGTAGATTGGAATGGCAGAGACCAGGACGGAAATCAAATAGCTAATGGAACATATCTATATAAAATAATAGTAAAAACTGTTGACGGAGTATACAATAAAAATGTTACCGGTAAATTAGCAATAATAAGATAGCATTTAGTTTTTTACGGATAAAAAGTTTAAAAAATCAATAGGAGATAGAAAAAACATGAAGATGTTCTCAAAAATAATGTTAGTAGCATTAATGACATTTGCTTTCCACGGAGTAATAAATGCGCAGGGCGAAACAGCCGTTCCTTTTTTGGAATTAGCTCCAGACTCAAGAGCCGGCGGTATGGGCGAATCTGGCGCAGGTCTTGCAGATAATTCTGCGGCTATATATTGGAACCCGGCTGGTTTGGCTTTTCAGACAGGAACAGAAGTTAGTATTACTCATAGTAACTGGCTGCCTGCTTTTCACTTAGATTTATTTTACGATTATTTAACATATAAACAATATGTAGAAGATTTAAATGGAACGGTTTCCGGCAGTATTACTTATATGAACTTTGGAGAGTTTATACGTACCGGACCGGATGATCCGACAGAGCTTGGTAAGTTTACATCTTTTGACGCGGCTTTAACTTTAGGTTATGCGACAAAATTAAGTCCTGATTGGGGCGTTGGAATGAACTTTAGATTAATCCATAGTCGTCTGTCAGATCAGGGAACTGCCGAAGAAAAAGGCTCCGGAGTAGCCACATCTGTCAGTTTTGACGTTGCTGCTATGTGGAGACCAGAAAAACTTGTTCTTCCTTTTGTTGATGAAAATATTGGCGGTAAGCTTAGTATCGGTTTAAATATAAGCAACTTAGGTCCTAAAATTTATTATATAGATCAGGCTCAGGCCGATCCTATCCCTACAAACTTTAGATTAGGTTTCGCTTATAAAATCTTAGACGACGAATATAACTCGTTAATTTATACTCTGGATTTTAATAAACTTTTAGTTACAAAACATGATTCTACAAGCGCTGATCCAAACGGTTCTGATCCATTTTATAAAGCGATATTTACATCATGGACAAATAAACCTTTTAGCGAAGAACTTCGTAAATTTACAACTTCAATGGGATTAGAATACCGTTATGGAAATCCTAACGAAGATTTCTTGTTTGCAATTAGAGCCGGATATTTTTATGAAGATCCTAGCTATGGAAACAGAAAATTCCTTACATTTGGAGCTGGAATAAAATACGAAATGTATAGCTTTGATTTTAGTTATATTACAACTGACGTTTTTCCTGGCGGAGAAAATCATCCGCTTTCAAATACTTTAAGGTTTAGCGTAGCTATCGGCTGGGGTTCAGTCCCTGAAAAAACAACAGGTTTACCAAGAGGAATCTAATTTTTATGCGTAAAATTCTTTTTTCTGTAGTAATTTCTTTTTTATGTCTGAGCAGTTTATCTGCTCAGACTTTTGTTAAGAAAATAAATCTTTCTCCATCACAAAAGGTTTCGCCCGCTTCTACGGTGGGTCCTTTGAAAATACTAGCCGTAATGGTTGAATTTCAAAAAGATAAAGACGAAACAACTTATGGCGATGGAACGTTTGGATCTATTTATAGCCAGGACTATGGGAAAAAGATTTTAGATCCGCTTCCTTTTGATCAAAACTTTTTTGCGTCTCATCTTGAGTTCGTGAAGAATTATTACAAAAAGGTTTCAGGCAATAAATTGGATGTCTCATATACCATTTTGCCTCAAATAGTAAAAGTATCAAAGACGATAAGAAATTATTCTCCGGCGCCAGGTTCTACTGATTTTACAGGCCTTGGAGATTTTAGCAAAGAAGTCTGGGCAAGAGCCGATACGGCAAACCCCGGATTTGATTTTAGCGCGTATGACGTTTTTGTTATTTTTCATGCTGGCGTTGGTCGAGATGTTACTACATCAAGTAGTCTTGGCAACGAAAGAGATATCCCTTCTGTATATCTTGGTTTAAACGGACTACAGAAAATTTACGGTTCGTCATTTAACGGCTTTACTCTTTCTGATGGTAAAACTAAAATTAAAAACAGTATGATAATTCCTTGTACTGATAACCGCGAAGAAACATCGCTTGGAGTTACATATCTTTTTCAGATTTCTACAAATGGTTTATTAGTAGCAAGCTTAGGAAGCTATCTCGGTCTGCCTGATTTATATGATACAAAAACTGGGCTAAGCGCAATTGGACGCTTCGGACTAATGGATGGACAGGCGATATTTACTTATTCGGGCGCATTTCCGCCAGAGCTTTCTGCCTGGGAAAAAATGTATCTTGGATGGATAACTCCTGTAACGCTTTCTCCTGGCAATTACAATATTGATCTTGTTACAAAAATTGCTGCTACTGTTAGCGATACTACAGTTTTGAAAATTCCTATTAATTCATCGGAATACTTTTTAGTAGAAAACAGAAATCGCGACGCAAATAAAGACGGAGCTAAAGTAACTTATATCTCTGACGGAGTTACACATACAAAAACATTTGCAAATGACACTACAGGTTTTTATAGTTATTCGGCAGATTCTCTTTACGGAGTAATTACCGATGTAGACGAGTTTGACTGGGCTATTCCAGGCAATGGAATTGTTATCTGGCACATTGATGAAAATGTAATCAATGAAAAATTTGCCAGCAATACAATTAACGCAAATAGCGAAAGACGCGGCGTAGCTGTTGAAGAAGCCGACGGAATAAAGGAAATTGGAGTTTCTTATACTGACGCATTGGGCGATAAATTAGTAGGCGAGGGAAGCGCATACGATTTTTGGTTCTCGTCAAATGGCGCAAAATTATATAAAAATAAATTTGATAAAGACACAAGACCGAATTCTAATTCAAATTCAGGCGCAAACAGTTTGATTAGTCTTTCTAATTTTTCTAATATATCAAATAAAATGAGTTTTAATGTTACTTATGGCGATTCTGTTATTAAGCCTATTCTTGCCGTAAAGAACCTGAATCTTTCCGCTACTAATAACAAAATTTCATATTGCGGAGACGATAAAACCGGGAAATTGATTATTCTCTCGGATTCTACTCTTTATAGCGTAGGTCTAAGTGGAGATGATTTTAGTAGTTATTCTGCAGCATCTAATTATAAACCAGCCATTTTAGTTGAGGGTAGTAATAAATATATTGTCTGCGCAAAAAATACTGGGAAAAACTCTGCTGTTTTAACTATTATTTTAACATCTGATAATAACTCGTATACAAAATACTCTGCCGTTTCAGATGAATTTACAACAGCTCCTGTTCTCATTAAAAATAGCGATAATACTTATAGCGTTTTAGCTTCATCGACTTCCGGTAAGCTGCATGTTTTTTCTCTTCCATCAAATAGTACAGAAGAAATATCACATTATACACTAGATTTTTCATTTACTCAACCAATTATTAAGACTGTATGTACGCCTACATTGGGTCACACATTTTTATCATCAAATTGGTGGTTTAGCAATTTTTCCGGTAAGAAATTTACTGGATTTGACAATGCGATTGATTTAACGACGTTTACAGACACAAAAGGCGCATGTATAAGCGCGGTTCTTGATAAGAACAAAGCGGTTGATGTTTTAGATTTGGACGCTAATAAAATAGCTTCTTTTAGCCTTTCAAATGCTGATTCGTTATTAACTTCTTTATCGGCAGGCAATTTAAAAAACGACGGTGAAAATTATATTGTCTTTAATAACGGCAATAAAATTGAAGCAATTAATGAAGCAGGAGCAAGAGCTACTAACTTTCCATTTACCGACACTTCCACGGTGGTATTTAAAGGCAATCCTTTAATTGTTGATTTTGAAGGAGATAAAAATTCTGAGATTATTTCGGTTACTAATGATGGAAGAATATTTGCCGTAGACGGCGGAACAGGAAAACTGGTAACAGGATTTCCTATATCTACCGGAGCAGCTAATATCTCTAATCCTGTAATATTTAATTATAACGGCAAATCGGTTTTGGCTGTTATAGCGGCTCAAACATTATATGCGTGGGAAATTGGATCTGTGGCTGGAACTCTTTACTGGAATGAAGAAAATGGAAATAATTTTAATAATTCATTTCAGACTTCGGCTTCTAAGACAAACACAATAACAAGCTTTTTCCCTCAGGAACGGGCATATAATTATCCAAATCCCGCTTATGATAATTATACAAATATCCGTTATTACGTAAGCGAAGATTCTAAAATAAATATTAAAATATTTGATATTTCCGGCGATTTTGTAGCGGAATTAAATAACAACGCTATAGGCGGAATGGATAACGAAACTGTCTGGAAGCTTAATAGTATTCAGAGCGGAATATATTTGGCAAGAATTGAAGCTACAGGCGTATCTGGTAAAACAGAAAAAAAAGTTATCAAAATTGCAGTCGTAAAATAAAATTTTCCAATTAATAATTATCGGTTTATGAAAAAAGTTTTATGTCTATTATTCTTTGTCGTGTGCTTTTCACATTTGAGTTTTGGTCAATTTACGGAATTCCATCCGGAACTTAATTGGTACACTATAAAAGAAAAACATGTACAGGTGCATTTCCATGAAGGGACAGAAAGAACTGCAAAGATAGTAGCAAAAATTGCAGAAGAAGTCTGGGGGCCAATTACTTCTCTTTATAATTATGAACCGGAAACTGTTCATTTTGTTATTAAAGATATTGACGATTACTCAAACGGAGCGACGTATTTTTTTGATAATAAAATTGAGATATGGACAAGCGCATTAGATTTTGATCTTCGCGGAACGCACAACTGGCTTAGGAATGTGATTTCGCATGAATTTACTCATATGGTACAGATACAGGCTTCGTTAAAAACTTCAAGAACTGTTCCCGCAGTTTATCTTCAATGGCTCAACTATGAAGACGAACGCAGACCGGATATCCTTTATGGCTATCCGAATGTAGTTATGTCATATCCGCTTGCGTTTATGAATATGCCTTCCTGGTTCGCAGAAGGCACCGCCCAGTATATGAGAAAGGATTTTGGTTATGAAGATTGGGATTCTCATCGAGATATGATTTTGAGAAGCTATGCTTTAGACGGCAATATGCTTACATGGAATCAAATGGGCGTGTTTGATAAAACAAGTCTTGGGAATGAGTCTGTTTATAACTCAGGTTATGCTCTTACTCGATATATTTCTCAAAGATATGGCGAAGATAAACTTCGCGAGGTTACTGTAGCGTTAGGAAAAATTAAAAACTTTTCAATTGACGCGGCATTTAAGGACGTATTGGGAAAAGACGGAAATGAAATTTATAATGAGTGGAAAGATTATATAACAAAAAGTTATAAAGAAAGAATAAAGGATGTACAAAACAATCTTGTTGTAGGCGATACGCTTGCTGCAATAGGGTTTGGAAATTTCTATCCCAGCTTTTCAAGCGACGGAAAAAAATGCCTTTATATCTCAAATAAATCAGCCGATTATATGAGCCTTTCGTCTGTTTTTGAATATAACTTAGAAACAAAAAAAGAAGAGTTAGTTGCTGCAGGAATAAGGTCCACTGTAAGTTATGTCCCTGGACAAAATAAAATTGTTTATGCTAAAATAAGCGATAACAATCCTAACTTTTATAATGTGCATGATCTTTATATTTATGATATAGACAAAAAAGACGAAACAAGACTAACATTTGGACTTAGAGCAAATCAGCCTTCGGTTTCAAGCGATGGAAAAAAGATTGTGTTTTTGTTTCAGAAAGACGGCACCACAAATGTTGGAACAGTTGATATAGACGGGAAGAATTTTAAAGCGTTGACATTATATCAAAATGGCGAACAGTCATACAACCCTAAGTTTTCACCTGATAACAGCTATGTTGTTTTTGACTATTCATATACGGCCGGACGCGATATTGCTAAAGTTAAAACAGACGGTTCTGGTTTAGAATTTATAATAAAAACTGATAAAGACGAAAGAAACGCTACTTTTGATAATAATGGCAATTTAGTCTATTCGTCTGATGAAACAGGAATATTTAATTTATATTCGTATAACTTAACTACAAAAGAAAAAAAGCAGCTTACTAATGTCATCGGCGGCGCATTTATGCCTTCGGTGAATAAAAACGGCGAAATATTATATGCCGGATATACTTCTACAGGATATAAAATATTTAAACTTAAGTCTGAGAATCCTTTAGTTCAGCCAGATAAAAAATATGTTCTGTTAAAAGATCCGCCTATTGGCGAAGATAAACCAAAAGGCGACATTGTTAAATTTAATCTTGATAAACTGAAAAACTTTAACGATTTAGAAACTCCAGACTATAAAAAAGAAAAATATACGGGTTCCGCTACTAAGCTTACTATTTTCCCGTTTATCCGGTTTGATAATTACAGCACAACTAATAATGTCTTTGATAAAATAAAACCGGGAGTATATTTAAGCACTAACGATATGCTTAACAGATACGGCTTTTTTGCGGGAGCTTCAATTAATGCAAGAGGCGAAAGAGATTTATTCCTTAATTTTGATTATCGTGAAAGACTTCCTCTGTTATATGGCATGGGAATTAAACCTGAAATGGGCTTAGAACTTTACGACGTAACCAGAAAGGCGAATACAGCTGTTGGTTTGGGCGTCGACACGACGAATTCAGGAATTACTACAGATTATAATACAAGCACGGAAATTACATATCATCTCTTTGAAATGGACGTTGTGGCAAAACAAATGGTTTTTGCGCGCGGAAATTATCTTGAGCTTCGTTTTATTTACAGCAGATATAACGCCTCTATTGGCAGTTTTATCTTACCTGACGGTTCGCTTGATCCAGAGACAAACAATACTTATTTAATTGGGCGTAACATTCAGCTTAGATATACTATTAATAAAACTATGCCGACTGTAGACGATGAAATAAACCCAATTGGATATAAACTTGATATATTATATAATTATGAGTTTAACCAATACAATAAAGATAATAAATATAAAATTGAAGACGGATTGCTAAAGGCTATTTACAATAATTACGATTTCCATCGCCTTGAAATAAATTCTCAAATAAGTTTTCCATTTTTTACAAGTCATACGTTATCAGCTAAACTAAGAATGGGAACTATATTTGGACCAGAACAGCCAGATTTCTTCGATTATTATCTTGGCGGAATGGTTGGTATGAAAGCTTATCCGTTTTACTCAATAAGCGGCAACGAAGTCGGCTGGCTAAATTTAACGTATCGTATGCCATTGTTTAAAAATATTGATACAAGGATTGGGCATCTTTATGTTGATAAATTATTCTTCTCAGTTTATGGCGATTTAGGCAATGCATGGAACGGTGATATTCCAGCTCTTAAAGATTTTAAAAAAGGCGCCGGAGCTGAATTAAGATTAGCTATGGATTCGTTTTATATCTTCCCGACAAATATCTTTTTTAACGCTTCTTATGGTTTTGATAAATTTCAAAGAACTGTTGACGATAAAACAGTTAGTTATGGACATGAGTGGAGATATTATGCCGGAGTTTTATTCGGTTTTGATTTTTAATTAAACAAAAAGGGTTGTTATGAAATTATCAGGTTTTGTTTTTACAGTTTTATTTTTATTAAGTTCATATACGTTTTGCCAGACAAATGAAAATAAGTCTTTTGCTTTTACGGGAAATCTGATTCAGGATTCCCGGTCAATTGTTAAAAATCAGGATGAACAGAATAAAGTAGATTTGCAGGTTCCAACAAAACGTTCTCCTTATATAGCAGGTTTATTATCTGTAATATTACCTGGGGCTGGACAGTATTACAATGAAAGTTATTGGAAAACTGCAATCTTTGCTTCAATAGAAGCTACAGCTATTTATTTCGGACTGAAGTATAATAAAAAAGGGGACGACCAAACTGACTTTTTCCAGAATTTCGCAGACTCGCACTGGAGCGTAAGCCGTTATGCGGATTGGACTATTAAAAATGCGGCTAATATTAACTCAACTGTTGACGTATCTAAATTTAGCGTTAAAAATGCGGATGGAAGCGTAAACTGGTCGCAGCTTAATTCATTAGAACAGGCTCTTGGTTCTGGTTATTCTCATTCATTACCGCATTTTGGCGATCAGCAGTATTATGAATTGATTGGCAAGTATCCTCAATACAGTCACGGTTGGGATGATGCAAACCAAAGCGATATAGATTTTCATATATTATCCTCCAGATTTTTGTATTATTCCGACCAGAGAGGCAAAGCCAACGATTATTATGACGTTGCAGCAAAAGCTGTTGTTGCTCTTTATATGAATCATATAATCAGCGCAATTGAAGCAATTTGGGAATCGGCAAGCTACAATAAAAAATTGTCCGCAAATTTCAGTTATAAACAAATGCCAAGCTATTCATATAAAATTGATTATGCGCCAACAATAAACCTGTGCTATAACTTTTAAGATATCTTCTAATTATCTTTCTGATTAAGGGCATTTTAGTTAAATTGCGATAGTGAATTTTAACTATTTTTCTTTCTTTCCGTTTTATAAGGAAAACAATAACAATGAGACCGCCATTAGTAGTAATAGTAGGACGTCCTAACGTAGGAAAGTCGACTCTTTTTAACCGTTTGATTGGCAATCGTGAAGCGATTGTGCACGATCAGAGCGGCGTTACACGCGACCGAAATTACGGCGACGTTGAATGGAACAGTAAATATTTTAGATTAATAGATACCGGCGGATATGTGCCCGCCTCTAAAGATCAGTTTGAAACGGCAATAAGAGAACAGGTTGAAATTGCAATTGCGGAATCGGATTCGATTCTGTTTATAGTAGACGTTAAAGACGGCGTTACTGTGATGGATAAAGAAATTGCAAAAATGCTAAGGAATTCAAATAAAGATTATTTGCTCATAGTAAATAAAGTAGACTCCGCCAAATACGAAAATGACGTGAATGAGTTTTATAGTTTAGGACTTGGAGACGTTTATGATATCTCGGCAATGGGCGGCAGAAAAGTTGGCGATTTATTAGATATTATTACGTCAAAGTTTGTACAGAACCTTGATGAAATTGACCCGGATACAAGATTGAAAATAGCTCTTGTTGGCAGACCAAATGTCGGCAAGTCTTCTCTTACTAACGCGCTTCTTGGGGTTGATAGAAGCATTGTAACAAATATTCCAGGAACGACTCGCGATAGCATCGACTCCGTTTTAAAATACTATGGCGAAGAAGTTATACTTATTGATACAGCCGGCTTAAGAAGAAAAAGCAAAATTAACGAAACTGTAGAATTCTTTTCTTCCGTCAGAACATTAAAAGCTATTGCAGAAAGCGACGTTTCTATTATCATGATAGACGCTACTATAGGTTTGGAAAACCAGGATCAAAGAATTATTGAAGAAGCGGTAAGAAGAAGACGAGGGATTATCATTGCGGTTAATAAATGGGATCTTATAGAAAAAGATAACAAAACCACAAAAGAATTTGAAGATAAAATCAAAGAAGATATCGCATCGATGGATTATATCCCTATTATGTTTGTTTCTGCTTTAACAAAACAGAGAATCTATAAAATAGTAGATATGAGTAAACAAATTCAGGCCGAACGCATTAAGAAAATTCCTACCAGCTTATTGAATGACGTTTTGCTTCCTGAAATTGAAAAAACTCCGCCTCCGGCTTCGCCAACTGGTAAGGAAATTAAAATAAAATACATTACGCAGGTAGGCGAGCATTACCCAATATTTTTAGTTTTTGCTAATTTTCCTAAATATATTCCAGATCATTATAGAAGATTTCTTGAGAAATTAATAAGAAGACATTTCGGTTTCATTGGCGTTCCAATGACTGTTAGTTTTAAAGAAAAATAGCTCATTAATTTTTTCAGACATGCGGAAATTATTTCGTTTAATCCGAAGATAATTTCCGCTCTGCCTCAAAAGCTCCGAAGGCGATTTCACACTCCTCAAAATCTTATACAATAATATTTTAACTAAGAAAATTGTAATAACATCTATCAATAATTAAAAATAAATATTATATTACTTTTAAATTTAAAGCAAATGAGTTTATAATATTTATAAAGGTTTTTACGTGCAGTTTGATAATTTTACCCTGCTTGATTACCCTTTGATTAAAAGGGACATTACAATATTACGCGATAAAGATACGCAACCAGAAGCCTTTAGAGCGGCTGTTAAACGAATAGCTAATATTCTTGCAGTAGAAATAAGCAAAGGATTTGTTTTACAGGAATTTGAAGTTGAAACGCCTCTTGAAAAAACAACCGGATATAAATTAAAGCTGGATGTCATTTTGGTGCCTGTATTACGCGCGGGACTTGGAATGGCAAATGGATTTTTAGAAATTATTCCTGACGCTAAATTTGGTCATATTGGATTGCAAAGAGACGAAGTTACCCTGAATCCTATTGAATATTATTTTAAGATGCCAAAGGAATTAGATAAAGCCGAAATCGTTTTGATTGATCCTATGCTCGCTACTGGCGGAAGCGCATCCGAAGCGATTAATTATCTTAAGAAACGAGGCGCAAAAAAAATTATTTTTGCCTGTTTGGTCGCTTCTCCTCAGGGAATAAAAAAAATAGAAAACGATCATCCTGATATTAAAATATTTGGAGCGGCTATTGATAGGGAACTGAACGACAAAGGCTATATTTTACCCGGATTAGGCGACGCCGGAGACAGGACTTTTGGCACTTTATAAGAATTATTATATATTATTTTTTATAGTTATAGTTTCTGCAAGAGTATATTCGCAGTCTTATCCCGATAAAGAAATAAATTCGGAGTTGAATAAAGGCATTGCGCTTATAATAAATCAGAATTATAATCAGGCAGAAGAAGAATTTTCGGTATTAATAAAAAAGAATCCTTCATTTCCATTATGGAATTTGTATCTGGCCGCCGCTAAAATAGCAAAAGCGTATGATTACGGCGAAGATTATGAAGATGACGCAATTAAAAAGAATCTTGAAAAGTCGTTATATAAATCAGAAAAACTGTTAGAAAAAGACGAAAGAAATATCTGGTATATATACTTTGAGGCTCTTTCAAAAGGATATCTGGCTTATTATAACGCATTAGATGAAAATTGGTTCGGCTCAATGAAATATGGCATGAGCGCAATAAACGGATTTGAAAAATGTACAAAAATAAATCCCGCTTTTTATGACGCATATGTAGGATTGGGATCATTTAAGTACTGGAAAAGCAGAAAGACAGAGTTTATGAAATGGCTTCCGTTTTTTAGCGACGAAAAAGAAGCCGGAATTAGTTATTTGATAAAAGCAAAAGACCATAATTCTTATAATTCGCATCTTGCAATTTATAATCTTACGTGGATTTATATAGACGAAAAAAAATATGGCGATGCGATAAAAATTTCAGAATTCGCATTAAAAATGTATCCCGATACTCGTTTATTTAAATGGGGTTTGGCAAGGGCTTATGAAGCGGTTGATATTAATAAATCAATATTGTTATATTCAGAGATATTGAATTCGCTTTATAAAGACGGCGTTAAAAATCATTATAAAGAAATTATTCTGAAATATACATTAGCGCGTAATTACGCTAAAATTGGCGATAAGCTTAAAGCTATAAAACAATGCGATGAAATATTGCAGATTAACAATAACATAGATTCTAAAGCTAGAAAAAGATTAGAAGACAGAATTAGTAAAGTAAAAGAATTAAAAAATAAGTTGATTAACTGATATGAATATTCCTCCGGCAAAATCAAAAAAAATGCTTGAAGAGCTTATTGAAAACTGCAAAAAGCATTTGGTAAACGTTAACGAAGAACTAATAACAAAAAGTTTTGAGTTTAGTTTAGAAGCGCATAAAAATGATTTAAGGGCGTCGGGAGAGCCTTATTTTACTCATCCCTATGAAGTAGCGATGATTGTTGCTACAGAAATACCGCTTGATGATATTTCAGTTGTAAGCGCATTGCTTCACGACGTTGTGGAGGACACAGATTTTAATCTGGAAATTCTTGTTAAACAATTTGGTAAAGAAGTTGCCGATATTGTAGACGGAGTTACTAAAATTAGCGGCTTGTTTAAAGGACAGGAAATTACGCAAGCTGAAAACTACAGGAAGCTTTTGCTTTCTATGGTTAAAGACGTGCGCGTTATTCTTGTTAAATTTGCCGATAGACTTCACAACATGAGAACTCTTGAATTTGTAAATCAGGATAAGCAACGTCGAATCGCTCAGGAGACCCTTGAGATATATGCTCCGTTTGCAAATCGATTTGGTTTGGGAAGAGTAAAATGGGAACTTGAAGACCTTTCGTTTAAGTACCTTAATAAAGAAGCCTACGAAGAAATTGCCCGCAAAATTAAAAGTAAAAGAAAAGAACGCGAAGCTTATATAAAAAAGTTTAGCGATCCTATTGTAGAAAAACTTGAAGAATATAAAATTAAATATGAAATAAGCGGCAGAGCAAAACATCTTTATAGTATTTACAGAAAAATGGTAAGACGCAATAAACCGTTTGAAGAAATATACGACCTTTTTGCTATACGTGTGATACTTGATACAGAGGACAGAAATGAATGTTACACTAGTCTTGGCATAATAAATCAAATTTACATTCCAATACCAGACCGCTTTAAAGACTACATTTCGATTCCTAAAACAAACAATTACCAATCAATCCATACTACAGTTGTAGGCCCGGAAGGCAGGCTTGTAGAAGTTCAGATTAGGACAAAACAGATGCACGATATCGCCGAGAGAGGCGTAGCGGCTCATTGGAAGTATAAAGAGAATAAAAATACTTCCGATAAAGAGCTTGAAGATTGGGTTAACTGGATTCGCGATATTTTTGAAAACGCTTCGAAAGAAGACGCAAGGAAAGAAATTCTTGAAAGCTTTAAACTGAATTTGTATCAGGATGAAATTTACGTTTTTACTCCTAATGGAGATTTAAAAAGATTACCGTTAAATTCGACTCCTGTTGATTTTGCGTTTGAGATACACGGTAAAGTCGGTTTTCACTGCATAGGCGCTAAAGTGAATTCCAAAATAGTGCCGCTTGACACTATTTTAAGCAGCGGCGATCAGGTAGATATAATTACTTCTAAAAATCAGCATCCAAATAAAAACTGGATTAAGTTTGTTCAGACGCATAAGGCTAAATCGGCTATTAGAAAATGGATGAACAAAGAAGAAGACGAGATTGTAGCGGCGGGAAAAGATATATGGGAACGCAAAGCAAAAAAATACAAGCTTTCATTTTCAAATCAGGAGTTCCTGAAATTAGTGTTAAGTCTCCGGTTTGATAACGCTAAACAATTTTTCTTATCGGTCGCTCAGAATAAAACAAATGTAGACGATATACTCACTTCTTCTCTTGAAAAAGAAAAGAAAGACAAAACAGCTCCGTTAGAATTTGAAAACTTTGCCAAGATTGCACGGGACGACGTAGGGGGAATTCTTGTAGACGGGAAAAAATCAGGGCTAATGTATTCCTACGCTAAATGTTGTAATCCGATTCCAGGCGATCCGGTTGTTGGGTTTATTACTACCGGGGAGGGGATTAAGATACACAGAAAGACATGTTCAAATTTAATACACATATCAGAAAAAGAATCGCATAAATTTGTTTCGGTTGATTGGCCTTCGGCGGAAGAATCTTTATTTGTAGCTGGTTTAACAATATTAGGCGAAGACTTTCCCGGTTTGCTTAATGAAATTTCACATTCAATTGTTTCCTATAAAAATACAAATATCAAATCGATTAATATAAATACTAAAGATTCTGCTTTTGAAGGAAGCGTAACTGTCTATGTGCAAAATCTTGAACACTTATCCAGAATAACAGATAGATTAAAAAAAATTAGAGGAGTCTATTCAGTCGAAAGATTTGAAAGCGCATAATATATGGATTTTGAAAACTTAACAAGAATACTAGCAATAGACTTTGGAACCAAACGAATTGGTCTGGCTCTTACAGATCCGTTGATGACATTTTCTTATCCTTATAAGACGATTGCAAACGATCAAAAATTATGGATAACGTTAAAAAACGTTATTGACGAAATGGGGATAAAGAAAATAATACTTGGATATCCGGTTAAAGAAAGCGGAGAGAAATCGACTTCTACGGTTAATGTTGAAAAATTTCATAAGAACCTTATTGAAAAATATCAAATAGAAATTATTCTCTGGGACGAAAGATATACCTCTGTAATTGCCCAGGAAAATATAATGAATAGCGTAAGCAAAAAATCTAAAAGAAGAGATAAAGGCCTACTCGATCAAAACTCGGCTGCAATTATATTACAAGAATATTTAAGGACAATAGAAAATGGGAAAAATAAACCGCCTCAATATGAACTCCTGTAAATGCTTTCATGTTTTGTGTTTTGTTTTACTTTTTTATTTCGCATTTGCGTCAGCTTCTAACGCTCAGGAGAGTTATATGAAAATAGATTTGAATAAAGGATGGAAATTTAAAATAGATACTCTTAAAGAAGGAGCAGATAAAAAATGGTACGAAAAAGACGTCCCAGAAGACGCCATTGATATTAAAGTTCCAGGTTTTTGGGAAGAAAAAGCGGCTCCTGGTTACGACGGTTGGGGCTGGTATTTTAATTCGTTTGAAATAAGCGATCCAGATCAAAAACTTGCCTTAGTTTTTAACGGCGTTGACGACGACGCTGAAGTTTATATTAACGGGAAATGGTTTGGCTCACACAAAGGATATTCGGAAGGATTTTATTTTGACGTTTCAAATAAATTTAAAAAAGGCATTAACACAATAGCTGTTTTAGTTAATGATTACAGCGGCGGCGGCGGAATATATAAACCAGTATTTATTAGAAGCTATCAAAATGAAGAGGACTTATTAATTACTCCTTTTGCCAAAATGCAGTCGCTTGTATCGCCTAAATGGGTTAAGGAAGGAATTATTTATGAAATCTACGTACGATCGTTTACTAAAGAAGGTAATTTTAAAGGGGTAACAAAACGATTAGACGAACTTAAAGACCTGGGAGCTACCATTTTGTGGCTTATGCCCATTTATCCTGTTGGGCAGTTAAATAAAAAAGGAGAGCTTGGTTCGCCATACGCGGTTAAAGATTATTACGGCATTAACCATGAATTTGGAACCGGTGACGATTTGAAAGAGCTTATTACTGAGGCGCACAAACGCGGTATGAAGCTTATTCTTGACGTTGTGCTCAATCATACATCCTGGGATAACGAGCTTATTAAAACGCATCCTGATTGGTACACAAAGAATGATAAAGGCGAAATTACTTATCCTATAGGCACTGACTGGAGCGACGTTGCCGATTTGAACTACGACAGTAAAGAACTAAGAAACTACATGAAAGAGATGCTGGCGCATTGGATAAAAGAATACGATGTAGACGGTTTCAGGTGCGATGTTGCAGAATTAGTCCCGACTGATTTTTGGGAAGAAACGCATGAATACTTATTAAAGCAAAAAGAAATTATGATGCTTGCCGAAGGCACATTGCCAGAATATCATATTAAATCGTTTGACATGACTTATGCGTGGAATACTTACGATGTAATAAAAAACATTGTTGACGGAAAACAAACTCCTGAAGCGTTTTATTCTCTGCTAAAAAACGAATCATATTCATTTCCACAGAATAGTTTGAGAATGCGGTTTTCTGAAAACCATGATAAAGACAGAGCGGTTGGTTACTTTGGTAAAGACGAAGCTAAAGCTTTTGCAGTTATAATGAATACTATTCCAGGCGCGGCAATGATTTACAATGGTATGGAAGCCGGAGATTCGGTTAAACCGTCTTTATTCGATAAATACGATATACCGTGGGATAAAATTTCTTATGCAGATGAATTTAGAAATTTATATAAATCTTTGTTCAGTTTGAGAAAAGAAAATAGCGCAATAGTTTATGGCAGTTTTGAAAAAATTGAGAATTCGGAAAAAGGTCTTATGACTTTTGGCAGACGTAATAATACAGATGAAATCATTGTTTTTGTAAACTGCGGAGAAAAAATAAAAGGACTAAATCTGAAAGAGCTTGTAAAAGGGAAAAATCTTTCTGATTACAGAACTTTTATAGCAGAAAAAACGTCTATACAGAAAGAAGATAATAATACTGCTAATGTTAACTTAGACAAATACGGATATATAATATTTACTAAATCGAAATAGCCGTTTAATAGATTGACATTAATGACCATATAATTTATTTTTTAATCTTGAATATATTAAGTTAGGAGCTTTAGAATGACATCTGACGCGTTAGGAATGGTTGAAACAAAGGGATTAGTAGCTGCAATAGAGGCCGCAGACGTTATGCTTAAAACTGCTAAAGTTGAGTTTATTGGCAAAGAAAATATTGGCGCAGGTTTTATTACAGTTTTTATACGCGGAGAAGTTGGCGCAGTCAAAGCGGCGACTGACGCAGGGGCGGCGGCGGCTCAAAAAGTGGGAGAATTAGTCTCGGTGCATGTTATTCCCAGTCCGCATGCCGATATTGAACAATTGCTGCCTAAAAAAGAAAAATAACAAAAATGAATTATGCTTTAGGTCTTGTTGAAACCAAAGGGTTGGTAGCTGCTATTGAAGCTGCAAATGCAATGGTTAATACGTCAAACGTAACTATTGAAGGAAAAGAAGTTTCTTCAGAAGGTTTTGTTACTGTAAAAGTGCGCGGCGAAATAACTTCTGTTAAAACAGCAGTTGAAATAGGCGCCCAGGCTGCTTATAAAATTGGGGAAGTAATTTCAGTCCATGTTATTGAAGAAATAAGCGAAGAATTAAAAGCTTTGTTTTCAGAAACATCAGAAAAAAAAGAAGACATAGAAATTAAGGAAGAAAAAATTACTAAGCCTGAAGTTAAAGCAAAAAAAATACGCGCAGATAAA
This sequence comes from Ignavibacteriales bacterium UBA1304, assembly GCA_002307295.1. GTDB lineage: Bacteria > Bacteroidota > Ignavibacteria > Ignavibacteriales > Ignavibacteriaceae > UBA1304. Next base: position 105,096 of record DBTY01000021.1, read on the forward strand.
TCTAAAAAAGAAAAAGAAGTTATTAAGGAAGAAAACTACTCGCTTTTTGACGATAGCGCTTTTGTTGACGATTTATTCTCTCCGGAAATAAAAAATGAACTCCCTAGTGATTTGGAAAACGGAAATGATGCAAAAACAATCAATGATAAAAAAAATTTAGAAGAGCCGCAGAAATTATTTATTGAAGAAAAAAAAGAAATAGTATCTGCTCCCCAAGAGAAGGAAATTATTATTGAACAAAAGACCATTATAGCTAAAAATGAGGATAATGATCGTAATAAAACGCTTGTTGTAGAGAATAAAAAAGAAATTGAAAAAAGTATTAATACGTCTTTAGATCAGGAAAAAGAAAAGCAATTGCTTTCTTCTCAACCCGATGAAGAAATCCATGACGAATATGAAAAAATGAACGTTCATGAGTTAAGAAAGCTTTCAAGAACAGTAAAAGATTTTCCTATTCAGGGACGCAATATTTCCAAAGCAAACAGAAAAGTATTGATAGACTATTTAAGAAAAATTCCCAAATGATAATTGTAATGGAGTTATAATTGTCGTTTATAAGTTATATTTAACGCATGAAAAAAAATATTTTTGTAATAATAGCTTCGGTACTATTTTCGATAATATTATGGGTCTCGGTTTCTTTATCGTCGGATTTTTACTATACTATTAATGTCCCGATAAAGATAATAAATTATCCCGAAGGATTCATTTCCGGCGCTGATATGCCGGAAAGAGTGTCTATTAAATTAAAAGGGAAAGGCTGGAACCTGATTCCTATCAGTATTAAACCGGATTTGAAATATTTTGTAGCGTCGGGGAAAGACGCAGGACAGCGCGTAGTTTATTTGCAAAACAGCATTTACGAAAACAGCTGGATTAATTCAGATATTCAGGTTATAAGTTTTAGCCCGGAATCAATAAGCTTTAATGTTGAAAAAATAGGTCAAAAGGAAGTAAAAATTGTTCCAAGTCTAAATATTGGATTTAAAGAAAATTATGGGCTTGCGTCGCCAATTAAAATATACCCTGAATCTACGATTGTTTACGGACCTAAAAGCTATTTGAAAAATATAAAAGAAGTATATTCTGAAAATATAAATTATTCTAAACTTGATAAAAAAGTTTCAGATAAAATTAAGCTAAAAGAAATAGACGGTTTCTTCTTTCGCGACAACAGCATAATGGTTAATATTGACGTTCAGCAAATTGTAGAAAAAACATTTGACAACGTTTTTGTTGAAATCAAAAATGTTCCAGCCGGCGAAGAAGTAATATTATTCCCGAATAAAATCTCTGTAGGACTACGAGGCGGCATTGACGTGCTTGGAAAACTAACGTCAAATGACATTAAACCTTTTGTATTGTATAACGATATCCTAAAAGATACGAACGAAATGATAACTCCAAGATTAGTTTTATCCCCGGATATAAACGCTCTGTTTTTAAAACCAACCGATGTTAAATTTATTATAAAAAAATTCTGATATGTTTATAACTTTTGAAGGGATTGATTTCTGCGGAAAGACAACTCAGGTAAAATTGCTCAACGACTATCTTATTGCTCATGGAAAAACCACAAAAATAATAAGAGAACCAGGCGGAACTGAAATTTCCGAAAAAATAAGGGATATACTTCTTGATAAGAAAAACAACAAGATGACTATGGAAACAGAGTTTCTTCTTTTTTCTGCAAGCAGAGCCCAATTAATTAGAGAAAAAATTAGGCCTTATTTAGAGAACGGATTTTTCGTAATTTCAGACAGGCTGCATGATTCTTCTGTTGCATATCAGGGATTTGGACGGGGAATACCCCTTGACCAGATTATGAGCGTAAATAATTTTGCAATAGGCTCTACTCTGCCTGATCTAACTTTCTTTATTGATATCCCAGTTGAAGAAGCCGAGAGAAGAAAAAAGAATAACGGAGCTCCTGAGCTTGACCGTATTGAAGTAGCCAAAAGAGAATTTTTTGAAAATGTTCGGAAAGGTTTCCTTTATCTATCTGAAAAAGAGAAACGATTTAGAAGAATAAATGGTTTATTATCAGTAGAAAATATTCACGAATTAATATTAGAAGAACTTAAGAAGTATGAAAAAGATAAATGTATTTAATAGCCGTAAAAAAGTAATTGCGCTTTCATTTTTGTTCCTACTACTTTCGGCCGGTTTTGTTTTTGTTAAAGACAATTACTATGAAATATCCAAAAGCATTGAATTATTTGGGCTAGTCTATAAAGAAGTTTCCTTTAACTATGTTGATGAAATTTCTCCTGACGAGTTTATGAAAGCCGGAATAAGAGGCATGTTAGCTTCTCTTGATCCTTATACGGTGTATCTGGATGAAAAAAACAAAGGCGATATTGATTTGCTTACTAACGGAAAGTATGGCGGCATTGGCGTATCAATTGGAGTAAGAAACGATAAAGTTACGGTGCTTGAATTGATGGACGGTTATGCGGCTCAACGGCAGGGAGTAAGAATAGGCGATATAATTTTAAGCGTAGACAATAGAGAAATTACAAAAGATAATTTTGATAAAATATCTTCGTTTGTTAAAGGAGAGCCGGGAACCATAGTAGAATTAAAATTACTTCGAGACGACGAACCGGATACTTTGAAGTTCGATCTTGTTCGTGAAGAAATACTGGTTAAAAGCCTGACTTATGCTGGCTTCTATCCGGAAAATAGCAACAACGTATACTTGAAATTAACAAGCTTCAGCAGAACAGCAGGCGATGAAATTAAAAAGGCTCTGAAAGATTTGCAGACTCAAAAGCCAATAAATTCTGTGGTGCTTGATTTACGAGGCAATCCAGGCGGATTGCTTGACGTAGCAGTTGACATATGCAACAAGTTTATATCAAAAGGCGCGCTAATAGTTTCTACTAAAGGCCGCGATACAACGCAAACTAAGTTTTATTATGCATCGCAAGAGCCAATGCTTAATAAAACGAAACTTATCGTATTAATAAATGAAGGTACGGCTTCCGCTTCTGAAATTGTAGCCGGAGCCATACAGGATCATGATAGAGGCGTTATTATTGGAACTAAATCGTTTGGAAAGGGGTTGGTTCAAACTATTACTCCTTTGATGTATAATTCTTCTATCAAAATTACTACGGCTAAGTATTATACGCCAAGCGGCAGATGTATTCAGAAGATAGATTATTCAAAAAAGAACGATGTTTTTTCGAAACCGAATTTAATGAGCGCAAGTATTTTTAATACGGATAATAAAAGAAAAGTATATGCCGCAGGCGGAATAACCCCTGATTCATTGATCGAAGACGAGGATGAAAGCGGTATTGTGAAATTTTTACAGGCCAAAGGCGTTTTCTTTAAATTTGCAAATCATTTTGTAAATCAAAATAATAAGATTAATTTTGAAAAAGCGTCTGACGATAAATTATTTTCTGAATTTGAAACATTCACAAAAAATCTAAATGACGAATATAAATCTGAATCTTTGAGAAAAGTTGAACAGCTTATTGAAGCTTCAAAAGGAAAAAATGCAGATAAAGATATTCTTGAAGATTTATTACGATTGAAAAAGCATTATCAAAAAGCGTCGTTAAATGAAATATCTAAAGGGAAAAAAGAAGTAGTTGAGGAAATTAAAACTGAATTAGCTTCACGTTATTATGGTTATGAAGGAAGAGTAAAGGCAGATTTGCAATTTGATAAACAATTTCAGGTCAGTTTAAAAGTGCTTAAAGATAATTCGAAATATGAAAAATTACTACACAACAATTGATATTTGATGCATAGCAAACATAAACGTTCGATAATAAAAGAAACGGGCTTCTTATTAAGAAGAGATCCGATATATATGAAGTGTCCTTCATGCGGCGAGCAGAATACAATTCATAAATCAAGAACGAGAACTTTTATAGAAACGGCGATTAACGCCGTTTCTTTGTTTAAATTGTACCGTTGCAAAAAATGCGGATGGAGGGGGTATCTGCCAACGATTATAATAACATATCGTTCAATAAAAAACTTAATATTTTATTTATTCTTTGCAGTTATTGCATCTCTCATACTGTTGCAGATTCTAAAAAGAATAAGTTAAATAACTTAGATTTATAATCCTCACACATTTCCTCCTCAACATCACCCTGAATACAGACGTAAATTTATTTGTTTCAAAACAATTACTGGAATTATTAAAAAACATTTTGTTTTTTTCAAGTAATTAATTATGTTACAAACAACAAACTCGTGTGTCCATTTACAGAAAAAAAAGAAAAAATAAATCAGAAGTATTGAACTTTTAGCTTGAAGTTTTTTGTTTTAGAAAAATCATAAACTATATTTTTATTTAGTAAGAAATTAGCTCTAGACAATAATTAACTTTTATTAGCAACTAAATTAAAAGTTCTGATGAAAAATTCTTTACTCGATTATATCTTAAGGGTGAGATTCCCGGTTATTTTATTTGTCGTAATTGCTTCTTTTACAATTACCTATTTTGCGTCCCGTACAGAACGGGATGGAATAGGCTATACCCCTGCGCAACCGATCAACTTTTCGCATAAGCTTCACGCCGGACAAATGCAAATTGATTGTAAATACTGCCACACAGGAGTCGAAAAATCGAGACATGCAAGCGTTCCTTCTCCTTCTGTTTGCATGAACTGCCACCGCGTCGCGCGTAAAGACAAACCAGAAATTATTAAACTTGCAAAATACTATAATGATGGAACTCCTATTCTATGGAAAAGAATACATAAGGTTCCAGACTTCGCATATTTTAACCACAGCGTTCATGTAAACAAAGGAATTGATTGTAAATCGTGTCATGGAAACGTAGATCAAATGGATAAAATTGCCCAAATGAACTCTTTTTCAATGGGCGCATGTTTAGATTGTCATCGGAACGCACATGCAAAAGTCCCGGAATCGACCATGCTTAAAAACGGACCGGAAAATTGTTACGCTTGTCACAGGTAAAATATTTTATAATTATTAAAAATATATCCTATGGAAAGAAAGAAATTTATTGTTTCAGCCGGAGCTGCTCTAGTTGGAATCGCTTTTATTAAATCGATTCCATTTATGAGTTTCTTTTCCTCGCAAAAAAAAGGAAATAAGCCCAAAGCTATTCCAAATCCGCTTGCAGTGAGCAGAAAAAAAACAGGCGGCGCGAATGTCTGAAAATAAAGAAAACATATCATCGCCCAAAGATAACACACCTGACTCTAATTACTGGAAGAGTTTCAAGGAATTATATCAAAATAAAAGCGAAATAGACAACAACGCTTCTGATTCTTCATCAATAGACGATTTAAGTTCATCAGGGCTTTCTGGAATGTCGCGCAGGAAGTTTTTTGCATTAATTGGAGCTTCGGCGGCCTTAGCAGGCGTAGGCTGTTCTGATTATAGGGATAAGGGAGAAATTGTTCCATACAACGTTAAACCAGAAGAAATTACTGCCGGAAAAGAAAATTTTTATGCGTCAACGTGCGACGCATGTACAAACAGCTGCGGTATACTTATTAAAACAAGGGAAGGACGTCCAATAAAAATAGACGGCAACCCGGATCATCCAGTAAATAAAGGGAAAATATGCGCAAGGGGACAGGCGAACATACTTAATCTTTATGATCCCGAACGCCTAAAAGAACCTTTAACGGGCGGTTCAGGCTTTTATTCCGCTGTAAAGTGGGATAAAGCCGATAAAGAAATTCAGGCTTTATTTGCTAAGGCAAATTCTTCAGGAAAAGAAATTATATTTGTCACTCATACAATAACGTCTCCTTCGCTAAAAAAAGTATTTGATGATTTTAAGGAAAAATATCCGACAACTAAAGTTTATTCTTATGAATTGTTTAACAGCGAAGTTAAAAATTCTGCATGGCTGAAATGTTATGGCAAAGGGAATTTCCCTTTGATTAACTGGAATAAAGCCAAAATTATTCTTACTCTCGAAGGGGATATTTTGAGTTCAGAAGGGCACAAAGTTGAAACGTTAAGAATGTTTACGGAAAAAAGAGACGTTTCAAAACCAAAAGATTACAGCAGATTGTATTGCGTAGAAGGCGATATGTCAGTAACTGGAATGAATGCAGATTACAGACTGAAATTACGTCCTGACGCTCAATTCGATTTTGTAATGTCTCTATTAAATGAAATAGTAATTAAAAAAAATATTTCCAATTCTTCGGTAAGCTCCATATTGTCGGCTAAATTAAATAATTATTCTCTTAAGAGCTTTGCAGAAAAATATGGATTATCAATTAAAACTCTTAACTTCCTTATTGCCGATCTTATTAAAAATCAGGGCAGGAGTATTGTTTATGCAGGCAATTCGTTAAGCGAGGAAACCCACATTGCAACGAATCTGCTTAATGAAATTATTAGTTCTGAAGAATTATACAATAAAGAAAAAGAAACTCTCTCACTTCAGAAACTTTCTAATATTAAAGAGCTTGTAGAATTAGTCTGGAAAATGAAATCGGGCAAAGTTGGAGTATTGGTTCATTTTGATTCCAATCCAGTATATCATTTTCCTAAAAACTTAGAATATGAGTCTGGGTTAAAAAATGTTGAAACTATTATCAGTCTTGTGCAGCTTGAAAACGAGTCCTCATTGTACGCAAAATACATATTGCCTATCAATCATACATTTGAAAGCTGGGGCGATTATAAAACGAGGACAGGATTAATAAGTCTGCAACAGCCTGTTATCGCTCCTCTTTATAATACCCGGCAAAAAGAAGCAATAGCGCTTAATTGGTTAGCTCAAGATGCCGCTAAATACCAGGCGAATTTCTATTATGAGTATTTACGCTCCCGTTGGGAAAAAGAAGTATTCCCAGTAAGCTTAACGCAATTAGATTTTAAGGATTTTTGGAATGCGTCTTTGCACGACGGCATTGCATATCAAAAAGACGAATCAAAAATAGCATTTTCATTTATAACAGCTTCGTTAGCCGATATATCGTCTTCGCCTAAAAAATCTGAAGGATTTAGTCTTTTATTAAAAGAGAGTTATGCTCTTGGCGACGGTAGATTTTCCAACAATGGCTGGCTTCAGGAATTGCCGCACCCGGTTTCTAAAATAGTTTGGGATAATTATGCAGCAATATCTGAAAGTTCTGCAAAAGAGCTAAATGCAAAAACAAATGATCTGATTGAAATTGAAGTAAACGGACAAAAATGCGAACTACCCGTATTGATTCAACCGGGCATAGCCCATAATACAATCGCAGTTCAGCTTGGTTACGGAAGAAGTAAAACAGGAATTATTGGCGTTAATGTTGGGCATAATGCAAATGTATTGTTATCTAAAGAAAAGAATTCTTCTCCATGGTTATATTCAAACGTAAAAATAAGTAAAACAGGAAGGACGTATAAACTTATTTCTTCTCAGGAGGCAAACGACTTTGATAATACGTTAACAAAAGACGCGCATATTAAGAGAGAAATTATAAGAGAAGGAACAGTTGAAGAGTATAAAAAGAATCCAGCTTTTCTGAAAGAAGAAAAGAAGGAAGAAAAAGAAAGCATTTATAAGGTTCACGAGTACAGAGACGTTAAATGGGGAATGTCGATTGACCAGAATAAATGCATTGGCTGCGGAGATTGTGTTGCAGCCTGCAATGTTGAAAATAATATCCCAGTAGTTGGTAAAGATCAGGTTGAAAAAGGCAGAAACATGCAGTGGTTAAGGGTTGACCGGTATTACGCAGGAACCTCAGAAGAGCCTATTGTAAGCCATCAGCCAATGTTATGCCAGCATTGCGATAAAGCTCCGTGCGAGCAGGTTTGTCCTGTAGCGGCTACTACTCACAGTCCTGACGGATTGAACCAAATGGTTTATAACCGATGCGTTGGCACAAGATACTGTTCTAATAACTGTCCTTACAAAGTAAGACGATTTAACTTCTTTAATTTCAGAGATCATTTTAGAAATGGGATTTACGAATCGCCAGTTTTATCGTTGCTTCATAATCCAGAAGTCACGGTAAGATCGCGTGGAGTTATGGAAAAATGTACATTCTGTATTCAACGCATTATGGAAGCTCGCGAAGAAGCAATAAGGAATAATGTTCCATTAAAAGGCAGCGACGTAAAAACGGCGTGTCAGGAATCGTGTAACGCAAATGCAATAAACTTTGGCGATATAAACGATAAAGAATCTGAATTTTCAGAGTACAGAAATCATGAATTAGGTTATTATGTATTGGATGACGTGAATACCCGCCCGAATGTGACATATATAGCAAAATTAAGAAATATAAGTTCGGAGGAAAAATAGTGGATATCGATTATTCTGTTGAACTGCCAGTAGTTGAAGGAAGACCGGCATTAGCGGATATAGAGCGGGTAATAGCCCGTCCAATGGAAGAGAAACCCTCCAAAAAATTTTTTATAGCTCTTGGCATAACCACAACCATGCTTTTATTCGGAGCTGTATGCCTTGGTCTGACATTTTTCTACGGAATTGGAATGTGGGGGAATAATCAGCCTGTTGGATGGGGATTTGATATTGTTAATTTTGTTTTTTGGGTTGGAATTGGACACGCAGGAACGCTTATTTCCGCAGTCCTCTTTTTACTTCGCCAAAAATGGAGAACAGGTATAGCGCGTTTTGCCGAAGCTATGACAATCTTTGCAGTTATGTGCGCAGGTATCTTCCCGTTGATTCATACTGGCAGACCCTGGTTAGCGGGATATTTATTCCCTTATCCTAATCAAAACGGTTTGTGGGTTAATTTTACTTCGCCTCTTTTGTGGGATGTATTTGCAGTATCAACATACTTTACAGTTTCATTAGTATTCTGGTACATTGGTTTAATCCCTGATTTAGCCACTATGCGCGATAGAACAAACAATCCAATAAAAAAAACTATTTATTCTATTTTTAGTTTAGGATGGCGGCACTCTCACAGGCACTGGCAGCATTATGAAAAAGCCTATATGCTCCTTGCAGGTTTTGCAACTCCGTTGGTATTATCTGTGCATACTATCGTTAGTTTTGACTTTGCCGTCTCTGTAATTCCCGGATGGCATACGACAATATTTCCTCCGTATTTTGTCGCGGGCGCAATATTTTCTGGCTTTGCAATGGTAGTTACAGTTCTGGTATTTGTAAGAACTATATTTAATCTTGAACACATTATTACGTTAGATCACTTAGAAAAAATGAATAAGGTGATTCTCGCTACAGGCATGTTAGTGGGTTATGCGTACGGAATGGAGTTTTTTATCGCATGGTATAGCGGACAGGACATAGAGCGTTTTGTATTCATTAACAGAGCCTTTGGCCCATATGCATGGGCTTACTGGATAATGGTAAGCTGCAACGTTCTTGTGCCTCAATTTTTCTGGATAAGAAAAGTCCGGCGTTCAGTTCCTCTTATGATGATTATAGTGATATTAGTCAACGTAGGCATGTGGTTCGAAAGATTTGTAATTGTGGTATCTTCGCTTCATAGGGATTTTTTACCATCAAGCTGGGGTTACTATAAACCTACTATAATTGATTTTGGCATTTTAATAGGGAGTTTTGGTCTGTTCTTTACATTGGTTTTACTATTCACAAAATCATTGCCAGTCGTTTCAATTTCTGAAGTAAAAGCTGTTGTAGAAGGCGCTCAGCCTTCTCATCATGGAGATTAAAATGAATACAGAACTAAAGTTGCATTCGTTAACGGCGTTGTTTAATACTCCTGATGAAATTATTCATGCGGCGGAAAAAATTTCATCGGAAGGATTTACTAAATATGACGTTCATACTCCATATCCTGTACATGGAATGGATAAGGCGATGAAATTGAAATCTTCTAAACTTGGATACATCACGTTAATATTCGGTTTATCGGGCGCGGCGTTTGCTTTGCTTCTGATGTATTGGACTATGTCAGTCGATTACCCTATGATAATTGGCGGAAAACCATTTTTTTCATTGCCTGCATTTATCCCTGTTACATTTGAACTAACAGTATTATTAGCTACTCTTTCTACCATTATTGGCATGTTGACATTTTTCTTTAAATTCCCAGACAACAATAATCCTCTTATTGATTCAGATTATATGAAGGCGGTATCGTCTGATAAATATGGGATATGTATTTACGCCAACGACCCAAAATTTGAAAAAGATAAAATATTAGCTCTGTTCGAGTCGTTGCATCCAGCAAAAACATCTGAAGTTTATTTCCCTGAAAAAACACGTTATCCATCTCTAGAACCAAAGTTTTTAGTTATGCTTTTAGTTGTTGCAATATTAACGTCTGGCGTTACTTATATTACCCTTAACAAATTATTATATATCGTCCCATTCGATTGGATGCTGAAACAGGCGCGCGTAAACGCACAATCAAAAAGCGATTACTTCCCGGATCAATTTGGTATGCGCAAACCCGTTGAAGGAAGCATTGCGCGCGGGTTTATGCCTTATGAGTACAAAGACCAATTGCAACAGCCAGAAAAACCGTTGACAAATCCACTGTTGCCTACAAAGAAAGTCTTAGAACTGGGCAAGAGTAAATTCCTTACATTCTGTAGCCCCTGTCATGGCAATTATGCTGAAGGTGATAGTAGATTAAACGGCCAGTTTCCTAATCCTCCTACATTACATTCAAATAAAGTTAGAGAATGGAAAGACGGAAACATTTATCACGTGATTACAAACGGGCAAAACATAATGCCTTCATACGCTTCTCAAATTTCGCGGGAAGAAAGATGGGCAATAATAAAGTATATACGGGTTTTACAAAGAGCAAAAAATGCAAGCGATTCTGATATAATCTTGAGCAAAAAGGAGTCTGCGTTAAATGGAACAAAGTAAATTTATCTATCAGCGAAAAGATTTACCTAAGAGCTTTGAACGTTTGGGCTATATTCTGTTTTTTATCGGAATTATTACTGGAGGTTTGTCTTATTTAATAGACCCAATACGCGCTTCGTTTAATTATTTAATTATGTATGTGTTTTTATTAAGCCTTGGATTAGGCTCTTTATTTCTGATAGCAATAGAGTATCTAACAGGTGCAGATTGGAGCGTTCAGTTAAGAAGAATAAGCGAATTTTTAGCTTCGGTTATTTTAGTACTGTTTGTTCTTGTGCTTCCTCTATTATTCAATCTAAATAATATTTTCACATGGTTAAACAAAAGCGTTATTGAATCCGATAAAATTCTAAAAGGAAAATCTGCTTATCTTAACTCAACGTTTTTTATTATAAGAGTATTCTTTTGTCTTCTGCTTTGGGGCTTATTTTATACTCTCCTTACGCGAAACTCAAAGTTGCAGGATACAACCAAAGATAACAAGCTTACAAAAAAGAATATTATAATATCAGCAGTATTTATTCCTGTATTTGCAATTACATTAACAATTGCCGCAGTAGACTGGCTGATGAGTTTAGACGCTCATTGGTATTCTACAATATTCGGCGTTTATTTTTTCTCTGGCTCTGTAGTTGCTGCATTAGCCGCAGTTACTTATTCGGCAATTAAGTTAAAAGAAAAAGGATACCTGCATCCTAAGTTTTTAGACGAGCATTTGTATAGTCTTGGAACTTTGCTTTTTGTATTTATAAACTTTTGGGCTTACATAGCATTTTCGCAATACATGTTAATATGGTACGCCGATCTTCCTGAAGAGACTGAATGGTTTCTGCATAGATGGCATGACGGCTGGGCTGTAATATCGCTGCTTTTAATATTTGCGCATTTCATAATTCCTTATGCAATGCTGCTATCGCAGCCGTCCAAAATGGATCCCAAACGCTTAAAGTTTATTACAATATGGATATTAGCGGCTCATTTTATCGATCTATTCTGGATAATCATGCCAAGTATTAACGGCGCCATTTTTAGCTGGATGGATTTAACATTTCCATTTGCCGCAGTAGGCGTTATTATTCTAGTATTCGCGTTCAAAGCAAAGCATAATAATTTAATTCCTATTGGCGATCCGAAATTAGAAAAAAGCATTAACATAAGATTATAATTACGGTTTGTTTATATGAGAAAAATTTTCGATTCAATTTTGAAAATATATAATGAAGAACCTGGCAGGTTATTTGGATTAGTATATCCGTATATATTATTCGTTATACTTGCAATGGGGCTGTATTACCTTGGCAAGCTCGATATATTATCTCGCCAAACTGTTATTCCTGTGTTAAGGGATTCTGTTAAAACAGCCGACCTTGAAATCGTAGAAGGGAAAGAAACGGCTCCCGTAGACGTTATTAAGGCAAGCTTGCCTACAGCAGATTTATTAGCCAAAGGAAAAACTCTATTTACCGCCAACTGCATTTCCTGCCATGGCGAAGGCGGAAACGGCGACGGAACGGCTGGCGCTGCGTTGAATCCTAAACCAAGAAATTTTCATGCTACAGATGGATGGAAAAACGGAAGAAAAATTACGGATATGTACAAAACATTACAGGAAGGAATTAAGGGAAGCGGGATGGCTGCATATGATTACTTGCCGGCAGCAGATAGATTTGCGATTATTCATTACGTGCGTTCATTTATGCAGTCAGCGCCTGCAAATACGCCTGCTGAATTGTCTGTTTTGGATAATACGTATAGCTTATCGAAAGGCGCAAAAATTCAGGGGCAAATTCCAACTGCCTTGGCCAAAACTTTAGTTCTTAAAGAACAAAAAGTAAAGGTCGAAGAAGTTTCATATTTGTTAAACATGATTGAAAAAGACAATGACGAAGGGGCGTTAATATTTAATAGAATAACTGATAAGAAGAACAAAGCTCTTTCTGTTTTAGAAAGCGCTTCAACTTGGCGGAAAAGCGAAAAGGAATTTGCTTCCTTAATATCAGAAAATATACCGGTAAGCGGCTTTAATTTAAACGTTCATTCTTTATCCGATTCAGAAATAAATGTTCTTTATAATTATTTAAACAAATATTTCAAAGACTAACAATGGCTACAAATACAAATTCAATCATTCAACCGAAAACAGAGCTTTTCGGTTCAAGAAAAGGGAGGTGGACTTTTCTTTTTACGGAGCTTGCTCTTTTTGGCGGAATGTTTTTAGTATATGCTATTTACCGTTTTAATCATCAACAGGAGTTTCATGCTGCGGCAAAAGAGCTTAAAGTTATAATGGGCTCGTTAAATGCAGTAATTCTTATTACAATCAGCCTTACAATTTCGCTTTCTATTGTGGCAATAAAAAAAGGCAAACGAACTTTATCAGTATTTTTACAGCTTATAACAATTTTAATGGCAATTGGATTTTTAGCAAATAAATTTTATGAATGGTCAATTTATTTACAAAATGGATTATTCCCCGGAATGAGCGTTTTACAAGGAACGAGTTCCGGAGAAAATATTTACTTTTTACTTTATTACATTGTTACTGGTTTGCATGGAGTTCAGGTAATTGCCGGTACAGTTATTATGCTTGTGTTAGCTCGTTTAACATGGCATGATACTATAAATAGCGATAGCTTTTCCAAATTAGAATCAGCCGGATTATATTGGCAAATTGTAACTATTATTTGGATATTTTTATTCCCCTTATTTTATTTGATTTCTTGAGGATAAACTATGGAAAACAAAACTAATTCTGGTTATGGAATTTACGTTTTAGTATGGTTAGGATTAATGATCTTAACTGGCAGCGCCATAGCAATTGCCGGAATTAATTATAGTAACATGACTATTACTATAGTTTTAATTATTGCTTTTGTTCAGGCTTATTTGATTTTGCATTTGTTTATGCATCTCAAACGGGAACAGAAAGTTTTTCGAATATTTGCAGCTATCGCGGGAATGTTACTGCTGATCTCTTTAGTTTTGTTATTTGCCAATTATTCTTTTTTATAAGTTAAATTTTTATGACTCTAAGTAATTAATTTTGCGCTAATGGATATGTAAATTAATCTGTTTTAATAAAGGGTGTAAATGTAATGGGATATTTTGATAGTTTAGTTTTACCGCAATCGCTTGAACACATTGTTCTCTTGCAGTATATACAAATGCTTATATTTTTCATCTTTTTGCCTTTCTCTGGAATTATTATTTCGGGAACGCTGATTTCTTTAATTTATAAATATAAAGCGTTAAAAAGTAATAATTCGGATTATACTCTTATATCAAAAGAAGTTCTTGAAACAGTTACTATAAATAAAAGCGCAGGCATTGCGCTTGGGCTTATTCCAGCTTTTGCTACTTTAATAATTTACTCCCAGCTGCTTCATGAATCCGGTTCATATATAATTAATTTTTTGTTTCTTGCATTTATACTTTATTCTATCGGACTTGTTCTTATCTATGTTTATCGATATGCTTTTCTTTTTAGCGACATATTGTCATCAACACATTCAGTTGAAAATACAGACGAAGATGAGTTAAAGAAAATTGCAGAAGGATCATTAAAGCTGAAAAACAAATCTGGCGTTTACGGCTTGATCCTTATTAGTCTATCAATGCTGTTATTCTTTGGCTGCATAACATTGGGCATATATCCGCGTCAATGGACAAAAATTCATAATATTTTTACTTTAATATTTTCCTGGGAAGTTCTTTTAAGATATTTATCATTTATTATTTCTTCATTAGCAGTTACAGGCGGATTGCTGCTATTTATCCTTTTATATTGGGAAGGCGGTAAGAAAAACCTGACTGGAAACCAAAAGGAAATATTACGCTCATTCTCCACAAAGCTGATATTTATATTTTCCATTATTCAGCCTATATTATTATTTTTAGGTTTGACAACTCTTCCTGACGGTTCTATTTCTACTAGTATATTTTCATATTCGATTATTGCAGTTATAATTTTACTTATCGTATATATACTAACATACGTTATGGTTAAAGAATCATTATTTAAATATAGCGGGTATATATTTATCCTTTTGGTTTTTGTTTTTGTTTTGGCAATTGTAAAAGATCAATTAGCAATGAACAATTCAACAGTTACGCATTCTCTTGTATTAAATTCAAAATATCAGGAATATATAAAAACATTACAAACTGGAGGCGATGAAACGGCAGGGGCAAATGGGGAAGAAGTATATAAAAGAATTTGTTCTACATGTCACAGATTTGATCAGAAGTTAGTAGGACCTCCATACAAGGAAACGCTTCCTAAATATGAAGGGAAGATAGACGAACTCATTGCTTTTGTTAAAAACCCGGTAAAGAAAAATTCTAACTATCCTCCTATGCCAAATCCAGGATTAAAACCAAATGAGGCAAAAGCGGTCGCTATATTTATTATGGGCGCCTATAAAAAATAGAACTAAATAAAAAATATCCTGGCAAATATATCAATTCACTTTCTTTTTTGTGTAATATTTTTATATTTGTAAAAAATATATTTGTTTATGCTATTATTATACTAGTTCAAAAAAATCAGTCAAATATGTTTATAATAACCATTATGTCACTTTTACTTTAGGAGTATTCCTTAATATGAAATATTCTATATTTACAATTATTTTCTATTTCTTATCGGTCAATATATTTGCTCAAATGCCGCCTCATCCTGATTTGCTTGAAAAAATTAAACGAGGAGAAGTTGATAAATCGATACTTAGCAATTTTAATGAATTAAGAGCTAAAGGCATAGACGCTCCATGGTCGTCAGCAGAATTAAATAAATCTGCAAATGGAGCATGGGGAAGGATTTTTGGACCAGCTAAAAAGGTATCTGGAGTAACTAAAGCTCTTGTCATATTAGTTTCATTTTCTGATAATATTGGGAAAGCTGCTCCGACAAATGTAGATAAATTGCTTTTTTCAACAGGACCTGGGACATTAAATAACTTTTATAAAGAAAACTCATATGGCCAAATAGATCTTGTAACTCTGAACCTTCCAAGCGAAATTGGATGGCAGACTGCTCCGCATCCATATTCATATTATGTAGGCACAGGGAGCGGCGAAGGAGATTATCCAAATAACTCTCAGGGTTTAGTTGAAGATATTGTCAAACAAGTCGATTCATTAGTTGATTTTTCAAAATATGACAATGATGGAGACGGTTATGTAGACGCTTTATTTATTATACATGCCGGGCCTGGGGCGGAAGTAACCGGAAATAAGACAAAAGATATTTGGTCTCATGCCTGGAGCACAAGGCAACCAATAGCGCTTGACGGAGTTTATGTATCAAGATATTCAATTGAACCTGAATATGTAAAAGGATTGGGAGATATGTCTATTGGAGTATTTGCCCATGAATTGGGGCACGCGCTTTTCGGTCTGCCCGATTTATATGATACTGATTATACATCTGAAGGAGTTGGAAATTGGAGTTTGATGGCCGCCGGAAGCTGGAATGGTCCCGGTAGTAACGGAGCATCGCCTTCATATTTTGACGCATGGTGCAAAATGCAGGTTGGAGTTCTTGAACCAACTTTATTAGTAAATGATACTTTAAATCTGAATATCCTTCAGTCAGAAAAAAATCCAACAGCGTATAGAATTTGGAAAAACGGCATAGTCGGCAATGAATTTTACTTATTGGAAAATCGCGAAAAGACAGGATCGGACGCATATTTACCTGGAAGCGGATTAATAATTTATCACGTAGATAACAACGCTTACAGCAACACAAACGAATGGATTCCAGGAGCTGCAAATAAAGGACATTACCGGGTAGCTTTAGTCCAGGCAGACGGCGCTTATGACCTTGAACGCAATACTAACCGCGGCGATGCTGGAGATCCGTTCCCAGGCTCGTCAAACAATACATTGTTTACTTCAACTTCGTCTCCTACATCTCTTGATTACAACTATAATTATACAAATATCGCTTTGCAAAATATTTCTCACACAGACACCGTAATTACATTAGACGCAAATTTGCATGACGATTTGAATACTACGTCTTCTCAAATTAGTTTCCTTCCGCATGAACTTGTTCAATCTGCCGATACGGCCTCGATTGTTTTAAAAAACACTGGAACAAATAGCGTTATAATTAATAAAATTACAAGTAATAATGTATTTAAACTTTTGCTTCCTTCGACGCCGACAACTATTGCAAAAAACGATTCTTTAAAAATTAAAATTGTATTTAATCCTGTTAATGTCGGCTCTTATTCGGATACTATATTAATTCAAAAAGCTAATTCAATATTTTCTGATAAATTAATTAGCGTTATAGGCAAAGCATTTGTATTGAATACCGCTGTTACGCGTTCATTGTATGCTTCTACTGGCAGCTCTAATAACGGTAATACTGCAATTATAAATAAAGTTACTGGCACCGCTAAAAATATTGGCAAAGCCGGTTATGACGAAATTAAAAGCATTAGCGTTAATCCTAAAACTAAAGTAATTTATGGATTAACTGCATCAACTTCAGGCTCGGCTATATTAAAAATTAACTCGGCGCTCGGGGACGCATATAAGTTTAATGATTTTTCAATTTCAAATCTAGCTTCAATTGCTTTTGATACAAGCGGAGTTTTGTATGCTATATCTAAATCTGGAATTATTTATACTTTAAATTTAGATAATGGAGCTATAAAAGAAATAAGTTCAACAAACATTGTAGTATCAAGCATGGCAATAAATCCAGTTGATAACCAAATGTGGGTTTCTTCTTATTTGCCAATTGGTTATAAGGACAGAATATTTAGAATAAATACATTATCAGGAGCTTCTACTTTAATTGGCAGAACTGGTTTTAATATAATAAACAACGCTATTATTTTTGATGAAAATGGAAATTTGTTTGGGGTCAAAGGAGCGGTTAATTCTGCAAACGATTTCATCTCTATTAATACGAATACTGGCGTAGGCGCAATTATTGGTTCTACAGGATTGAATAATATTACAGGTTTGGCTTATTTGCCTGGAACAATTACTTCTGTAAACGAAAACGTTAACAAATCGATTCCTAAAACTTTTTCATTGCTTCAGAATTATCCAAATCCGTTTAACCCCTCTACAACCATAAAATATGCAATACCACAAAACGGAAATGTGCAAATAATAATTTACAATGCGCTTGGCGAAGCTGTTAAAGTTATAGATGAAGGTTATAAATTATCTGGCGGATACCAAACATTATGGAATTCAGATAATCAATCTGGTAAAAAAGTTGGAAGTGGGGTTTATTTTTATAAACTAAATTTTTCTTCTAATAACGGGGCGTTGCATTCTGAGACAAAAAAGATGATTTTGATCAAGTAATTTAACAATTAAACTTAAAGCAGCATTTTTGAAATCCTGAAATTTATTTTAAAATAAATTTCAGGATTTCTTGTTTTTATATTTAATTAATGATAATTTCTCAATTGTAATAGGGCTTGTAACAGTATTTACAATCAATTTTTCAATACTAAAAAAATGATTTTTGTTTTTTATAAAAAAGATAGATTATGTATATTGTTACAAATGATTATAATATTAATAAATATAGAAAATAATTAAAGTGAAGAGGGAACTTAGATGGCAAAATTTTTAGGCACGTATAATGTAATTCCTTCATTACCGGAAAATCTGGAATTATTGAGAAAGCTATCATTCAATTTACATTGGAGCTGGAACCAGGATACTTTGGAATTATTCAGACGTATTGATAGAGACCTTTGGGAAGAGACTCATCATAATCCGGTGATGATGCTTGGGAAAATAAGCCAGGAACGGCTTGAAGAGCTTACACATGACGACGGTTTCTTGGCGCATAAAAACAGAGCATATTACAACCTTGAAGTTTACTTGTCTGAAAAGACATGGTATCAAAAAAATTACGCAAAGTTAGAAGATTTTAATATTATTTATTTCTCTGCTGAATTTGGCCTTACAGAATGTTTACAAACATATTCTGGCGGTTTAGGAATTTTGGCCGGAGATCATCTTAAAGCTGCAAGCGACCTTGGAATACCGCTGACAGGCATAGGCCTTCTTTATAAAGAAGGTTATTTCCAACAGTATTTAACCTCAGACGGATGGCAGCATGAAAGATATGAAATAAACGACTTCCAGAATCAGCCAATGACTTTAGAGCTAAATGAAAACAATGAGCCCTTGATGATTGCTGTTGATTTTCCTGAAAGAAAAGTTTATTTCCAGGTCTGGAGAATTCAGGTTGGCAGAATACCATTGTATTTATTAGATACAAACGTTGCGCTAAATTCTGAAAGCGATAGAAAGATTACGGAAACATTATACGGCGGAAATGCAGAGACAAGAATCCAGCAGGAAATTATTTTGGGTATTGGCGGAATAAAAACGCTTGAAGCTCTTAATATAAAACCAGTCGTATGCCACATGAACGAAGGGCATTCTGCATTTTTATCTTTGGAAAGAATTAAAACGCTTATTCATAAATATGACTTAAGCTATGAAGAAGCCAAAGAAATTGGATTTTATTCAAATATATTTACAACGCATACTCCTGTGCCGGCCGGTATCGACGTTTTTGCAAATGAATTAATTGAGAAATATTTTGGCAATTATTATCGCAACGAGCTAAAAATATCAGATAAAGAATTTTACGCGCTTGGCAATATTCATAAGGATAAAGAATCAAGCGTATTTAATATGGCGCATCTTGCAATGAACACTGCCGGTTTAATAAACGGCGTAAGCAAATTACACAGCGTGGTGTCTAAGAAAATGTGGGCCACTGGATATAAGGGCGTTCCGTTTAACGAAATTCCAATTGGATATGTTACAAACGGCGTTCATACGCGCTCTCATATTTCAAGAGAAATGGAAGAATTGTTTGTTCGCTACCTTGGCGAAAACTGGATACATAACCCTGCCGCTCCAAATCTTTGGGAACGCATAGATAAGATTCCTGATGAGGAATTATGGCGCATACATGAACAGCGGAGAGAAAAATTAGTTACGTTTGTAAGAAGCAGACTGATTGAGCAAATTCAGGCAAGAGGCGGAAGCCAATCTGAAATTAATTCAGCTGCGGAAGTTTTAAATCCCCGCGCTTTGACAATCGGCTTTGCAAGAAGATTTGCCACGTATAAACGCGCTACTCTTATATTCAAAGATATTGAACGACTAATAGACATTTTAGGCAGTAAAAATAAGCCTGTTCAGTTTATCTTTGCAGGTAAAGCCCATCCTAAAGACGACGAAGGGAAAAAACTCATACAAGAAATTTATCAGATGACTAAAGAAGAACAATTTAAAAAGAGAGTAGTTTTTCTTGAGAACTATGACATGAACGTTGCGCGATATATGGTTGAAGGCGCAGACATCTGGCTAAACAATCCACGCCGTCCATTAGAAGCAAGCGGCACGTCTGGTATGAAAGTTATTGCTAATGGAGGTTTGAACTTTAGCGTGTTAGACGGCTGGTGGGACGAAGGATTTGACCCTGAATTAGGCTGGAAGATTGGTAATGGCGAAGAATATTCCGACCCTGATTATCAGGATGAAGTTGAATCAAGACAGCTTTACAATACCCTTGAAACAGATATCATCCCATTATTCTATGAAAGAGGGGAAGACAGAATACCAAGAGGGTGGATGAAAAAAATTAAAGTGTCAATGAATAAGCTTGGTTCAGTTTTCAATACCCATAGAATGGTCAATGAATATTTCACAAAATATTATTATCCAAGCTATCAGAAAAGACTTTTAATTTCGGATAAAAAATGGGAAAAAGCTAAAAAGCTTACAGCCTGGAAAAATATGGTTAAGACTAACTGGCATCTTGTTAATATAAAACATATTGAAACCGAAAATCAGCAAAAAGAGCTTAAAGTAAATGAAGACCTTATTTTGAGCGCTGAAATTGATCTTGGAAGCCTTACGCCTCAAGATGTGCAGGTTCAAATTTATTATGGCCTAATTGATAAACAGGATGATCCTAAGAACAATGAAACTGTAGTAATGAACCCTGAAATCAAAAAGACGCAGGATGGATTTTATAAATACGTTGGCAAAGTAAAATGCAAACACACAGGTCAACATGGATTTACTGTAAGAATACTTCCTCATCACGATCTAATGATACATCCATTTGAGCTTGGTTTAGTATACTGGGCCGTTTAATTCTGAAGGAATTGTTTATTTTTTATGCTGTTAGAAACTTTAGATACAAAACATAATGATATCGTAATTTATTCGCAGAATATTTTTAATCTTGAAACAAATTTTAAAATTATATTCAAAGATGAAAAAATTAAAAAACCTCATAGTATTAACTACTATGAGGTTTGCAATTATATGAATGAACCATCTCCAAAGGTTGTGGTCGCATATAGATTGCTGACTAATTTACATAATTTTAATTTGAGAAAATCGCAATATGGTTTTCCTATTTTTGTAGGCGTAAATCCTGATCTGATTTTTTTTGATCCTATATTTGCTGTGCAGGAATTAGAATCTTTAGGCGGAGTAATTGATCTACAGCGTCTTCGTTTTAGAATTCAACAGATTGGATTAAATTCTATTGTTAGCAGGGGAGACAAACCAGGCTTTACGGAAATTTATAGCTTTGACTTAAGCTCAAAAGAAGCTTTAACCCAAAACGATAAAATATTTGCCGACGCTATTTTTGCGCTTGATGAGAATTTTATTGATTCGGAAGATAAAGCCGTAATAAAAACAAAAACGCCTGAAGAAAAAAACAATATAAAAATTGACGTTGAATATAATGTAAAAGATTTTGAACGATTTGTACAGAGCGAAAAAAGCAAAACGCAAAATACGCCTAATCTGCCTAAAACTGGGTTTGGAAATTTCCTTGATCAAAACCGTATGAAAGAGAAAGAAGAAATAAGACATAGACCTACGCCTCAGAAAAAAAACAGCATGATTAACGTTTTCAAATCAACTGGTCAGTTTAATGAATACCTTGGCAGTAAAAACGAAGGACCGGTAATTCTAAAATTTAACAAATAATGAGAGTTTAATAGCAATGAATTTGGGATCCATAAAAACAGATTGCAGATATTTCCGCGGAGATATTCCTTGCAAACCACATAAAAATTTTAATGCTCATTGCATTGATGATAATAACGCTCCATGTAGTTATTATGATAAAATTACAGAGAAAATATTAATAATTAAGCTTGGAGCTATTGGCGACGTTATTAGAACAACTCCTTTACTAACAAAATTAAAACAAGAACATCCTTCAGGTAAAATATACTGGCTGACTCTTACTCCTGCAATTCTTCCAAAAGAAGTTGACGTTCCTCTAAAACTTAACGTTGAAAGTAGTCTTTTTCTTCAGGCTACTGATTTTGATTTAGCTATTAATTTAGATAAAGACAAAGAGGCTTGCTCTATATTAAAGCTTGTCAACTCGAAAATCAAAAAAGGTTATATCTTAAAAGATGGAATTCCAGCGCCACTTAATAGCGAAGCTGTTCCTAAATACATGACCGGACTTTTTGACGATTTGAACCAGAAAAATACAAAAAGCTATCCAGAAGAAATATTTGAAATATGTGGATACAAATTTTCGGGCGAAAAGTATATTCTTTCAACATATGACGAATATTCAAAATCATGGGATTTTGATAAAAGTAAAAAAATTATTGGCTTTAATACAGGCTGCGGCGGTCGATGGACTTCACGATTATGGCCTGAAGAAAACTGGGCGGCGCTTGCAAAAAATCTTTTATCTAAAGGCTATGAAGTCGTATTCCTTGGCGGAGAACAGGAACACGAAAAAAACAGCCGCTTGGCTAAAGCATCCGGCGGAAAATACTTGGGATTCTTTAACTTGGAGAAATTTATAAATCTTGTTAATCAATGCGATCTTGTTGTTACCGGCGTTACTATGGGCATGCATATAACAATTGCGCTTAATAAAAAGATAGTTCTGTTCAATAATATCTTTAACCCAAATGAATTTGATTTATACGGACTTGGCGAAATAATTCAGCCTTCAAAAAAATGTACTTGCTATTTTACATCTTCATGTAAAAATGAAGAATATAAATGTATGGATTATATTGAGCCGGAACGTGTACTTAACACTGTAACAAAGCTTTTGCCGTTATGAAAATCTCAATAATTTCTACGGCTTATCCGCTTAGAGGCGGCATAGCGCATTTTGTCGGTTTAATATATAAAGAGCTTGCTAAGAATAATTCCGTTGAAGTTATTACGTTTAAAAGACAATATCCGTCTTTATTTTTTCCTGGTAAATCTCAATTGGAGTCTGGAGGAGACGAATCGGAAAAGATTCCTTCGCAAATAAGAATTGATTCCATCAACCCGTTTAACTGGTTTAGCGAGGGGATTAAAGTAAAGAGAGCTGCGCCGGATTTGATTATATTCAAATATTGGATGCCCTTTTTTGCGCCCTGTTTTATGACAATTTCTAAAATCGCAAAATTGAACGGGAAGACGAAGGTTCTTGTAATTTGCGATAATGTCTTGCCTCACGAAAGAAAAATAGGGGATAAGTTCCTTACAAAATTATTCTTTTCGCTATCCGATTATTTTATATTACTTTCAAATAAAGTACTGGAAGACCTGATTTCAATAAAACCAAACGCAAATTATAAAGTATTGCCTCATCCTATTTATTCAAATTTTGGCGAACGCGTTCCTAAAAAAGAAGCTCGCGAAAAACTTAAATTAAAAGATGAAAAATTAATCCTTTTCTTTGGATTTATACGCGACTATAAAGGTTTAGACCTTTTAATTGAAGCCTTGAAATTAATTAAAGAGAAGTATCCGGTTAAGCTAATTGTAGCGGGCGAGTTTTATTCAAACAGCGATAAATATCTTTCGCTTATTGACAGACTTAAATTAAAAGACGACATACGTCTATTTACAGATTTTATTCCGACTAATGAAGTAAAATATTATTTCTCCGCTTGCGACGCTGTGTTATTGCCTTATAAATCGGCTACTCAAAGCGGCATTGTGCAGATAGCTATGAATTTTAGAAAGCCTGTAATAGCTACAGACGTTGGCGGATTAAAAGAAGTTGTTCTAAATAATAAAACTGGTTTTATTACTGAAGAAATCAGCGCGGAAAAAATAGCTGATTCAGTTATTCGCTTTTATGCAGAAAACAAAGAAGAAGAATTTATAAATAATATTGAGCAAGAAATAGAAAAATATTCCTGGTCAAAATTTGTAGAAGGGATAATGGATTTGTATAATTCTAAATAATGTCATCCTGAGCGATAGTCGAAGGATGACTAAAAATTTCTAAGGCGCTTTTTCCTGATTCGTCACATTTCAACTTCGCTCAATGCGACTTAAATTTCCGCTTAGTAAAATATTCGAAAGATTATTTTTGTAAGTATTTATGCGAGACTATATCAAAAGTTTTATCAATTCCGCCTTTACCCAATAAAATAGCCGCTATATCAAGCGATGGATTCCCTAATTCTTTATTATCCCTGATATTCATAAGGTATGCAAATACTGCTTTTGATTTAGGATAAATTACTAGATTAGCGCAAAAACCAGTGCCGCCTGCCGAATGCCCGAAATAAGAGCCCAAAGAATCGGTTCCAAAACCTAAGCCATATCCATAATTAATAACCTGTCCAGAAGGCAGAACAGTCGGCCTTAACATGCTGTCTAAAGTCGTTTTGCTAATAAGCTTATTGCTGAGCAAAGCCTCGCCAAACTTTAACAAATCTTCTATTGTAGAAATTATACCGCCTCCAGCGTATTTCGAACTTAGATCGGCCAAAGGAGCGTTTTGAACTATACCTTTATCATTTCGGATATATCCATGAGCTCTGTTAGGAACAATATCAGATTGAAATTCAAGTTTAGTAAGAGCCATTTCGGACGGTATGAATATATTAGCTTCTAAATACTCCGAGAAAGTCATACCGCTAACATTTTCAATAACTGCCGCCAGAAGATTATAGGCTAGAGTATTATAGTTATATTTTGTTCCAGGTTTAGAATCCAAAGAATCATTCGCTAAAACTTCAATTGCGTCTTTTATTTTTGGATAATAGTTTTTGCTATCAAACTCTCCCGGTTTATAAGACCTGATTCCGGAAGTATGCGTAAGCAATTGCCTAATAGTGATATTCCATTTCTTTTTTGGAAAGTAATGGACGTATTTTCTTACATCGTCGTCAAGGTTAATCTTCTTTTTTTCAACAAGCTGCATAATTGCTACGGCGGTAATAGGTTTTGAAATAGAAGCGAGTCTATAAACAGTTTTGTCGGATGTTTTTACAGAATTTTCTAAATCCGCAAAACCTAACGCGCTTGTCCATGCAATTCTGCCATTAACAACAGCTCCTGCACAAACAGAAGGAACGTTATTCGAGGTTTTATATAATTCCAGATATTTATCTAAAGTTTTCTCAAATGGTTGGGCAAACAAAGTAACTGAAGAGATTAGTAAAAGGATTAAAGCGCTTTTAATCATCAGGTTGAAATTTATGAAAGTTTTCATTTTAATTTAAAGATAGTTGAAAAAAAATAAGGGTTGAAATATTCAACCCTTAACGTTTTAGATATAAAACTTATTTAATTTTATTTAGAGCTTAGGGGAACCCTTTTTTCCAATATGTTGTCAATAAGTCTATATTCCTTAGCTTCAGACGGGGTCATAAAATTATCTCTATCGCAGTCTTTTGTAAGCTGTTCAATTGATTTGCCCGTATGAGCCGAAAGAATACCATAAAGAGTTTCGCGGGTTTTAACCATTTCGCGTGCCTGAATTTCAACATCGGCAGCTTGTCCCTGAAATCCGCCCCATGGTTGGTGAATCATAATTTTTGAGTTTGGCAGAGAAGTTCTTTTGCCATCGGCGCCGCCTGCAAGCAGTACTGCTCCCATGCTAGCCGCTAAACCAACGCACATAGTAGCTACGTCAGGTTTAATATATTTCATTGTATCATAAATAGCTAAACCGGCGCTAACGCTTCCGCCAGGGGAGTTGATGTATAAGTGAATATCTTTTTCAGAGTCTTCAGCTTCAAGAAAAATCAACTGAGCTACAATTAAACTTGCGACATGATCGTCAACCTGAGTGCCAAGGAAAATAATACGTTCGCGTAAAAGACGCGAATAAATATCCATTCCTCGTTCGCCTCTTCCAGTCTGTTCAATAACATACGGGATTAACTGATTATAAATTTCAAACTTTTTCATTCTTTACTGCCTCTTTTTCTTTTTTAGAAAGTTCAATCGGATCTACTCGTGTAATAGTATTATTCTTTTCAAGGAATTCAAATAGCTTTTTATCAAGTAATTTCTCTGTATAATTCTGTCCTTTATAATAATTCAAAAGCTTATCTATCGAAATTCCAGTTTTTTCAGCGTCTATCTTAGCTAACTCGTTAATTTCTTCGTCGGTAATCTGTAAATTTTCTTTCTTTATCATTTCAATTTTTAACAAATACCATTTTACAGCCCATTCTGCAGTGCCTTCTAATCTGTGGTGAGCTTCATGGTGGTCATATTTTGCATAACCTTCCTGTTTTGATTTTTCTTCCTCTTCTTCCATAAGGCTATGAAGCATATTATGAACTAAGGTAGAAGGAGCTTTAAAAGGATTATTGCTTACAATTTTTTCAGCAAGTCTGTTATGCGTAATGTTCTCTATCTGCTGATCGTAATAATTCTGAAGGTCTTTACGAATATCTTCAATTAATTCAGCTTCGGTTGAAACTTTATCTTTTGTAACTTTTTTAACTAACTCTTCAGTTAATTCAGCGGTAACAATTTTCTTAATTCCTTTTATTTTTGCTTCATATCTAAAGATTTCGGTTTCTTTTTTCTCGTCTTCTGTATCATTTTCAGCTTTAACTTTATCAGTAAAAACAAAATCAAAAACATCGCCGACTTTTTTGCCTAATGATTTCATTGCTAAATCAGCATTAACATTAGGATTATTAAGGTCTACTTTCACATTGTCGCTTTTAACGCCTTCCATTGGAGCGCCGGCTTCGTCAACTCTCTGAAGGTCTAAAGTTACCTGATATTCTTTATTTTCAACAACTTCAGCATCAACAAACTCTGAATTTGCTTTCTTTATATAATCAATTTCAGATTGAACTTCTTCATCTTTAACTTTAAAATCAGGTATTTCGATTGTTAAACCGGAATAATCTTTAATATCAATTTTAGGTAAAACATCATATTGAACTTTATACGAAAGCTTTTTGCCAGGTTCAAAATTCAGATCGACTAATCTAGGTTCGCCAATAAGTTTAATATCTTGTTCTTTTACAATTTTCCAAAAATTATCGTTTGAAACCTTTTCGCTCGCTTCATGATCGAGAGAATCGCCATAAAGTTTTTTAATAATTGAAATTGGAGCTTTTCCCTTTCTGAAGCCCTGGATTTGTAAAGATTTGGATTTGTTGATCACTTCTTTTTCTATTTCTTTTTCTATTTCTGGAAACTCAAGAGAAACTTCAA
Organism: Ignavibacteriales bacterium UBA1304; assembly: GCA_002307295.1. GTDB lineage: Bacteria > Bacteroidota > Ignavibacteria > Ignavibacteriales > Ignavibacteriaceae > UBA1304. The sequence goes on from DBTY01000021.1 coordinate 132,382, forward strand.
TTTCATTAAGACTTTCATTAATTACATTTATTTTTGATTCCAAACTAACTCCTGGTAATTAAATATATTTAGTAGTGCGAGACGGGGGACTCGAACCCCCACACCGTTAGATACTAGATCCTAAGTCTAGCGCGTCTACCAATTCCGCCAGTCTCGCATAAATTTTAAATGAGATTACAAATATAATATTAATGTTAAGATTTAGCAAATTTCTAAATAGGGTAAATATTTATCTGTATAATTATTTAAAATAATTTAAACTTAAATTTAAGTTAAAAAAAGCGGGCTAAAATGTTTGCATTTTATTTAACGAACTATCCGCGTAGTTTATCCAAAAGCTCATTAAGATTTTCCAGTTCTTTAATAGATAAATTAGACGTTAATTTATTGGATTCAAGCTCTATAACGTCAAGTTTGTTTAATGCTTCTAAACCTTTTTTGCTAATCAAAACGTCTACTGTACGCCTGTTAACAGGGCATATAGTTCTATCTACAAAACCTTTCAGTCTAAGTTTTTCAACAATTCTTGACGCGTCAGATTCTTTATCGAGCATTCTTTCTTTAATAAGCTTTATAGTTGCAGGCTTGGGGAATTGCCCCCGGAGAATTCTCAAAATATTAAACTGTTGAACTGAAATATTAAACTTTTTAAGAATCTCAGCCTGCAAGCTCATAAGCCAATTATTCGTAAATAAAATATTTACAATTGTTTTTTCAGAAATATTCGTAAATTTTTTCTGCAATATTTCTTCTTCAATTTTCATTTATTTGCTTTTAATAACTTCTACGTTGCATATTATAGCTACTGTTTTGCCTACTGTTGCGCCGCCAGCTTCTAATAAGCCATTCCATTTAAGGTTGTAATCAAAACGGTTTACGCTGCCTGTAATTTTGAAACCTGCTCTTGTATTGCCCCATGGATCTTTAACATTGCCATTATAAACAACGTCAAGAGTAACAGTCTTAGTTACGTCGCGCATTGTAAAATCGCCAGTTAATTTATATTTGTTGCCGCTAATTTTTTTGAAAGACTTGCCTACAAATTTAATTTGCGGATATTTTGCAGCGTTAAAGAAGTCGTCCGTTCTCAAATGCTCGTCGCGTTTTTCGTCATCTGTACTGATACTTTTTACTTCGGCAGTAAAACTAATTTTAGCGTTGGTAAAATTATCGTCTTTTGCGCTTACCGATCCTTCAAACTGTTTGAAATATCCAGATACTTCTGATATTACTAAGTGACTTACAGAAAACTGAATATGCGAATGCGACGGATCAATCTTCCAATTTGTCTGGGCAAATGAACCAGACGCCATTATAATCAATGCAGCTAACGCCATCTTTATTTTATTCATACGAACCTCCTAAGATTTATAATTATGTGATATCTGTTACAACATTAATTGTTAGAACAATAGTTCCGCATAAATAAAAAATAAATTTTAAATATTTTATTGGTTACATTTTTGATTACAAATAAGAAATATCTTAAATTGATACTTTCAATATTAAATATTGTGATATGATGAATTTCAGAGATAGATTAGGCAAACAGGTAATTGTATTTGACGGCGGAACGGGGACTTATCTTTACGAAAAAGGGATATACATTAACCGCTGTTATGACGAATTAAACCTTACCAACCCGGAATTAGTAGCCGAAGTGCATAAGGATTATATTAATGCAGGCGCCGACATAGTTGAGACTAATACCTTTGGCGCAAATGTAATAAAACTTAAACCGCACGGATTAAGCGATAAAGTATATGAAATTAATTTGCGCGGAGCTCAAATTGCTAAATCTGTCGCTGGAGAAACTGCGCTTGTTGCAGGCTCTGTAGGTCCTTTGGGCGTGCAGCTTGAACCGCTTGGCAAAGTTAGATATGAAGAAGCAAAAGAAGCCTTTAAAGAACAAATAAAAGGCTTGCTTGACGGTAAAGTTGATTTGATTGTATTTGAAACTTTTGGAAGCGTAAACGAATTATCCCAGGCAATAAAAGCCCTTAAAGAGCTTGACGCCAACATGCCTATTATGGCTCAGATGACTATAAATGACGAAGGGCATTTATTAAGCGGCGCGCCTCTTTCTGTTTTTGTTAATAAATTAAAAGCTTATAACGTTGATGTAATTGGTTTGAATTGTTCTGTAGGGCCTAAATCTATGCTTGAAGCGATGGAAACGCTAAAGAGTCTTACTACGATTCCAATTTCAGTGCAGCCTAATGCAGGAGTTCCTCAAAATATTGGCGGACGTAATATTTATATGGCTTCGCCAGAATATATGGCCGAATATGCGAAAAGGTTTATTCAAAAAGGAGCCAATGTAATTGGCGGATGCTGCGGAACAAATCCGACTCATATAAAAGCTATTCGCAAAGCGGTGCACGCGTTACAGCCTTCTAAAAGGTTAGACGTTCAGATAAAAGAACTTGCTATAGAAAAACCTGCCGAAGTAAAAATAGTTGAAAAAGCGGATAAATCGCGCTTAGCAAATAAATTATTAAAAAAAGAATTTGTAAGCTTAGTAGAACTTGTCTCGCCAAGAGGCGTATCTCCGCAAAGAGAAATTGAAAAGGCGAGAAAATTATTTAATCATGGCATCGACGCTATTAATATTCCAGATGGACCAAGAGCATCTGCGCGCATGTCGGCGCTTGCATTGGCTTCTATATTGCATAGAGAAGTTGGCATTGAACCTATATTGCATATTGCTTGTAGAGACAGAAATATTATTGGCATGCAATCCGATTTGCTTGGAGCTTGGGCCTTAGGAATAAGAAATATTTTAGCAATTACAGGGGATCCGCCCAAATTAGGGAATTATCCGGACGCAACTGCTGTTTTCGATGTAGATGCAATCGGTTTAACAAATCTTATTTCAAGATTGAATAACGGATTGGATCTTGCGGGCAACCCAATAGGAGAGCCTACAGGCTTTAATGTTGCCGTTGGAGTTAATCCCGGAGCCATAAATCTTGATGAGGAAATAAGAAGACTTGACTGGAAAATTGAGGCGGGCGCAGAGTATATGATTACGCAGCCGGTATTTGATTTGAAAATTTTAGAAAAGTTTCTTAAGCGCATTGAGTACATAAAATTGCCTCTTATTTGCGGAATCTGGCCTCTTGTTTCGTATCGCAATGCAGAGTTTATGAATAATGAAGTTCCGGGCGCTTCAGTTCCTGACGATATTATGGATAGAATGCGGAAAACTAATTCCAAAGAAGAAGGTTTTGAGAAGGGAATTGAAATAGCTAACGAAACATTTAACCAGATAAAATCTGTCGTAAGCGGCGTGCAGCTTGCTGCTCCGCTTGGAAGGATAGACGCAATTTTTAAGATACTCGAATAAATATAGCGTGTAATAATATAATGAAAAAGAAATCTCTGCCGGATGATGAATTCAGCAAACTTGATGTTCAGTTCTGTACCGAATGCCAGAAGGATTTAGATAATTTCTTCCTTTCGGAAAAGTCCAAAGATATTAAAGAAGTAAAAGCCAATCATGAAAATTGCAAGCAAATTGGCAAATTTAAGGGGGAAATGTGCTCAAAAATATTTATAGCTAAAATGGAAGAAGAACTAAACGATTTTGAGAACGATTCTGATACAGATTGATTGATTTAATTCTCATCTAACTAAATCATCTGATATTATTTTGCATATATAAAAATCATCTCATTACTAAAAAGCTTGAGTAACCGGAGAATTTTTTCGCGCCTCTTTTGTTTTTAGGAACAGAACAATCAACAAAAATAGAGTATATGCCTCCTATAGGAGCCAATATATTGTTGGCGTCTTTATAATCCCAGTATGCGCGATAATTTCCGGGAGCAAGAACTCCATCGTATATAACCATAATAGTATCTTTTAGGTTTGAAAACCCGCCTGCCATTCCAGAAAATATTATAATTTTTATGTTTACAGTGTCAGGGAGACTAATTTTCATTCCATTTACATTATATCCAATTGGGATTTCGGAATTTAATTTTTCAACTTTATTTTGCGCAAACGTAATTATTGAAACAAAAATAATTAAGATAAAACACTTGAACATATTGCTCCCCACTTAAGTAATGAAAAAAGATTGTTGTATGTTTTAAATATAACAATATTTTAACAAATTAAAATATTGCCTCAATTTTTGCAAATTTTTATGTGATTGAGGTATTAGCAAATACTAATCTATTTAGTTATATTTATTTTTTAAATTTTAGAAAGTACGTAGGTATTTATTGGCTAAGGATAGAGTGATTGTGGCCATGAGCGGAGGAGTTGATTCTTCCGTTGCAGCGGCGCTTTTGGTTAAGCAAGGATACGATGTAATAGGCGTAACAATGAAAACCTGGGGCTTTATGGAAGTAGGCGGCGCCCCGAAACATGAATCTGGCTGTTGTTCATTAGATACTATTTTTGACGCTAAAAACGTAGCCGATTCGTTGGGTTTTCCGCATTATACGGTCGATTTCACAAAACAGTTTGAAGAAGCTGTTATTGATAATTTTGTAGACGAGTATCTGCATGGCAGAACTCCGAACCCATGCGTTATCTGTAACCGTAAAATAAAATGGGAGGAAATGCTTAAAAAAGCGGATTCTCTCGACGCTAAATATGTGGCGACCGGGCATTATGCAAAAGTTGAGTTCTCTGAAATAAATAAAAGATATTGTCTTAAAGCTTCTGTCGATAATAAAAAAGATCAGACCTATGCTTTGTGGGGCTTAACTCAGGAAAGTTTAAGCAGAACTCTATTCCCTTTAGGCGATTACACAAAACCAGAGATAAGAAAAATAGCTCAGGATTGCCAGATTAAAACTGCAAACAAACCCGATAGCCAGGAAATTTGTTTTGTGGCTGATAATAATTATGAGCGGTTTTTGCGTGAAAAAATTCCTGACGTTATAGAAAATATTGAAAAAGGCGACTTGGTCTATAAAGGCAAAAAAATTGGCGTTCACAAAGGCGTCCCTTTTTACACCGTAGGCCAAAGAAAAGGGCTTGGAATAGCTTTAGGTTCTCCTGTTTATGTTACAAAGATCGACTATGAAAACAATGTGATAGAGATTGGAGATAAAGAAGAGTTAGGGCAACATACTCTTATTGCTCAGGAAGTAAATTATATAAGTTTATCGGAGTTAAAGAAAAACTCCGTAGTTAATTGCAAAATACGATATGCTGATAAAGGTTCTCCGGCAGAAGTAATAAATGCCGATGAAAACATGTTTGAGGTAAAATTTCTTGAACCTAAAAATGCAATAACGCCAGGCCAGTCAGCGGCGTTATATGACGAACAGGGATATGTTTTGGCCGGAGGAATAATTAAAGAAGGTAAATAATAAATGCATAGAAAATGGTTTTATATTTTTAGCATATTAGTATTATTAATTATCATTAGTTCTTTTATTTTAATTTGGACGAAGAGTATACCAAATAAAACAGCGTTTTACTTGGTAATATTTGATATAGCTCTATTTATAGCAAGAACGGTTCTTAGATTATATTTCTTCATGAAAGATAGGAAAAATTAAGGAGGTCGTTTTCGAGTTTTCTGTAAAAAATAACGGAATGCTTAATGCGAAGGTTCTTATTTTGAACCAAAGTTACGAACCTTTAACTGTCAGTACTATTAAAAAAGCTCTTATACTTGTTTATCTTGGAAAGGCTGAATTAGTCAAAAAAGATACGAGAAAAGAAATCAGATCAATTACAGAACGTTTTCCGTGTCCGAGCGTTATCAGACTTAAAAGATATATCAGCGTTCCTTATAGAAAGGTAATTCTGACAAGAAAAAACATTTTCAGGAGGGATTCTTTCCGTTGCGCTTATTGCGGCAGAGGGGATTTACGACTGACAGTTGATCATGTAATCCCTAAAGCAAAAGGAGGACAAGATAGCTGGGAAAACTTAGTTTGCGCCTGCACTGTTTGTAATAACAAAAAGGGGGATGGAACCCCGGCAGAAGCAGGACTTAAACTTATGTTGAAACCTTTTATCCCGAGTCATATTATGTTCATTAAGAATTTTTCGTCTAAAATTGACGATAATTGGAAACCTTATCTGTATATTTAAATAATTAATTATTATATCTATTTATGGCAAAAAAAAGAATTTTAAGCGGTATGCGTCCTACAGGCAAGCTTCATTTAGGGCATTATGTAGGAGCTTTAGAAAATTGGGTTAAACTTCAAAATGAGTATGACAACTTTCACTTAATAGCAGATTATCACGTATTAACTACTAACCTGAATACTGATGATATTTACCAGAATTCGATTGAAATGGCTATCGACTGGTTAGCTTCAGGAATTAATCCTGAAAAAAGTCCTATTTTCAGACAATCTCAGGTAAAACAACATACGGAATTAAATTTAATATTTTCTATGCTTATTACTGCAAGCAGATTGGAAAGAAATCCTGCAGTTAAGGATCAGGTACGCGATCTAAAAATTGAAAATATCGCTTTTGGGCACTTAGGCTATCCTGTGCTTATGGCCGCAGATATTTTACTTTATAAAGGGAATGTTGTGCCAGTTGGCGACGACCAGATACCTCATGTAGAAATTGCTCGCGAAATGGCAAGAAAGTTTAATAACCAATATGGATTTGTTTTTGACGAGCCGGAAACGCTCTTAACAAAATTCTCGCGTCTTATGGGACTTGATGGCGACGCTAAAATGAGTAAATCACTAGGCAACTCCATTTTACTTTCTGACGAACCGGAGATTGTAAAAAGCAAATTAAAAAAAGCTGTTACAGATACTCAAAAAGTTAGAAAAGGCGACCCGGGTCGACCGGAGATTTGTTCAATATTTTCATATCAGCAAAGATTTAACGAAGGCGAAACCGTAGAAATTGAAGCGGGCTGCCGTTCCGGAGCTCTTGGCTGTTTTGATTGCAAAATGAAATGCGCATCCAAAATTTCATCATTCCTTGAACCGATTCTTGAAAAAAGAAATTATTATGAAAACCGTTTAGACGAAGTAAAAAACGTGTTAAACGAAGGCGAAAAAACTGCAAGAGCAACGGCTGAAAGTACGATGACAGAAGTTAGAACAAAAATGAAATTAGGATAATTCTTGTATAAAGTAAAGCTCGAAACATTTGAAGGTCCGCTTGATCTGTTATTATTTTTTATTAAGCGTGATGAACTGAATATATATGATATTCCTATTTCAAGAATTACGAAAGAGTTTCTTGAATATGTGAATTATATAAAATTACTGGATATTGAAGTCGCTGGAGATTTTATTCTCATGGCTTCAACTTTAATGCATATTAAAGTACGGATGCTTCTTCCAAAAGAAGTGGACGAAAAAGGAACTGAAATTGATCCTAGAATGGATTTAATTCAGGCCCTTCTTGAATATAAGAGGTACAAGGAAGTCTCAGAAGACTTATCGTTCTTTGAAACTAATCAGAGAAAAATAAACTATAGAGGCAATTATTCTGCCGACGAAAAAATTTCGCCGCCTGAATATGATATTTTACTTAAAAATGTAACTGTGTTTGATCTGGCTAAGTGCTTCAAAAAAGCAATAGACGGGATTAAAAAAGTTGTCGTTCACGAAATCAGGAAAATACCTATTTCGATTGAAGATCAGATAAATTTCATAATGACCAAACTTGAAGACAATAAGCAGTTGAATTTTATAAGTCTTGTTGTTGAAATGAAAGAAAAAATAAGAATAGTGATAACGTTTGTGGCTTTATTGGAACTAACTAAAATGGGGCGAGTTGGAATTAAAGAGACAAGCGATTTTAATGATTTTGTAGTATATGCGATTCAAAATGGATAAAATTTATAACTCAATAATAGAAGCGTTAATATTTTCGTCTGATGAGCCAATTACGGCTCCCGAAATTCTAAAAGCAATTAAAGGAATTGACGGAGAAGACATTCAGATAACTCAGGAAGAAATTGAAGCCTGCATCGACGAAGTAAACCAGAATTACGAAGAGAATAATTCGTTTTTCAAGATTGCTAAAATAGCCGGAGGTTACTTATACGGGACCAGACCGGAATATGCTAAATATGTAGGCTATCTTTCATCAGAAAAAAGCAAAAGAAGGCTTAGCCAGGCCGCGCTTGAGACCCTTGCTATTATAGCGTATAAGCAGCCGATTACAAAGCCGGAACTTGAATCAATAAGAGGAGTAAACTCCGATTATATACTGAATACTCTTCTTGAAAAATGTTTGATAACAATTAATGGACGCTCTGAATCTGTGGGCCGTCCTTTATTGTATGGCACTACAAAGGAATTTTTACTTTATTTCGGCTTGGATAAATTGAGCGATTTGCCTAAACCGCGCGAGGTTGAAGAGATATTAAAAGATGAAGATTTTATTGAACAAAAAAGAAAAATAATGATGAATGCGATAGAAGAAACTATTGAAAACGAAATAAAGAGCGAATCAGATGAAACTAATTAGATTGAATAAATTTATCGCCGAAAGCGGAATATGTTCCCGTAGAAAAGCTGATGAATTAATTCTTCAGGAAAGAATTCAGGTTAATTCTAAAACAGTCTCCGACCTTGGTTCAAAAATTGATCCTGATGTAGATAAAGTCAGTTATGACGGCGAAACGATAAACATTATAAAACATGTTTACGTGCTGATGAATAAGCCTAAAGGCGTTGTGACTACTACGGCTGACGAAAAAAACAGAAGAACTGTGGTTGATTTAGTGGCCATAAAAGAAAAAGTTTTTCCGGTAGGCAGATTAGATTATAACACGACAGGAGTGCTGTTGCTTACAAACGACGGAGATTTTGCGTATTACCTGACGCATCCTAAAAACAAAGTCAGAAGAGAGTATAGCGTTAATCTTGATCGTTCTTTAAGTAAGGAAGACGCAGAAAAAATGAAAAAAGGGGTCTTCATAGACGGAGTAAGAGGCAAATTTATTTCTGTCGTTTACCCAAATGAAAATTCTGGAAAGTTTGTTGTGGTAACTACCGAAGAAGGACGCAACCACTTTGTAAAAAATATGTTCCAAACATTGGGTTATACTGTAACCGGTTTAAATAGAGATAGATTTGGTGATTTTACAGCCGATATTCCTACTGGCTCTTTTAGAATTTTAACCGATATAGAGGTTAACAGAGTGAAGGAAAAATATGAAAAACGCACTTAAGCTTTTTTTATTATTTACATTCTTTAGCTGTCTCTGTTGGGGACAGAACTACAAAAATGAACCTGTTAGAAAGTATACTTCTTATTCTAACGTAACAGAGCTTTGGGAACAATTAGATGATATTTTTAATGATCCCAACTTTAATAACGCTTTCTGGGGAGTCGTTATTCAATCTATTGAAACCGGCGAGTATTTTTATAAAAGAAACGAAGACAAGCTGTTTATGCCGGCTTCAAACCTTAAGCTATTTACTACTACCGCAGGTCTCGCTCTTCTTGGTCCGGATTTCAAATACAAAACCAAGCTTTACACTAATGGCAAAATTGACGGCACAACGCTTACAGGCGATTTAATTGTTCAGGGAAGAGGCGACCCGACTATTTCGGACAGGTTTAGCGATGGAAATATGTTTAAGATTTTTGAAAGCTGGGCTGATACTCTGCTTAGTCTTGGGATTGACGAAATTAACGGGAATATTATTGGCGACGATAATTTATTTGAAGACAGGGGACTTGGCAACGGCTGGCAATGGGATTATGAGTCATATTGGTTCTCCGCCCCAACTGGTTCTTTATCGTTTAACGATAATTGCGTAAATATGGTTGTTACTCCAACAGAAGTTGGCAAACCTGCAAAAATCAGCGTTGTCCCCAATACTAAATATGTTATTCTTATAAATAATGTTACGACAGTAAGGAACGATTCTACCACTTCAATTGATTTTTTTAGAGAACGCGGAACAAACGTTATTACAGTTCAGGGAACAATAAAACAAAACGCTGAACCGGATAAAATTTTCTCTACCATCAATAATCCTACGCAATTTTTTGTTGTTGTATTAAAAGACGTTTTTGAGAGAAAAGGAATTTCTGTAAAAGGATATCCAATAGACGTTGACGATTTACCGGAAAGTCTTGATTACACTAAAATGAAATTATTACTTACACATTATTCCGTGCCGTTAAAAGACATAATTAAAGTAATAAACAAAAACAGTCATAATTTTTATGCCGAGCAGTTATTAAAAACAATAGGTCTTGAAAAAGGAAACTTTGGCTCAGTAGATAACGGCTTAAAGTATGAAAAAGAAGTCATGCAGGAAATGGGCATTAGCCCGGATAATACGTTGGTTGTAGACGGATCCGGCTTATCACGGCTGAATCTAGTAACGCCAAGACAATTTGTTTCGTTATTGACTTATATGTATAAGAGTCCTAATTTTATACCGTTTTTTAATTCTTTACCTATAGCCGGAGTAGACGGCAGCATGGGCACTCGATTAAAAAACTCGAAAGCAGAAAATAAAGTAAGAGCAAAAACAGGTTATGTAAGCAGCGTAAGGAGCCTTTGCGGCTATGCGTTTACGGCTGATAATGAACCTATTGCTTTTTCGATAATTACAAATAATTTTTTAGCGCCGACTAAACTTGCAGAAAACATCCAGGATTTAGTATGCTTGCGGCTTTCCAATTTTAAAAGAAAATAAATCGGAGGATAAGTGGAAAATAATCAAATACCTGACATAAACGTTTTAATTAAAAGAAGATATGAAGAGCTTGACGAAATAAAAAAACTTGGAGCGCTGCCCTTTGCATATTCATTTGACGTAACTGCAAATTCAGCAGAAATAAAAAGTAAATTCGTTGACGGCGAAGAGTATAACGTAAGCATAGCCGGTAGAATTATGGCAATCAGAAGAATGGGAAAAGCTTCGTTTGCGCATATTCAGGATCATGCCGGAAAAATACAGATATATTTAAGAAAAGACGACGTTGGCGCAGAATATGATATTTTCAAATTATTAGATATTGGCGATTTAGTTGGAGTTTCCGGTTATGTTTTTAAAACAAAAACCGGAGAAACTTCTATTCATACAAAATCAATTACTTTACTGGCAAAATCGCTTAAACCGATACCTATTGCTAAAGAAGTTACAGACGAAAACGGAAACAAAGTAATCTTCGATCAGTTTGCAGATAAAGAATTGCGTTACCGTCAAAGATATGTAGACCTTATTGTTAACCCTGACGTAAGAGACGTATTTATCAAGAGAAGTAAAATAATAACCGCTATTAGAAGAATCCTTGACACGGCCGGTTATCTTGAAGTTGAAACTCCAGTTTTACAGCCTCAATACGGCGGAGCATCTGCAAGACCATTTATTACAAAACATAACGCTCTTGATATGACGTTATACTTACGAATTGCAGACGAGCTTTATCTAAAGCGCCTTATTGTCGGCGGTTTTAACGGCGTATATGAAATCTCTAAAGATTTCCGTAATGAAGGAATGGATAAAACTCATAACCCTGAATTTACAATGCTTGAGCTTTATGTTCCATTTAAAGATTATGAATGGATGATGGGATTTGTTGAAAATATGGTAGCTGATATCAGCCGCACTATTTCTAATACTACAGAACTTCAATTTGGCGAACACACAATTAATTTTAATCCTCCTTGGCAAAGAGTTTCAATGGTTGATTCTATTAAAGAAAAAACCGGATTAGATATTCTTACTGCAACATATGAAGAACTTAGAGACGCGGCAAAAAAACACGAAGCTGACGTTGCCGGCGGCGAAAGCAGAGGCAAATTAATCGACCTTTTGTTTGAAGTAACCGTCCAGGATACTTTAATTCAACCGACATTTGTTTATGAATACCCAATTGAGACTTCGCCTCTTGCAAAAAAACATAAAACTAAACCAGGCATGGTTGAGCGCTTTGAAGCTTTTGTTGCAGGCAAAGAGCTTTGCAACGCATTTAGCGAATTAAACGACCCGATTGACCAACGCGAGAGATTTGAAGAACAGGTTAAAGACAGAGAAAAAGGCGACGATGAAGCCCAGCAAATGGATGAAGATTTCCTAAGAGCTTTGGAATACGGAATGCCCCCTACGGCTGGATTAGGAATTGGAATTGATAGATTAGTTATGATGCTAACGAATCAGACTTCAATTAGAGACGTGCTTTTATTCCCTCAAATGAAACCTGAGAAATAATCTTATATGTACACAATTATTATTCCGACTCTTAATGAGGAAATTCTTTTACCGGCATTATTAAAACAACTATCGGATACTGAACTTAAAAAGAAATATTGTTACGAAATAATAATTTCTGACGGCGGAAGTAAAGATAAAACTATTGATATTGCAAAAAAGTACGCAGACAAAATATGCTACAACGCCGATGGCAAAATTCAGAATATTGCCATCGGAAGAAATATTGGAGCAAGTCAGGCCGAAGGGGAAATCCTCATTTTTCTTAACGGCGACGTTATGATAAAGGATCCGGTTAAATTTTTCTACTTTGTTGAAAATGTTTTTGCGCGCAGTCGTTATGCGGCCATGACGTGCCCGGTAAAAGTTCCTCCTGAACAGGAACTGCTTTCGGATAAATTATTCCATGGTTTTTACAATACCTACTTTAATTTTCTGAATATAGTCGGAATGGGCATGGGACGCGGCGAGTGCCAGGTAATAAAACGGTATATGTTTGAAGTAATTGGGGGCAATAATGAAAATTTAGCCGCAGGGGAGGACTTCGATCTTTTCCGCAAAATTCGAAGGAGAGGGAAAGTCCTTTTTGCCAAAGGGCTTGTTATTTATGAATCCCCGCGCAGATATAGGAAACTAGGATATTTCAACGTCACATTTTCCTGGCTTAAAAATTCAGTTTCGGTAGTAATAAAAAACAAATCCATTTCAAAAGAATGGGAACAGATAAGATGACTTTGAATTATTCTGTTGCCGCTTATCATATTTTTCCTTATAAGACGCTGAATAATGATAATTTATGCTATAAATATCCATTAGAACCGGATATTCATTTAAATAGTGGATTGATTTTTTATCAATTTAATTATAGATTTAATAATAACTTAAGATTGGCATTTAATTTATCTTATTTTAAGCTTTTGAGAAACTATTTGGAGCTTTACCGTTCCAATTTAGCAACGATTGGAAGAGTTTAATAATTACTTTGGCGTATTAAAGAGTTTATAGTTTTTCTTTTTATACGATAATATTAGACATATACATAAAACTTGATGTTCGTTATTTTAATAATTCATTAGCTGATAGCATAAGCTGGATATGTTTTTATTCTTTCTTTAGCGTCGGCATAAAATTATAATTAGGACTAATTATGCAAATTAAAAAATTCAAAATACCTTTTTCAGTTATACTTTTAACTTTAGGAATTTTGTTAGGATCGGCAATCCAAAAGGTAATGTCGAGCGACAACCTTACACAGAGTATAAGCAAGTTTAACGACGTTTTATCTTTAACTCAAAGATATTATTTAGAAGATGTAGATACGGATAAATTAGTTGAAGCTGCAATTAACGGAATGCTGAACACGCTTGATCCTCATACGGCTTATATTCCGGCAAAACAAATGGAAGCTGTTGATGAAGAATTCAAAGGCGCTTTTGAAGGAGTCGGTATTGAGTTTCAGGTAGTGAACGATACTCTTACAGTAGTATCTCCAATTACCGGCGGACCAAGCGAAGCCTTAGGCATAATGGCCGGAGATAGAATTGTTAAAATTGACGGCAATTCCGTTATTGGAATTTCAAACGACGACGTTAGAAAAAAACTTCGCGGCGCAGGTGGAACAAAGGTTTCTGTTACTATTTTAAGAACCGGAGTTAAAAATCCCCTACAATATGAAATTACAAGAGATAAAATTCCGCTTTATTCAGTTGACACTCACCTGATGTTAGATGATAAAACCGGCTATGTAAGCGTAACCAGATTTGCGGAAACCACCACAAAGGAATTGACTGATGCATTAACAGACCTTAAAGCAAAAGGAATGACCCAGCTTGTCCTTGATTTAAGAAATAACCCGGGCGGTTATTTGAATCAGGCTTTCCAGATTGCAGATTTATTTATAGAGGGGCACAAGAAAATTGTTTATACAAAAGGAAGAAGACCTGACCTTCATTTTGATGAAGAATATTATTCATCCGAACCTTCCTCTTATGAAAAAATGCCGCTTGTAGTTTTGGTTAACCGCGGAAGCGCTTCAGCAAGCGAAATTGTTTCCGGCGCTATTCAGGATTGGGATAGAGGTTTAATTGTTGGAGAAACTACTTTTGGCAAAGGTCTTGTACAACGTCAGTTTAGCCTGCCGGATAAATCAGCTTTAAGACTGACAATTGCTCAATACTTTACGCCTTCAGGCAGATGTATTCAGAGAAATTATAAAGACAAAAAAGATAAAAAAGATTATTACGAAGACGCGGCAAAACGCTCAGAGAAAGAAGGCGATAACCTTACTCATAGCACTGAAAAGGATTCTTCCAAACCAATTTATAAAACAAACGGCGGTAGAATTGTTTATGGCGGCGGCGGCATCACTCCTGATTATATAATAAAAGCCGATAACCTTACAGATTATTCAGTAGCGTTATTAAGCAATAATATTTTTTACACTTATATACTTTCTTACCTTGAATCGCATGGTAAGGAAATTAAAGAAAAATACGGCAACGATCTTCATAAGTTTAACAATTCATTTAAGATTACCGAAAAAGATTTGGAATCATTCATTAGTTATGCTAAATCTAAAAAGGTTGAGTTTAAGAAAGACGAATATTCAAAAGATAAAGAATATATAACGGCCCGAATTAAAGCTCAGATAGCAAGAAACTATTGGAAAAATGAAGGCTGGTATGCGGTGCTTTTGGAAGCAGACAACCAGCTTATCAAAGCTAAAACATTATTTGGCGAAGCTAAGAATTTAGCAAAGATAAAATGAAACCCCAATTAGTCTTTTGCGCTTTAATTGGGATATGCGTTTTATTTTTTTATGGTTTTAATGCGGAGAGTGTTTCCCCTGGAGGATACTTCTCCGCATCTGATAAAGAATTGGAAGTTGGAGAAGAGCTGACTTATATTGTTAGTTATTCTTTTATAGATATAGGCGAATTAAAATTTAAAGTTCTTGAAAAAATTAACCTGAATGGCGGAATACTTTACAAAACTATAGCTTATATTAATTCATATTCTTCGGTTCCGTTTGTAGACCTGCATCAGATTTATGAAAGCAAATTAAGCGATGATTATTTTTCGGAATACTTCAAAGGGCTTGTTAAGTATAAGGATTTTACTACTTATACGGAATATAATTTTGATTACAAAAATGCAAAATTACGCGTAAGAAAAGGGGAGTTAAAACCTCCCGTGGTCTGGACTGATTCTGTTACTTCCGCCGAAAAGGAATTTCAGGATGGACTTTCTATCTTTTATTTTGCGCGAATGAACACAGGACAAAATAAAACGGTAGTTTTACCCTGTTTTGTAAACGAAAAAAAAGTGAAGACGACGCTTAATTTTCATAAAAAGCTGACGGCAGTTACTTGCCCAGCAGTAAAATATGACGTTGCATGCAACTATCTGGAAGGCGAAACTAATTTTGTAAGCGTTTATGGACTAACCGGACATTTTGAAGGCTGGTTCTCTAACGATAAAGCCGCAATACCAATAACGGCAAATATGAAAGTGATAATTGGAAATATTAGCATAAAACTGAAACATTTTAAGAGGAATGGATGGAAACCGCCAAAATACAATTAGTAAAAGAAAATAATATTTTCCCTTATTTAGATTTTTTTCCTAAAATTCATCCGACTGTTTTTCTTGCTTCCGGATCCAAAATTATTGGGAATGTAGAAATTGAAGAAGACGCAAGTATTTGGTACAATACTGTTTTAAGAGGCGACGTCAATTATATTAAAATTGGCAAAATGTCTAATGTTCAGGATAGTTCAATGCTGCATGTAACTAACACTAAGTATCCTTTGAATATAGGCTCCAAGGTGACCATAGGGCACAGCGTTACGCTGCATGGCTGTACTCTTAACGATTGCTGCTTAATAGGCATGGGAGCGGTCGTATTGGACGGCGCTGTGGTTGAAGAAAGAACTATAGTGGCTGCCGGCGCAGTGGTAAGACCAAGATTTGTGGTTCCTTCTGGCAAATTGGTCGCCGGAGTTCCTGCTAAAGTGGTTAGAGACCTCACTCAGGCGGAAATGGACGATCTTGAGCAATCCGCATTAAGGTACAAAAAGTATACTCAGATAACTATAGAATCGTTAAATAAGCATACTGTACAGTTATGACAAAATTTTCATTATATAAAAAAGAATAGAGCTGTGGTAAAAAGATTATCAGTTTATTCCAATAAAGGAATAAAGATCAATAAAAAGAATGTTCACCAAACTGTTGCAGACCTTCAGAAAGAATTAGGCTTTACAGTTGATTCCTTGCAAATAAACTTTGTAAATGCAGAACAGATTACTGAAATTAATAAAGAGTATCTACAACATCAGGGTTCTACAGATATTATCACTTTTAATTATTCCGGCGATATAAAAAACCTTGAAGGCGAGCTTTTTATATCGACTGACGACGCAGATTATAACGCCAAAAAATTTTCTGTTGATTTTAGCAAAGAATTACTTAGATTAATCATACACGGAATTCTTCATTTAATTGGTTACGAAGACGATATTCCAGAGCATAAGAAAAAAATGAAATACTTAGAAAATAAATTTGTAAATAGTTTTTCAAAATTCGAAGATAAATATAGAATTATATGAACAGCAATATAGTCGAATTATTTACGGATATTGTAGATACCCTAAACGAAAAATCGAGTTATAAAGATTTAAACAAAAAATTGAATAATAAACTGTTCCGTGGAGCGGCCGCAACCGCTTACAGCTGGATATTTGATAAAATACTTGCCACGCGTTTTTCGGACAACGCTTTTAAATTGGGAAGCGAAAAAAACTTCCGCTATTTTAGCCCTAACGAAATGAATTCTCTTGGCAGCGAAAATATCAATTATCTGCTGAAATTATACAACCTTGGCTTTATTACAAAAAAGGAACTGGAGCTTGTGCTGGAACAAATTAAGCTTTTCCCGGATGGAGAAATTGCTAAAGAACATATCAGCTGGCTTGTTTTATCTTCTTTTTTTGAGATCAATAATGTTACTCTGCCAGGTAGTAGGTTGCTGTTATTTTCATCGGATACAATAAATTAAGGTAAATATTGAAATGAGTAAAAATCTTGTTTTGGTCGAGTCTCCTTCAAAAGCTAAGACAATTAATAAGTACTTGGGACGCGATTATCATGTTGAAGCTACTGTAGGGCACATCAGGAATCTGCCTAAATCGAAACTAGGAGTAGATACCGAACACAACTTTGAACCTCAGTATATGACTATTAGGGGCAAAGGAGATTTAATAAAAAAGATTAAAAGCTTAGCCAGCAAAAGCAGTAAAATCTTTATCGCGACCGATCCCGACCGCGAAGGAGAAGCGATTGCACAGGATATAGTCGATATTCTTACAATCCCTCCTAACGCGAGCGTTCATAGAGTTTTGTTTAATGAAATTACTAAAAATGGCGTAACTAAAGCCATGAAAGCCCCTCGAGACGTTGACGGCTATTTAGTCTCTTCGCAACGTGCTAGAAGAGTAATGGACAGAATTATTGGGTACAAAATTAGTCCGTTTCTTTGGAAAGCTATTATTGAAACTTCCGGCAGCAGCTCTTTATCGGCAGGTCGCGTTCAGTCAATAGCGCTAAAAATTATCTGCGATAGAGAAGCCGAAATTGAAAAATTTGTAACTACTGAATACTGGTCTCTTTGGGCTATATTTGAGACTGATAAAGGCGAAAAATTTAAAGCCAAACTGTTTAAAGTTTCAGATAAAGAACTAAAACTTCCTCCTAAACCTGTTATGACCGAAGAGGAATGGAAACAGTTTCTTGTAAAACATATTGCAGCCGGAACTGAAAAAGAAGCCGCAGAACTTTTTGACAGACTGAAAAGTAAAAAAGATTTTATAATCTCTAACGTTACAAAAAAACAGACTAAGCGCAACCCTTCGGCTCCTTTCATTACCAGTTCATTGCAGGCTGAAGCCTCCAGAAGATTACGGATGCGCCCTAAACAAACAATGCTATTAGCCCAAAAGCTATATGAAGGCATTGATATGGGAAGCGAAGGAACGGTCGGTTTAATTACTTATATGCGTACCGATTCAACGCGTCTTAGCGAAGATATTTTGTCTGAAGCCAGAGATTATATAAAGACTACGTACGGAGAAAATTATTTGCCTCCTACGCCTAACGTATATGATAAGAAAAAAGATATTAAAGTTCAGGATGCTCACGAAGCTATTAGACCTACGTCGCTAAAATATACTCCTGAATTTGTAAAACCCTTTTTGGATAGGTCTTCGTATAATTTGTATGAATTAGTCTGGAAACGATTCGTTTCGTCTCAAATGACTCAGGCTCTTCTTGAAGTTACGGTAATTGAAATTCAGGCGGATGAGTTTATTTTTAAAGCATATGGCACTGCCGTTAACTTTAACGGATTTATGCAGGTCTATGAAGAAATTCTGGAAGCTACAGGTAAAGAAGATGATAAGGAAGAAGCAAAAAATGAAACTATTCCTTTAGGCCTTGAAAAAGACCAGAAACTTAAACTAGACGATCTGCAAAAAGCTCAGCATTTTACAAAACCGCCCGCAAGATTTACTGAAAGCTCCCTTATTAAAGAGCTTGAAAGCAACGGTATTGGCAGACCAAGCACATATTCTATGATTGTCTCTACAATTCAGGATAGAAAATATGTAGATATGATTGAACGTAAACTTAACCCGACAATACTCGGCAAAAAGGTTAATGAAGTGTTGGTTAAAAATTTCTCTGATATTATCGCCGTAGATTTTACCGCCCGTATGGAAGGCGAGCTCGATCTTATAGCACAGGGCGAAAGAGATTACGTTTCTGTATTAAATGAATTTTACAGTCCGTTTGCAGAAGCGTTAAAAAAAGTTGAAGATAATATTGAAAAAATTTCGTGCGATTTATGCGGTCACGAAATGATAATGAAGATGGGCAGATTCGGAAAATTCCTTGCCTGTAGCAATTACCCTGATTGCAAAAATATTAAATCTTTCAAGGATATTTATCAGCAAAATCAGGAGCCGGAATATACCGGAGAAACATGCGAAAAATGCGGAAGCAGAACTGTTTTTAGAAATGGTAAATTCGGCCGCTTTATTGGATGCGAAAAATACCCTGAATGCGATTACGTAAAAAATATAACGTTAGACGTTAAGTGCCCTAAATGCAAAGACGGAGACGTGGTTGAAAGAAAATCGAAAAGGAATAAACTTTTTTATGGCTGCTCAAAATATCCTAATTGCGATTTTGTAGCCTGGTATAAACCTATACCTGAACCTTGTCCGGAAGGCGATTCGCCTTATATGGAACAAAGATATTCCGTTAAAAAAGGGAATTATCTAAGATGTCCTGTTTGTTCTGCCGAAGTAACAAAAAAAGAACCGGAAGCGGAAGTTGAAGAGGATGAATGAAAGATATAATCTTATCTGAAATTATTACTGAGTTTATTAGTAATTTGGAGAATATCAAAAGGTATTCTCCAAATACTTTAAAAGCTTACAAAAAAGACCTTGAGCAGTTTCAGTATTATTGCGCTCTAAATGAAAAAGATGTAATAAATAAAATTTCAGAAAGATTTATTAAAGCTTATATTGGGGAATTAAACGAAGAAGGAATTGAAAAAATTTCTATTGCCAGAAAGCTTACTGTAATAAGAGTTTTCTTTAAATATGCATTTATGAACGATTATATTGAAATGAATCCCGCCGGAGCTTTGTCTAACCCTAAAGTAAAAAGAAAATTACCAGAAATTATTTCTGAAAATACATTTATTGAACTTCAGGAAAAAGTTGACGATAATAAAGATGAAAAGTTAGTGAAAGCCGTATTGGAAATCCTATATGGCTGCGCATTGAGAGTCTCGGAAGTTTGCAGCCTTAATTATGGCGACGTAGATTTAAACCAATGTATTATCCGAGTGTTCGGTAAAGGCAGTAAAATGCGAATTGTTCCAATCGGAACAAAATCATTAGATACAATTTTAGATTATATTGGCGATAAAAAAATACTTGGTAAAAATGAACCATTTTTTGTAAATTCAAAAGGGAAAAGAATATATCCCAGAATGGTTTATAATTTTGTAAAAAGCAATTTATCTAAGGTGACTGAAATAGCTAAAAAGAGTCCGCATATATTACGCCATAGCGCAGCAACGCATATGCTTGACAGAGGCGCAGATCTAAGAGTTGTAAAAGAAATTCTGGGGCATGAGAATCTATCAACAACGCAAATTTATACGCATGTAAGTATTGAGAGGCTAAAAAGCGCGTATAAAAATGCTCATCCTAAATCTTAATCAAATTATAAGGAGCTAAATATGAACATTACAATAACAGCCCGTAAGTTTAAAGCGCATGATTCCTTAAAGGAATTCATTACCGATGAAGTTCAATCGTTAGAAAAGTTCTTTGATGAGATAATGAAGGCTGAAGTAATTTTAAGTTTTCAGCCGAACAAGGATAGCGTTAAAGTAGCGGAAATTTTACTTAGTATTCCTGGTCAACAATTAACTGCCACAGGAGAAACTGAAGATTTTAAAAAATCTGTAACGGCCTGCATCGAAAAACTCGGAAGGCAGTTAGAAAAAGTTAAAACTAAACGTACTGCGAGACCAAATGATCAGGATTGACCAAAAAGCCATTTCGCGCAAAGAAGATATCACTGTTCGTTTTTTGTATGAAAATTCAAAAGACAAATTTAAACTGACGCTTTTAAGCGACGAATCCGGCTTTGAAAGAAAGATTAATGAACAAAACTTACACAGACCCGGCTTAGCTTTAGCCGGGTTTGTGGATTTATTTTCTTACTCGCGGGTTCAGGTTTTTGGCAATACCGAAATGCAATATCTCTCTCAATTAGATTCTGAAAAAAGAACTGAATCTTTGCGGCGGATATTTCAGTTCAGTATTCCTTGCATAATATTAACCGACGGCAACGCTTCGTTTCCGGAAATGATCGACTTGGTAAACGAATATAACATACCGCTTTTTTCGTCTCCTTACTCTACGACTAAAATAGTCTATTTAATAACTGATTTTCTTGACGATCAGTTTGCGCCGCGGGTATCAATGCACGGTTCGTTTGTCGACGTGTACGGAGTGGGCATTCTGTTTGTTGGCAAATCTGGAATTGGCAAAAGCGAAGTAACTTTAGACTTAATTGAAAGGGGACACCGGTTAGTGGCCGACGATGTAATTATCCTTACAAAAAAAGGGGAGGGGATACTTATGGGAACAGGAACTAATCTCGCCCGTCATTACATGGAAATAAGAGGACTTGGATTAATTGATATTGCCAAAATTTTTGGCATTAGAGCTATCCGGTATCAAAAACGCCTTGAGATAATTGTAGAGTTGGAAATCTGGGATAGCACTGAAGAATATACCCGCACGGGACTTGACGAACAGGTTTATTCTATTTTAAATGTAGACCTGCCTTATATTAAACTCCCTATAATTCCCGGTAAAAACATTACGGTTATTTCTGAAGTTATCTGCCTTAACCATGTTTTGAAGAATTACGGATATAATTCTTCGCAGGTATTTCAGGATAAATTAAACGATCTTTTAACAAAAAAGAAGACAAAAGATATACGAGGAGTCGATTATTTTGAGCATGATTTTGAATAAAATAAATATTAATACTCTTGACAACTAATATTTTATTATTTATGTTGCTCATCTAAAATTATGAAGAATTTATATTATTTTTCTAAACGCGATTTGCGGTTTATAGAAATAAAGAATTACAAAAAAAAGTTTATTACGCTAATTTTAGGTTCGTTCTTTCTTATAAGCGGATTGATATTTGGGAGCTACTCATTAACGAGAGCATTATTAAATTCAGATTTTAGTTTTTCTGGAAGCAGCGATAAAAAAGCGCTCACATCACAAGTTAAATATCTTGTGACGTCTTTAGATAAGATGAAAAAAGAATTAGACAATATGTCTAAATTTAATAATGAACTAAGAATAGCGGCAAATTTACCCCCAATATCCGCTGAAGAAAGAAAGCTTGGAACTGGCGGCGGTTCTTTTGATAATTCTTTAGATTTTCTTAAATCGCCATCGGAGCTTAAAATTAAAGAAGCTCTGAATTATGTTGATAATATTGCGAAAAAAATTGAGTTCGAAAAATCAAATAATTTAGAGATTTCGAATACTATTAAGCAAAACGCAAAGCTTTTTGAGGCTATGCCGGCAATTAAACCAGCCGACGGAGTAGTTGAAGAGCATGGGTTTGGAATGAGAATGCACCCAATTCTTCATGTTATGCAAATGCATGAAGGAATTGATATTGCCGTTAATATTGGAACCCCGGTACATGCTACGGGAAAAGGCGTAGTTGATTTTGTTGGAAGCAAAGGCGGGTATGGAAACGCAGTTGAAATTGACCACGGGTTTGGATATAGAACGGTTTACGGGCATCTTTCTAAAACTCTTGTTCAGCAAGGTCAAAAAGTTTCCCGGGGCGACATAATCGCCGAGTCTGGCAATACTGGTTTATCTACCGGCCCTCATTTGCATTATGAAGTTGAACATGATGGCGTTAAACTGGATCCTATGGGTTTTTTCTTTGATGATTCCGGTTTCTTTGAATATGCGAAAAAATAACTTTTTGGAGATATTAAATGATTTGGACAGTAGAACTTGCTACTTATTTGGATGACGCTCCCTGGCCTGCAACGCGCGATGAATTATTAGACTATGCTGATAGAATTGGAGCTCCATTAGAGGTTATGGAAAACCTTCAAGAGCTTGAAGATTCTGAAGAGCCTTATGAATCAATTGAAGATATATGGCCTGATTATCCTTCAGATGACGACTATTATTACAACGAAGATGAGTTTTGATTCTAGGAGCTTTTAGCTCCTTTTTTTTTATATACATTTGGAAAAAGTAACTGGACAAATAGCCGTTAAAAACTCTCTTTTGAGTTTAATAAATTCAGGGAAGATTCCTCACGCGTTTCTTTTCAGCGGAACTGTAGGCGTAGGTAAGGAATTTATGGCTATTGAGTTCGCTAAAAAAGTATGCGAAAAATTCAGCTCGCCGGAAGAGTTAAATAAAACAATTCATGCTATTTCTAATTTTAACGAACCTTACCTTAAGTTTATATTTCCTTTGCCTCGCGGTAAAAATGAGTCCGAAGACAGCGGCCCGTTAGAAAAACTATCTAACGATGAAATTCAGACTGTCAAAGACGAACTTGCCAAAAAAATTGTTAATCCTTATTATAAGCTTAAAATACCTAAAGCCAACAACATTAAGGTTAGTAGCATACGCGAAATAAAGAAGTTTACAGCTCTAAACTATGACGACATACCTTATCGTTTTATTGTTATTACCGATGCTGAAATGATGAACGAGCCTTCACAAAACGCGCTACTTAAAAGTCTTGAAGAACCGCCTGCAGGAGTTATTTTTATACTTATTACGTCAAACCTTTCCAGAATTAGGGAAACCATTTTATCCCGCTGCTGGCACATGCATTTTTCACCGCTGGCAAACAGCGATGTGGCCAAAATACTTGAGGAGCATTTTGAGTGCGACGCAAACCTGGCTAATATGGTAGCGAATTTCTCAAACGGCTCCGTACACGAAGCTTTACGGCTGATTGAGCATGACTTTACCGAGCTTTTGAATAAAACGGTTTTATTTCTAAGATATTCGCTTGGACGGAAATACCATTCAGCGCTTAAAGAAATTAATTCGTTAAACGATATTAATGGAATACAATCAATAAAATTATTAATTAGATTAATAATTTATTGGTTCAACGATTTTGAAAAACTCAGACGGGGATATGAAAATGATTTTTATTTTACAGAACAATATGAAACATTCAGTAAATTTTACAAAAGATATCCAAACATAAAGACGACAGAACTCATCACAAATCTAGAAAAACTATCTGAATTATCAGAACAAAACTTAAACCTGAATATTATCATTATAAACATAGTATTTGAGCTTTCTAACATAATCTAAATATTCATTCTTTCCGATAATGTATATTATGTAAACTATATAGTATGGTAGGATTCCTAATTTTACTAATTATTATTAGCTA
Source organism: Ignavibacteriales bacterium UBA1304 (assembly GCA_002307295.1). Taxonomy (GTDB): domain Bacteria; phylum Bacteroidota; class Ignavibacteria; order Ignavibacteriales; family Ignavibacteriaceae; genus UBA1304. The sequence goes on from DBTY01000021.1 coordinate 156,591, forward strand.
CAAACAGCATCTCTTTCTAAGCATTACAACTCTCTCCTACTAGCGCTCATTAAATTACTATTGATTATTATTTCGGAGACATAGCATTAGAAATGTTTTCTCCTCACATAAAAACATATTATACTTCTTCGAAAAAAAATGTTATCTAATTGGTTGGCGCTGTTTTGTAGCGGCGGACTTTCAGTCTGCCGCATGAATTCCCACTTTCGATGGAATGACGTATTTTAATAAAGCTTTTTTATACGTGTATTTATCAAGAAGTCACATTGTGTGATAGTCAAAATGTGACTAAACATCAACGCTTCCTACTTCTCAAATAAAGCGGAAACGAACATACTCGGATCAAAATCCTGAAGATCGGTAATGCCTTCGCCAACGCCAATATATTTTACAGGTATCTGCATTTTTGAACTTATTTGGAATATTACGCCGCCTTTAGCAGTGCCGTCAAGTTTGGTGATAATCAGACCGCTAATATCTGTAACTTTGGCAAATTCCTCCGCCTGAATAATAGCGTTTTGGCCGTTATTGCCGTCTAAAACTAAAAACGTATCGTTGGGAGCATGCGGCAACAATTTATTAATTACGCGTTTAATTTTGTTAAGCTCGTCCATTAAGTTGGTTTTATTATGCAACCTTCCGGCGGTGTCTATCAAAACCACATCGGCATTATCCTTAATTGCCTGGTTTACAGTTTCAAAAGCGACTGAAGATGGGTCCGTGTTTGTCCCTTTTTCTACAATCTGCACGTCGGCTCTTTTAGCCCAGACTTCTAACTGTTCGTTAGCGGCCGCTCTAAACGTATCCGCCGCGCCGACTATAACTTTGTACCCGGCCTGCTTAAAATTGTTAGCCAGCTTTCCAATAGTAGTCGTCTTCCCCGCCCCGTTTATGCCTACGACTAAAATAACATAAGGTTTATTTTTTTCAATTTCAGAGTTTATATCTTTTGTTGAAGCAGTTAAAGTAGAAGACAATTCCGATTTAATAATTTCAATTAAATTAACGTCGCTTCGGTCTTTTTCGCTTTTAAGTCTTTTCCGGGCTTCTTCTAAAATTTTTTCCGTAGTATCGTAGCCAATATCCGAAGATAAAAGAATCTCCTCTATTTCGTCAAGAGTAGCTTCGTCTATAACGGCCTTTCCGGTTACAACTTCAGTGATTTTATTTACTATCTTATCGCGGGTTTTGTTAAGCCCTTCTTTCAGTTTATCAAAATTCAGGTTCTTAAATAGATTCATTATTTCTTTTAAAAAACTCCATTCCTCTTATAAAATATGCAATTAGAGAAGCAAAAATAAGTACTATGCTTGAATAATAGAAAAATATATAAGCAAAACCGTTAACATTTGCCTGTACAAGCGTTAAGACTATTACAAGTCCAATGAATATAACGGTAATTTTACCTAAATAATTAGACGGAAGCACCCTGCCAATTTTTTTTGAAAGGAGAATTCCGCCTACAAAAATCAAAATATCTCTTCCAATTACTAAGAAAAAATAGTAACAAGGAATAAGTCCAAGTAAAAACAATTTAATAACGATGGCGCTTACTACGACCTTATCAGCAAACGGATCAATAATTTTACCTAGCTCGGTTACTTCGCCAAACTTACGAGCTAAATAACCATCTGTAATATCCGTTAGATATGCCAACAAACAAACCGCCAAGGCCATTGCCCTGTATTTGCTTTCTCCCAATCTTTCAAGCAAAAACCATAAAGGTATTGCTAAAAATATTCTTAAAAAACTAATACAGTTTGATTTAGTGAAAATATCTTTTTTGCTAAATGAACTTATCATCTTATCACCGCAAATTTTCCAATTTTTTTCTCAACTTCTGCGTCAGAATCGTCAAGACGCACAATTCTGTAAATATATATTCCCGAACTTAACAAATCTCCGCGGGAATTTCTAAGGTTAAATTCAACGCCGCCGTTGCCGTCGTTTTCTTCCAGCTCGGAAATCTTTTCACCCGATAGACTCCATATTGTAATTCTTGCTTTTTTAGGCAAATGAGCAAAAGTCATTTTACCATACGACGCTTTTGCAGGATTCGGATATACGTAAACATCCGATAGATCCTGAGAGTTGCCAGTTAAAACCGCATAACTTCCAGTTTCATCGTTAATCTTAATGTTTCCAGTCGCTGTGGAAGATATTAGATTGTTTATTTTCAATCTGTATTCTACGCCAATTGCGCCTACGGGTTTCTTCTTATCTAGATATAAATACAAAATAGAACTACTCTCGCCGAACTGAACTTTTTCTACTGTATTAGCTGGCTGAAATGAATAATTGCTCAATGTATAAGCGGAAACCGAATCAACCGGCAAATTAAACGTAACTTTTACAGCAGATTCGCCTATGAGCTGGAATGTAGATATAAAAAATTCTTTAGCAGTTTTAACGCTATCTACAGTGAACTGAGCGGAATCAGTTTTAATTGGAGAACCATAATAATCGCGCAAACCCGATAAGACTAATTTGTGCGTTCCTGAATAGAAATCCTGATTAAACGTTAATAGATACGAGTATTGTGATGAAGCGGAAATAGACGCGGGATAACCAACTCCGCTAACCTGGAAAGCCTGTAAATTCTCAATAGTGTTATTAATTCTATCGCTAAAATTTACAGCGACTGTCTTGGAAGTTGAACTGGCCGCGCTTTTTAAAACCGCCGGAACGTGAGAATATACGGTATACAAAGAAGAAAAATTTGAAAGGCTGTATTGCTTCTGGGCGTTGTAAGAACGGATTTGATAGTAATAATTTTTATTAACTAAAACGTTATTGTCGGTATAATAAGTAGTAGCAACAGAATCCGTAAGCTTTAAACTATCCTTGTTTGCGCCTTTATAAATATAATATTTAGTTCCGTCGCCGCTCCATTTCAAGTAAATAGAACTACCGGAAATGCTGTATCCGTCTACCTGAAAAGGCGTTGAAGGCTGAGATACGCTTGAAAATTCATAAAACTTAATTCCGTTTCCAGTCTGGAAAGCGACTTCCTTTGCTCCGTTTGAATTTAAGTCTCCCGCAAAAACCGAATAGTTATTAGTCCCCTCTTTATAGAAAATAACTTTATCGTCGCTGCCGTCTTTTTTTATAATATATGAATATGGAAAAGCGTTAACTACTAATTCGTCTTTTTTATCGTTATCAACATCTACAAATCGAACCGAATTATACGCTACCGGAAAAGACGCGCTTACAAATTCTTTTGAAGTTGCCGGATTTAGAAAATATCTATCGTAAAGAATATTAAACTTATTGTTTTTCATATTAAATATCAGCAGGTACTGATAAGGAGCAATACTGTTGCAGTTAAAAAGTATAGCTATATCGTCTATACCGTCGCCGTCATAATCGCCTACTGACATTATGTTATTGCTGCTAACGGAATCGTAAGTTGCAATATAACCGCCCTGAGTATAATTGCCGGAACCTTTCATATTGTAATATAAAATATTGCCGGAATTATCTACGCACCAAAGTTCTTTAACGCCGTCCTTATTGCAATCGGCCGTAACAAAGTTGCCGACAGAATAATCAAACGAAGATGAAGTATTTGCAAAGTCGGTCAGTGTGCCTTTTAAAGTTAAAGAGTTATCGTCGTTTACTCCTTTAATACTTATAACATTACTTGAATTGTTCAAAGATACGACTTCAATTTTACCGTCTCCGTCAATATCCTCCGCTAAAACCGGAAAGAAATCTTTTACAGTGTCTATAATAGCGCTGAGCGGAAAAGCATACTGTTGTTTTTGAGTTAGATAAGAGCCCAAACGTCCCCAGGTAGCAAATATATCAGTTTTGCCATCGCCGTTAAAATCGCCTACTGCCCGGGGTATATTATCCATTAACGAATCGCTTGTAACCTTAGAAAACTTATCATTTTCTAATTTAAACAATCCATAGAACAACGAATCTTGTATAGAATAATATTGATTAAGTAAAACTTCGTTTTTATTAGCGGATAAGAAATTAACCGGGTTTTTATACAGCGTTCCTTTAGGGAGTGAAAATGACATTTCGTTAGCAGTAGTTATGCTAAAATCCGGATCGGTTTTTACAGTAAAATAATTATTAGAGCTGTCTTTCAGAACAGATTTTAAGCCGGCCATATTTTCGGCATCAAGGTAAATCTCATAAGTAGTATTGGCCTGAACTAATTGCTTAGGAATAAATCCATAATGATTTTGTTTTACAAACTGATTATTTGTCGAAAGACCATCTAATGTAATAAATTGAAAATCATTATCATTTAGCCTGCGGTAATACATTCTTGTTATACATCTCTGATCTGTGACTAACTCAGCCAGCACGGTTGATTTATCGCCGTAATAAAGGTTTCCTAAATTAGCCGTTTGTATTTTTGGAGTTGAGCGCGTAATATAAAAATTCACCCGTTCTTCAACTGTAGCGCTATTGTTTTGATAAAGAACTAACCGCAGCGTATAAACGGAATCAGGCAAACTCTTTAGATTAAGAGTATAAATATTTTGGTTAGTAATCTGATATAGCTGGTTTGTAAGCAATGAAGTCCAGGTTGTAGGATTTAAACCTGCGCCATAGTATAGCTCGTATTTAACAAAATAAGGAGATTGAATTGTAGCGTTAATATTAAGAGTATCGGCGTATGTTGAAAAATCCTGGGAAGGATAACCGAACTTTGTAATAGCCGGAGCTAAAACAGATAAAGCGCGGTACAAATTCAGTCTTCCTGAGCCGCTTTTAATATCCCAGCCTGCGCTTTCAATATCATCGGCGGTTGATTTAAGAATTTGCTTGACCTCTTCATTAGAAAAGTTTTTTTGCGATAAAATCAATCCTGCAGCAGCCGAAACAAACGGAGCCGAAGCTGACGTTCCGCTAACTAATTCATAACCATAATAAGAATCGGAACTTTTTTTAAGTTTTGTGGTAAGTATATCGCTGCCTGGCGCCGCAAGGTCAATTGTAGAGCCATAGGAAGAGCTGGACGATATATAATCGTCGCTAGTGGAGTTGCTTACTGATATAACTTCCGGGTAAGCTGACGGGTAGTTTAGCTCTGTAGAGCCTCCGTTCCCGGCGCTGCCAACAAGAACTATATTATGGCTATACGCATAACGAATAACGTCTCGCAGAATATACGAAAACATCGTATCGCCAAAGCTCATATTAATAACCTTAGCGCCCATTTTTACGGCATATAAAATAGCGGCCGCTACGTCGTCTTCTTCGCCGTTTCCGCCAGCGTCAAATGCGCGCATAATTAGCATTTTGAGATTTGGCGCCGTTCCGGCTACTCCAATTCCATTATTAGTTTCTGCGCCTATTATACCTGCTACGCAGGTTCCATGACCGTTTTCGTCTTTCGGGTCGTTATCCCAGTTTAGATAATCTCCGCTTGTAGAATCAAACGGAAAACCCTGCCTATCGACAAAATCCCAGCCCATATAATCGTCAATAAAACCGTCGCCGTCGTCGTCAATTCCGTTGAATCTTTTATCGTTGCCGTTTGCGTCTAATCCGGTTTCGCCTTTATTAATGTATATTTTATTTTTCAAGTCAGGATGCAGATAATCTACGCCTGTGTCAATTATGCCAATCAGTACGGAATCGGCTCCTTTAGTAATATTCCATGCGTCAAACGCTTTAATTTTTGTTAAAGCCCATTGCTGCGCTACCAGGCTATCGTTCACGGTCGAGTCAATATGGTAAGTCGCTGCCGCCTGAACATATTCAACGTCAGGATCGTCCTTTAACATATCAGTAAAAGCAGCAAGACTAACATTCGTTTTATATGTAACTTTAACTATTCGGGACAAATTCTCATCGTCGTTCCCCAAACCTCGCGCAAAATAGTCTACTGTTGCAGAAGACTGTTTTAATAATGCGTTTGAATTTGAGGAAAGCAATTTTTGAGATTTCACTTTTTGCTGTATAGCGTTTTTTTCAACCGAGTTTTTATACTTTACAAAAAACCTGCTTTGCGCAAATATTGCATTTATACAAAAAGAAAATCCGAAAAATATAATGAGGAATAGTCGCCTATAATTCATATATGTCCTTAGTGAATGAAGTATCTATTTCAGTAGGGTATTCGCCTGAAAAACAAGCGGAACAAAAGTTGCCTTCGTTCCCTTCAGAAACAGCCTGAAGCATTTCGTCAATTGTCAAATATTCAAGGCTATCTACTTCCAGGTATTCTCTGATTTCTTCAATATTTCCATGGCACTGGTTCGCAATCAATTCCTTTTTGCTCGGAAAATCCATCCCATAAAAACATGGGAACTTAATTGGAGGAGACGAAATTCTTAGGTGAATCGCTTTGGGATTTGCCTCACGAACAAGGCTTACAAGTTGTTTTGAAGTAGTTCCGCGAACAATAGAATCGTCTACAATTACTACTGTGCGCCCTTCAAGCACGCCCTTTACAGTATTGAATTTAATTCTTACTCCAATTTCCCTTTTCTGTTGACCCGGTTGTATAAACGTTCTGCCTATATAGTGGCTTCGTATAAGCCCTATTTCCAATTTGGAATTAATTCCGTCAAGCGCAAGCTGCTTTTGATATCCAAGAGCAGTAGTGTTTGAGCTATCAGGAACGCTAATTACAATTAATTTATCTCCGTCTTTATCTACAGCAGGATGATTTTTTGCAAGAGTTTTTCCCAAACGTCTGCGCATCTTATCTACGTTATGACCAAAGATATAACTATCAGGACGCGAAAAATAGATGTGTTCAAATACGCAATGTTTTTTAGGAAATGTTCCGTCAAGTATTCTGTGAGATTCAATTTTGTCTTCGCTGATAGATTTGTCGTCTATTACTATTAATTCGCCCGGTTCAATTTCTCTTATAAATTTAGCCGAAATAATATCTAGCGCGCAGGTTTCTGATGCGACTACATAAGAGCCGTTTAGTTTGCCAAGGCATAAAGGTCTGAACCCGTAAGGATCTCGGGCGGCGATAATTTTATCATCCATCAGAATAACAAGACAATAAGCTCCTTCAATAATCGACAGAGCTTCTTTTACCTGGTCGACCTGATTGTCAAGCTTGCTTTTTGCAATAAGATGAAGAATTACTTCTGTATCGCTCGTAGTCTGAAATATAGAGCCTTCGTTAACTAATCTCTCTCTTAATTCCGTAGCGTTAGTAAGATTTCCGTTATGAGCAATAGCAAGATTGCCTGAACGGTAATTAACAAAAAACGGCTGAATATTTTTTGTAGAATCTGAAGATCCGGTAGTAGAATATCTGTTATGTCCAATAGCGGAAGAACCGACTAATTTTTCACGTAAAACTTCTCTTTTGGCAAAGACTTCCGAAACTAAACCTTCTCCTCTGTGGAGGTTAAAAACAGAATGCCCTTTTTCATTAACGCTTTTCGTAATAATACCGCTTGCTTCCTGTCCTCTGTGCTGTAAAGCGTGTAATCCATAATATGTATTTACTGCTGCGTCCGGAGCCCCATAAAAGCCAAATATCCCGCAAAAACAGCGGGGTTTATCAAATTCTATATCCATTTGTTTTAAATATTATTTGTTGTGTAAATATTAAAATTACTCAATAATATTCACTTATAAAAGGGCTTGGCCAATTAAAAAGCGGTCAAAAATTAAGAGCTTAATTGATTTAATGAAAACGCAGTTGAAGTATTAATACAATACAGATATATTCTTTAAGATATAATTATAAATTTTAAACCTCTTCATAATTAATATTTTCAATTTTCGTTTGATAGGTTTTGGCGTTTTGCCACAGAAAGACGTCTACTCTTCCGTGGAGTTAAAAATATTTACTTTTATCAATTCCTAAAAGAAATCGAATTCAGATATAATAACCGCATTGTAAAAGTTTATGCTGTTAGCTGACTTCATCATATTTATTTCAGAAAAGCTGCAGATCCAAGTATTTGCGAGCGTAAGCGGGAGCTATTGCCGTTTTGCTACCTTAGCTACAGAGGCTTAACTCCCGGATACTAGCCCAATTGCCCTGCTGCATATCATGACCAAAACATTGTTGTTCTATTTTGTTATTTTTATGATGATTTCCTTAATTTCTAACTAAAGCTTGTCCTTATGGACAAAGATTTTGGCATTCATGACGCTCATGCAGGTAAACCCAATAAAGCAGATAAAGATAGATAAGTTGTCATCAACAGCAACTTTTCCGAGCCGGAAAAGCAGATAGCTTATCACTAAATTGAGCTGACCCCATAATACGTTCACTAGTGGCGAAGATAATCCTTTACCCGACGGTTTAGCAAAAGGGGTTGGAAATGGATCTCCAGCGGAGCCTTTAATTAAGTGTGGAACAAAATTGGCCAGAAACATACCGGCCAAGAAACCGCTAAAATAATGATACCATTGCATAGTAAATCCTTTAAATGATTAATTAATCGAATGATTTTTTTCTTTTAATTCCTGTCGGTCGCTCCTCAAAAATCCCGAAAAGAATGCCGCAATAATTAGCGCTGTTACGCCCTCGCATAAAATAGTATTCGGCGCTCCTAATTTATGGGATAGAGCGCCAACCAGTAAACTGCCCAATGGCAACATACCAAAATAAGCCATTGCCATATAGCTCATGACCCGTCCCCGCATCTCTTTGGCGGAATAGAGTTGGATTAGGGTCATACTAATTGTGATCTGGGACATCTCTCCGAAACCGGAAAGCGTAACAACCGCCATTGCTAACGGAAAATTAACTATATGTGAAAAAAGCAGCAGGCTGATCCCAAAGATAACGGTATTCACCAACAGAATAAGTTTAAGGTCTACATCTTTCTTTAATGAGGCCAGGAAGATCGATCCGCCTACAGCGCCTGCGCCGATAAAACTGTTGATGTAGCCAAAAGTGGCGGCATTGCCGTTAAAGATCACTTTGGCAAAGATGGGCATCAGCGTATTGTATGGCAGCACGAGCAGACTGGTAAAGCTCACCATCAGCATGATCATGCTAATTGACGGTGTGTTTTTCAAATAAGTGAAGCCTTCTGACAGTTCAGACCCGATCTTCGTTTCCGACCGCTGCGGTATATATGCCGGCAGCCGGATTAATAACTGAGAAATGATCACCGCTACAAAGCTGATAGCATTTAACAAAAAACACAGGCCTGCGCCAAATTTAACCAGGACAAGACCTGAAATGGCCGGTCCCGCCAAGCGGGCCAGGTTAGCCATCGAGGATTGTAGCGCGAGCGCATTGGGTAGATCGGCCTTGTCTGTGACCACATCATGAGTCAGCGGTTGTCTGGCCGGCACATCAAATGCATTGATCAAGCCAAGCGCTCCGCTCAGTATTAATATTTCCCAAACAGTATAATGATTCGTAAGGACCAATATCGCCAGCAATGCGGCCTGTATCATAGAGGCAATTTGGGTGACCATCAATATCCGTAAACGGCTATAACGGTCGGCGACAATACCGCCGAGCAGGGAGAAAACGAAAGAAGGAAACTGCGATACAAATACGGTAAGCCCTAGCATAAAGGCCGAATGGGTCATAGTATAAACTGCCCAAATTACACCGGTACGCTGCATCCAGTTGCCGATCTGCGATACAAACAGCCCGCTGAAGAACAAGCTGTAGTTCCTGTTGCGGAATGCGCGGAAGGTATTGGTTATTTTTTTTGTGTTTATTATCATAAGCATATCGGCAATTTTTGCCTAAATGTCGAATTTTAAACAAAATTTTTTAATTTTTTAATCCATTAATAAGAAAACGGACGAGAATCTGAACCGATGATTCCATGTTGCTAAAATCGTTTCGTATCACTATTTCGCGCTTGATGCCATGAAGACTGCTTACCAGTACAAAAACTAAATGCTCCTGGTCTATGCGACTCAGCTCAGTTAATTCTCCACGTCCGCTGCCTTCAGTGATAATCTGGCTGAGCAATGCGCCTTCCTGTTTCAATATCTGCTGATGTACGGCGAGTTTGTTTTTCTGGTAGACGGATATTTCTCCGGCATTCATCTCTTCATCCAGCGAATTGAAGAATCCTCGTTTTTCAAGTACGATTTGCAATTCGGTCAGAAAGAAGGCCTTTATTTTTTCTTCGGCAGTTAGCGCCTGACTGGTAGCCGCGGCAATGGCGTTCATCAACTCCCTGATCTCGGCTTCGATCACGGCATCTAAGATTTCCTCTTTGGTTTTATAATAATAATAAAGGGAACTCCTGGCTTTGCCGATTGCTTTGGCGATATCATCAATTGTCACTCTGCGAAAGCCGTGAAGCTGGAATAATTGCTTCGCTGCTTTCAGGAGTTGTTCCTGGATTTCCTGGTCTTTACGATAAATATAATTACTCATTGCCTGTTTCTTTATTATGGAGCATAAAATAATGCTTTTTAAGCATATAAGCAAATTATGTCTATATGCTTACATACTTGCAATTAAATCTGTTTTTTATCGGTCCTAAGTTAGTTTTTTCCAAGATAATTTACGCAGGCTGCGGCGCAGTTTTCTCCGTCTATTGCGGCCGAAACAATTCCTCCCGCATAACCGGCTCCCTCGCCCGCTGGAAATAATCCTTCGGTCTGTTCGTGCATAAAAGTATCTCTGCTGCGCGGAACGCGTATTGGAGAGCTTGTTCTGCTTTCGCAGGCAAGTATCTGCCCGTCTTCAGTCAGATATCCTCTTTTTTGCTTTTCCAAAATCACAAAAGCTTTTTGTAATTTCTCTGCTATATATGCAGGCAGCTCATTATGCAGCGGAACTGAAACAACCCCGGGTATGTAAGATGTTTTTGGAAGCGAAGCGGATTGTTTTGAGTTTACAAAATCGGTTATCCTTTGCGCAGGAGCTTTTTGAGAGTTTCCGCCAAGTTTAAATGCTATCGCTTCTAATTCTTTCTGAAGTTCAAGTCCTGCAAATTCATTATGCGCGGCAAACTTCTTCCAGTCATTTTGATTAACTTCTACCACAAAGCCTGAATTTGCAAATGGAGAATCGCGACGCGAAACAGACATTCCGTTTAACACTAACTCGCCAGGGCTTGTAGAAGCGGGCACAATCATTCCGCCGGGACACATACAGAATGAGAACACTCCTTTATCGCCTACCTGACAGTTTAGGTTATAGCTTGCGGCCGGTAAATTTTCGTTCCGTATTGGAGAATGATACTGGATTTTATCTATCAGCTCCTGAGGATGCTCGATTCGCACGCCCATTGCAAAAGGTTTCGCCTCAATATAAATATCGTTTTTTTTCAGAAGATAAAAAATATCGCGCGCAGAGTGCCCTGTCGCCAGAATTGCAGCGTCAGTTAAAAACTCTTCCGTATCATTAATTACTAATCCGTTTATTTTGCCGGAAGATATTATAAAATCAGTAACTTTTGCATTAAAACGCACTTCTCCGCCAAGTTCAATAATTTTTTCTCTTATCGCTTTTACTATATCGGGCAGTTTGTTTGAACCTATATGCGGATGCGCATCAATTAGTATATCAGCGGACGCTCCAAAATTCACAAAAATATTTAAAATCTTTTTTATATCGCCCCGTTTATTAGAACGGGTATAGAGTTTTCCGTCGCTGTATGTTCCCGCGCCCCCTTCGCCAAAGCAGTAATTTGATTCCGGATTAACAATGCCAAATTGTTGAATAGCTTTTAAATCTCTTCTTCGCGCCTGAATGTCGCTTCCCCTTTCAAAGATCACAGGTTTTATTCCTTCTTCAAGAAATTTTAAAGCTGCAAACATTCCCGCCGGACCAAAACCAATAATTGCCGCTTTCTTTTTACTCTGACTAACGTTTTTATATTCAATATTTTGATCTTCAAATATTAAAGATTCATTTATATAAACGTCGGCGTTAATTCTAAAAATTGGAGTTTTAGAACGGGCGTCTATAGAACGGCGGATTTGCTTTATTCCGGTTATATCGTTTTCGCTAACGCCTAATTTTTGAGCGGCAGTTTTATGAATAAATTCATTGTTTAAAATAAAATCAGGAGGAATTACTAATTCTGTGTTTTTTATCATGCTATTATATTTATTTTTTTATCTTAGGCGCCTTTTATCCAACCGCCGTCTACCGGAATAGAATTCCCAGTAATATAAGACGCTTGTTCAGAGGCAAGGAATACGACTAATGAGGCTATTTCTTCTGGTTTAGCTAACCGGTTCATTGGAATCTCTTTTGCCATTTCAACAAAAATATCTTCATGCGATTTGCCAATTAGCTTTGCTTTATGCACAGCTAATTCATACAACCGCTGCGTAAGCGTAAAACCAGGAGCTACATTGTTTACTGTAATATTATATTTAGCAAACTGCGAGCTAAGAGTTTTGCTCATGCCTACAACGGCGCTGCGTAAAGAATTAGATAAAATCAAATTGTCTATCGGCTGCTTTACAGAAACCGAAGTAATGTTTATTATACGTCCCCATCTTTTTTCTTTCATTTTAGGAGATACAAGATGAACAAATCTTACTGCGCTGAGTAAGATTTGTTCATAAGCATGATTCCATTTAGATTCGTCAAGTTCTTCAAAATAACCAGCCGAAGGCCCGCCGCAATTATTAACAAGTATATCAATATCCCCAAAGTTTTCGTTAACTGCATAAACAGTATTTTCAATCTCGTCAGGGTTGTTAATATCGCAAACCGACCACAAAGGTTCATTGTGATAAGTAGACGCAATGGAGTTTGCAGTTTCAATTAAATCCGATTTTGTACGCGAGCAAATAGCTACCTTGCATCCTTCAGCGGCAAAACACTCGGCTACAGATTTGCCGATTCCTTTGCTTGAAGCTGTTACTAAAACGACTTTATTCTTTAAACCCAAATCCATAAAACGTCCTTATAAAGTTGTTATTATTTACTTTCAGAAACAATTCTTGCAGTATCAAGAGCAATTACTAATTCTTCGTTAGTAGGTATTCTTAGTATCTTAACTCTGGAACCGCTTTTAGAAAGATCCGTTTCTCTTTTGCTATTCTTTTCTTCGTCTAATTCAATTCCAAGGAATTCCAAACCTTTACAGATTTCTTCTCTGACGTCGGACGAGTTCTCGCCGATACCGCCAGTAAATACAATAGCGTCAACTCCGCCCATAGCCGCGGCATACGAGCCGATATATTTTTTAGCGCGATAGCAAAACATATCAAAAGCATACTTTGCGCGCACGTGGTTGTTTTTCACAGCTTCAACAATTTCACGCATATCGCTGCTTTCGCCGCTAACTCCGGCAAGTCCGCTATGTTTGTTTAACAAAGTAGTAATTTCAGATAAAGAAAGTCCTTCCTTACCCATAATATAAAGAACTACAGAAGGGTCAATATCGCCGGTTCTGGTGCCCATCAGGAGCCCTTCTAAAGGAGTAAAGCCCATAGTAGTATCAACAGATTTTCCGCCGTCAACTGCGGTCATACTGCAACCGTTGCCTAAATGGAGCGTTATTATTTTTAGTTCTTCAGGAGCTTGGCCTAAAATCTCAGCCGCTTTTTTAGATACAAATAAATGAGAGGTTCCGTGAAATCCGTATCTTCTGATTTTATAACGTTTATATAGTTCGTAAGGTATGCCATAAAGAAACGCTTTTGCAGGCATTTTAACGTGAAAGGCAGTGTCAAATACGCAGCATTGAGGAACGTCGGGTAAAATGTTTTTTACTGCAAGTATGCCTTTAATATTCGCAGGGTTATGAAGCGGCGCTAATTCAACATTATCTTCAATAGCCTGCATTACTTCGTTCGTTAACAAAACAGAACTTGAAAATGTTTCGCCGCCATGAGCTACTCTGTGCCCAACTGCGTCAATTTCTTTTCTATCCTGAATTACGCCGTGGTTTTTACTTAGCAAAACGCCTAACACATATTGTATTGCTAACGTATGATCTAATATTTCTCCAACAATTCTTACTGTGTCGCCATCGCTTCTTTTATGCGTTAAAATAGCGCCGCTCATACCAATTCTTTCAATCAGTCCTTTTGCTAAAACTATTTGATCGTCAGTATCCATAAACTGATATTTCAGAGAGGAACTGCCGCAATTAATTACCAATACTTTCATTTTAATTCCTTGATAAAATCTATAATAATTAAATTAATCTATTATTTTCCCGTCCGAATCATATTTATGAAAACCTTCGCCGGTTTTTTTGCCCAATTTTTTCTCTCTTACTAATTTTCTTAGCGCCGGGCAAGCTCTGTATCTTGGTTCTCCCAAAGTGCTCCATAGCGTTTCCATCCACAGCAGAACCTCGTCTAAGCCCATCTGGTCGGCCATTTCAAGAGGACCTAACGGAAAATTATAGCCAAGTTTCATTGCCGTATCAATATCTTTAGCGGTAGATACGCCTTCCATTAAAATATACATCGCCTCGTTTAGCAACGGCACAATAGCTCTTGTAGTAACAAAACCAGGATATTCATATACTTCAACCGCGGTTTTCCCAATCCTTTGAGCAAATTTCTTAACTATACCTAATGTTTCATTTGATGTTTCCAAACACTTAACCAATTCGACTAAAGGAACTTTAGGAACCGGATTCAAAAAGTGCATGCCGATTATTTTGCCAGGACGGCTTGTTTGTTCTGCAATTTTTGTCAGACTTAATGTAGAAGTATTAGAAACAAAAATTGCATCTTCCAATGCAATTTTATCAAGCTGCTTAAATATATTTTTCTTTAGCTCAAAATCTTCGTCAACTGCTTCAATAATTATATCGCAGTTTTTTGCGTTTTCTATCTTACACTCCCAGTTTATACGGCTAAGAATTGATTTCTTATCGGACTCAGTCATAACCCAGCGTTTAATTTCCCTTTCAATATTTTCCGTCAGCGAAATTTTTGCGTTTTCAAGACGCAGGCCGTCTTTTTCAATTATGATTACTTCAATTCCGGCTGCGGCAACGCATTGAGCGATACCCTGCCCCATTATACCAGCTCCAATTATAGCGACAGAATTGATCTGTTCTTTTTCATCGGAAACGCTGTTTTTCCCGATCAAGTCCTCAAATTTTAAATTTTCTGTTTCCATAAATCTGTTCTTATTTGTTAAAAATTATTGTTTAAAAGTCTTTTTTTTCAAAGATGTAAATGCTTAGGCTAAGTACAACAACTAAAAAGAGGAAGGAAGAATAAACCGGCTGAAAATTAGTTATCGTCTGATTCATAACAAGACCGCTTGTTAATTTATCTATCTCAGACGTTTTTGGTAAAATGTAATAGAAAAACGTAATTATTTTCTGCCAAAAATCGCTTTGTATAAACTGGAATATTATTGAGCGAGACGCAAGCAAAGGACTAATAATCAGATAAATCATATAACTTAACATCATACCCAGCATTGAATTTCCGCTGATGACGCCCGATAACACTATCAATGCATACAAAACTGCAAATGAAAAAGTTATTGTAAATATAGCAAATAAAAATGGAAAACTAATGATAGAAAATTTCAAAAATATTATTAGCCATATGCCGACTATCAGAATTGAGATGTTTATAAATACTACTAAAATTCCGCCAAAATATTTTCCAAGTAAAAGCTGCGTTCTTGATATTGGTTTTGATAAAAGTAAATCTATATTCCCTTTTTCAAGCATAACGGGAATGAAACTTGAACTGGCAAATATTGCTAAAAGCAGTCCTAAGCCATAAACCGGAGAAATCAGCATAAGTTCTATTCTGTATACAATTTGATTTAATGCGGCTTGTTTATCAGCTCCTTCTAAACCTTTTAATAAAGTGTCTACTTTAACAAGACTTCCAAATATTCCAAACCCAACCAATGCAAGAACAACCACTACAAAAAAAGCTATAAAAACTTTTCTGGAAAATGCCTCGCGTAGAGTATATAATGTAATTAACCAGATATTTTTCATTTTGCGCCTTCCTTTTCTGCATCCTGGATTATTGAAATAAAGACGTCTTCAAGACTCTTTTTCTTTAATGATATTTCTTTTAGCGTTATCTGATTATTTCTAATAGCGTCTACAAGATCATTTATATTTTGCGTTTCGGTTACAAAAGCTGAATAAACTCCTTCAACCGATTTTTTCACTTTAAATTCGTCAATCAGCGTTTGAGAAAGAATTTGCTCCAGCGCCCTATCTACATGTATAACATACTCTTCATTATTAGTAGTTAGTTCTGCTATAGAGCATTCTCGTAAAAGATTCCCTTTATTTAATATGCCCGCACGATCAGACATCAGCTCAACTTCCGATAAAAGATGGCTGTTTATAAAGATTGTTTTATTCTGATCTTTAAGGTTTAATAGTATATCTCTAATTTCCTTCCGGCCTATGGGATCAACTCCGTCTGTCGGTTCGTCAAGGAATATTAAATCCGGATCGTTCATTAAAGCCTGAGCCAATCCAAGTCTTTGCATCATTCCTTTTGAGTATTTTTTAACCTTGGTTTTTCTCCACTTTGTAAGATCCATCATAGCCAAAAGTTCGTCAATTTTTCCCGGAATAGCCTTTGAATCGCACCCCGAAAGCCTTCCATAAAAATTTAATACTTCTTCGCCAGTTAGATAAAGAGGAAATTTATGGCTTTCCGGCAGATACCCAATTCGCGATTTAATTTGATAACTGTCCTCAACGCCAAGTAATTTAACGCTTCCCGACGTTTGATATGTTATGCCTAATAGTATTTTAATAAGCGTTGTTTTACCTGCTCCGTTAGGACCTAAAAGCCCGAATATTGTTCCCTGCGGAATATTTAAGTTAAGCTTATTTAAAGCCTTTACTTCCTTGCTGGGATTTCCTGGAGAGTATATTTTTGTAAGTTCCTGAATTTCTATTGAATACATAGTCTTTTATATTGTTGTACTCAAATCTAAAAAATAATTACCTCTTTAGAAACCTAAAAGAGCTTATTATTCCAAATTTTATTTGAACGGAAGCATAAGCATATTAGCGGTCGACTTGTTATCGACTACGCTTTTAATTTCCATTACCTAATAATCATTATTTAATTTCGGCGACGATTAATAAAAATTATATTATTTTAAGAATTCAAATTTCATCATTTATTTTGTAAGTATATGAAAAGCATACACATTTTTATTTTTGTCGTTTCAATAGTGTTATTTTTATGTTCGGGGAATTATAATAAAATATATTCCCAAGGCAAAGAAAGCTCTTCCGAAACTATTGTTATTAAAAATGATCTCGGTAAATTTTTTACGGAATTCGACGTAATTGGCAGCGCAGCAATTTTTGATAATAACAAAAAGACCTGGATTTTTAACGATTCGGCTGACGTTTATAAAGAAGCGCTCCCCGCTTCTACTTTTAAGATTATAAATTTATTAATTGCATTAGAAACAGGCGTAATCAAAAATGAAAAAGAAGTAATCAAGTGGGTGGGAAGCGTCGACACAGTTTTGTATGGATACAGACCTGATATATATCACGATATGTCTGTTAAAGAAGCCTTCAAAGTATCTGCAGGCTGGGTTTTTATAGAGCTTGCAAAAAAAATAGGCAAAGACCGATATAAGCAATATTTAACCGCGTGTAATTATGGCAACGTAAATCTTTCCCAAAAAGATTATGATTTTTGGAATTTTGGCGATTTCGCAATTTCTCCGGTAAACCAGGTTCGCTTTTTACGTAGCGTTTACGAAGAAAACGTCCCGTTTTCTAAACGAAATATCGACATACTCAAACGACTAATGATTACGGAAACAACCAAAGATTATACGATAAGAGCAAAAACAGGCTGGACAAGTGAAGGCAATAATAATATTGGCTGGTGGGTTGGCTACAGTCAATCTGAAAAAGGTGTTTTCTTTTTTGCGACGAGAATATTTCAGACTCGTAATAATAAAAATAGTCCCCTATTTTCAGCCTCCCGGAAAACAATTACTAAAAATATTTTAAAGAAATTAAACGCTATTCCATAATGAATAAGTAATATTTGAAAGTCTTTTTAATTAATAACGATTATATTTCGTATTTTTACAGATTACTTATTTTTATATATGTGCGAACTATGTCTGCTATTCACGAAGCTTTATTTAAATATTTTGGTTACAATAAATTCCGTCCCGGCCAGGAAGAAATCATTAACGAGATACTCTCAGGAAATAATGTTTTAGCGGTTCTGCCTACTGGAGCAGGAAAATCAATCTGCTACCAAATACCTTCAATTGTATCTGATAGTTTTTCAATCGTCATCTCCCCTTTAATAGCGCTGATGAAGGATCAGGTCGATTCCCTTAATGCTAAAGAAACTATCGCTACCTTTATTAACAGTTCGCTTGATTACAACGAAACAGAATTAATACTGAATGAAACAGAACAAGGCAAATACAAACTTCTGTATGTGGCTCCTGAGCGGTTGGAAAACGTAAGCTTTGCCGAAAGAATAAAAAGGATGAATCCATCTTACCTTTTTGTAGACGAGGCGCATTGTATTAGCGAGTGGGGACATAATTTTAGACCGAGTTACAGAAAAATAAAAGAGTTTATTGATTTTGTAGAATTAAAAAAGATATCCGCATTCACTGCTACCGCAACCCCCGAAGTCGAAAAAGATATTGTGTATCAACTTGGGTTTGAAAGCCCCAAAATATTTGTGCGCGGGTTTAACAGAGAAAATCTGTTAATTAACGTGATCCATACAAAAAAGAAAAAAGAAAAGACTCTTCAGCTGATGACCAAATACAGCTCTCCGGCAATTATATATACCGCGTCAAGAAAAAAAGCGGAAGAGATTTCAGAATACTTAAATCTTCATAAAATAAAATGTTCTTACTACCATGCGGGTTTAAGTTCAGTTGAAAGGAAGTTTGTACAGGAAAGCTTTCTAAATGACAAGATACCCGTTATAGCCGCTACTAATGCCTTTGGAATGGGTATTGACAAAAAAGACATCCGGTTAATAATCCACTTTAACGCGCCCGGCTCAATTGAAGCGTATTATCAGGAAATTGGACGCGCTGGACGCGACGGCAAAATATCGGACACATTTCTGCTTTTTGACGATACTGATATTGATTTACAGGAATTTTTAATTCTTAACTCAAATCCCGATCAAAAAACAATCTACGACGTTTATAACGCTATAATGGATTTTAGTAAAGTAGCGATTGGCATGAAACCGGAAAACGAGATAGAAATAAATAGCGAGTTTATATCTCTTTACGCGCGTCGGCAAATTCAAAAAGGAATACTTAAAGCTTCGCTTAGAATTCTTGAAAATGCAGGCTACTTACGAGAAGTTTCTAATTACGAAAAAAAACATACGATCCAGTTTCTTTACAGTCTTGTTGAATTAAAGGAGTTTGTAAAAAACGTTTCTTCTACAAACCAGAAGGACGTAGTTTTATATCTTCTGCGTAAATATGGAAGTAAAATATTAAATAACAAACGCCAGATAGACTTGCCTCAAATATCGAGCGAGATTAATTTACCTGAATACTTGGTTGAAGATTCGTTAAAAAATCTTGCTGAAATAGGCATAGTAAGTTATTATAAGCCGCCTGTAAAAGATACTGTTATAATAACTTCGCCCAGAGTAGATTCAAAACATCTTAAGCTTGATTTGCGAAGTATTAATGAAAACCTGTTTCATCAGCATAAAAAACTCGATTCTGTAAGGCAATACGCCTATAGCAGCGACTGCCGTTTTAAGTTTATTCTTAATTATTTTGGCGACCATGAAGATAATACTAAATGTGGAAGATGCGATAACTGCAATAAACAAAAAAACGTTTTCCCTGAACAAAAGACTTATCTTTCTGAACTAATTTTAAAAACTGTTTATGAATTTAACCTTGGTATTACGCATACTTATGTTCTTAACGTGCTGAAAGGAAAAAGCAAAGACCCTGCTTTGCAAAAAATATCAACGTATGGCAGCTGCCAAAATTATAAAGCTCTCGAAATATCTGACGTGTTTTTTGAATTAGTAGACAACAACAGCATTATCAAGATTAATAGTCTGAAAGATAAATATGCAATTGGCGATAAAGGGATAGAATTACTAAAGTCCAAAGATATTATCAAAGAAGAAGTTAAACAAGACGCTAGTTACGAGCTAAATTTAATATTGTATCATAAACTGCGCGAAGTTAGAGCTGCGGCGGCAAAAAGATTTGTGCAGACTGAAAGGATGATTTGTTCAGACGATATTTTACGCGCTGTTGTTTTTAGCAAACCGACAAATAAGCATAAGCTTTTAGATATAGACGGCTTTAACGATAGGATGTACAATAAACTTGGAGAAGATTTTTTAGAAGTAATAAACAATTTTCTTAAATCAGCTAAAGAACACCCAAAGGAAATTGCATCAAACGGAGATTATAGCCTTAACGTTAATACTATAAACCCTAACGCTCTTCCAAAAAACATTTACGATACATACCTGCTTCTTAAAAAAGGTTATAAAGTCAAAGAAATATCGGACATAAGAAAGCTTTCCGAACCTGTTATTTCGATGCAGATAGAAACCATTATTAGTTATATCCCTGAAACAGATATCAGCGCTTTGATTGACAAAGATATGATTGAAGTTATTAATGAAGAAATTGATAAGAAGTTTTTTGATTTGAAAGATTTGAAAAGCCGACTTCCATTTGATATTGGTTATCCCCTGTTAAGAATTGCGCTTGCCAAAAAGAAAGCGGCTAAATAGGCTGATTCTTCCTCATCTTTTCCATGCGGGCTAACGATTTTTCAAAAAACGACTCCCATTTTTTTGGAGTCTGATAATACTCGTTATACGTCGCGCTTAGCTGTTGTTCCGTAACAGAATATTTATTCAGAATAGACTGTTTTTCTTTTTTGAATGCGCCAGCGTCAAGAGTATCGTGCGCAATAGTCAGATCGCAATAAACCGCTACAAATGTTTTTTCATCTACAGTTTTACCTGAACAGGAAAAAAAGATTAATCCTGCAATAATTACAAAAGCTATTTTTACAAGAGGAAAAATTTTATTCATTACAAGACGCGATATTATTTATTCATTCGTTTACTTGCTTCAAAAAGGATTTTCTTTTCCCTATCCGATAGATTTTGATAACCAGCTTTACTTATCTTATCAAGAATTTTATCAATATCGGATTGAGTAATATTTGAAAAATCTTCTTTAATATCATAAAATTCAGCGTCCTGAACTTTGCTTTCTGGTTCGCTCTTGCGCTTAAAGTTAGCAGTCCAGCTTTGTTTTGGAGTTGGGTTTGGGTTGTACCCGGTATTGCTTTTTCGCAAATATCGTTTAAGCGAAATATCAATACTGCTATCAAACATAATGTATATAAAACCAAATACTGCGCCGCCAAGATGCGCTAAATGAGCTACGCCGCTGCTTGCGCTATCAACCATGAAAAACTCAAGCGCGACTAAAATAACAATGAGATATTTAGCTTTTATAGGAATGAACAAATATAAGTAAATATATCTGTCTGGAAACATCAGAGCAAAAGCGATCATAACGCCAAAGATAGCGCCTGACGCGCCAATAGTAGGCGCAAGTCCTAAAGCTAAGATTGGAGATAACAATAAATGGGCTAAACCTGCCCCAATGCCGCACAAAAGATAATAAATAAGAAATTTCTTAGAACCCCATTCGTTTTCTATTTCCATTCCGAACATCCATAGAGCAAACATATTAAAAAGGATGTGAGAAAAACCGCCATGTAAGAATTGGTAAGTTAATAATTGCCAGACTTCAAATCCGGCTCCGAGGGGCATAAGAGCAAACCATCTGATCAGAATATTTTCGGCAGGAACGCCTTCAAAAAGGATATTCTGCATCATAATTTGCAATAAAAATATCGTCCCATTAATAATCAACAGATTTTTAATAATAGGAGGTAAAAACGAAAAACCGCCAAATCCGCTTGGTCTGTAATAATTATCTGCCATTTAACTTATCCAATCATAATAATTTTAATACAACTCTTAGAAAAAGCAGAGATATGAGGCATATCTCTGCTTAACACAATAAAATGCCTTAATTATGCATTAGTCAATGCGTCAACGCCTGGAAGGACTTTTCCTTCAAGGAATTCAAGAGAAGCGCCGCCGCCGGTAGAAACATGAGATACTTTATCTTCAAGACCAGCTTTGCTTATAGCCGCAGCAGAGTCGCCGCCGCCTACAATTGTTATAGCTCCTTTTGAAGTAGCTTCTACTAAAGCGTTAGCTACTGCATTTGTGCCTTTTGCAAAATTATCAAATTCAAAAACGCCCATAGGACCATTCCATACGACTGTTTTTGAATTAACAATTTCTTCTGCGAACAATTTAATTGATTCAGGGCCTATATCCAATCCCATTTTATCAGCAGGAATTTTACTTACGCTAACGACTTTGCTTGGAGTTTCATTTTTAAATTCATCGCCGACAACAACGTCTATAGGAAGTAAAAATTTAACCTTTGAACCTTTTACTTTTTCTAATAATTCTTTAGCGAGGCTTATTTTTTCTACTTCAAGAATTGAAGTTCCAATTTCCAGCTCCTGGGCTTTGAAGAATGTGAAAGCCATTCCGCCGCCTATTATAAGCGTATCAACCTTATCTATAAGGTTATTAATAACGTCAATTTTTCCAGAAATTTTTGAACCGCCTAAAATTGCGCAAAAAGGTCTTTTAGGATCAGCAATAGCTTTGCCTAGATAATCCAGTTCTTTTTGCATTAAGAAACCAGCTGCGTTAACTTTAATAAATTTAGTAACGCCTTCTGTAGAAGCATGCGCTCTGTGCGCGCTTCCAAAAGCGTCGTTCACATAAACTTCGCCTAAGCTGGCTAATTGTTTAGCAAATTCAGGATCGTTCTTTTCTTCTTCTTCGTGGAATCTTAAATTTTCTAATAAAACAACGTCGCCGTTTTTCATTTTATCTACAATCGCCTTAACTTCGTCGCCAACGCAATCAGGAGCAAGTATAACTTCTTTTTTTAAGAGTTCGCTTAGTCTAACTGCTGCCGGTTTAAGGCTGTATTTAGGATTAACTTTTCCTTTTGGTCTGCCAAGATGGCTCATTAATATTACTTTACCGCCATCGGCAATAATTTTATTAATCGTCGGTAAGCTTGAAGCTATTCTAATATCGTCAGTAATATTAAGATTTTCATCCAAAGGCACATTAAAATCAACCCTTACCAACGTCTTTTTTCCGTTAAAATTAACGTCATTTATTGATAGTTTGCTCATTTTGATATCCTAATCTTTCTTTAAAGATTTACAAAATTAATTAATTAGTTATATATATAAAATTACTAAAGTAAATCAAAAAAAAAGACGCAGCATTGATTACACTGCGTCTCTTTGAAATACATCCATTCAGAATTTATTTGCCAATTTTTAATAGTAAGTCAACAACGCGGTTTGAATAACCCCATTCGTTGTC